>NZ_JBHVGU010000008.1:243760-275569 GCF_042800575.1 Streptomyces sp. NPDC057616
AGGGACACCCCCTCGCTCCCTGCCTCCCCACCACCCGAGGGGGTGGGGGGGTAGATATAGGGCCCCTCCCCCCACCCCCCGCCCCCACCACCCGGTCTCCCGGCGCACGATGGGATGAGGAGCACCAGGAGAGGCGTGGACATGGACGCCCACCGCGATCGCCACGAGAAGACGCCGCCCCAGCAGACATGGGGACCAGGGAATGGGGACGCGCCAGCACCACCGCCGCCGTCAACACCGACACCGACACCGACACCGACACCGGCAGCGACGCCGCCGCCACTGCCGCCCGCCTGGTCGGCGCCTCCACAAGGCCCTGCGCCGGGCCCGCCCTCACAGGGGAGTACTGAGGCACCACCGCCCAAGAAGCGGCGCCGGGTGTTCCTGTGGTTCTTCCTCGGGGTCCAGATCCTGTTCCTGCTGTGGGTGATCTCAGGTATCGCGAGTGGGGGCGGCACGCCCGACTCGTGCAAGGGGATGACCGGCGACGCCCTGAAGACGTGCGAAGACGTCGGCGACGTGGGCACCACGATCGGTGTCGGCCTCATCGTCGGATTCTGGGTGGCGGCCGACTTCATCCTCGGGCTCACCTACCTGCTCTACCGGCTCGCGAGCCGGCGGCCGGGCAGCTGAGTGACCACCGGCGTCACAGGGCTCGCGCTACTCCTCGTCCGCCGTGGTGACCGGCCTCGTCCGGCCGGGTTCCGGTGGTTCGGCCTTCTGGGCGCGGATGTGCAGGACGTCGCCGATGAACAGGTCGTAGACCAGCACGCCGATCACCCCGCCGACCAGGGGGCCGACGATGGGTATCCAGAAGTAGTTGCTGAAGGCGCCGGACAAGGTGCCCGGCATGGCCAGGTCCTGCCAGCCGGCGGCCCAGGTGAACAGGCGCGGGCCCAGGTCACGGGCCGGGTTGATGGCGTATCCGGCGTTCGCGCCGAAGGACATGCCGATCGCCGCCACGGCGAAGCCGACCAGCAGTGGTCCGAGGTTCGCCTTGACGGCCGTGTTGCGCAGGTCGATGAGCGCGACGACCAGCAGCACCAGGAAGGCTGTGCCGACGATCTGGTCGATCAGCGGTCCCCAGATGCCGCCGTGGAAGTAGGGCGCCGGGAAGGTGCCGAAGATGGAGAACGAGGCGAGGGTGTGCCCGTTGGTCTTGGGGCCCTTCATGGCGTGGTCGAAGGTGTTGATCGCGTCGTGGTAGACGGCGTAGACGAGCGCGGCCCCGGCGAACGCCCCGATGAGCTGGGAGATCCAGTAGGGCACGACCTTGACCCAGGGGAACTTGCGGCGGACCGCGAAGGCCAGCGTCACCGCGGGGTTGATGTGCGCGCCGCTCACACCGCCGGCGACGTAGACGCCGAAGACGACCGCCATCGCCCAGCCCCAGGTGATCAGCAGCCAGTCCCCGGCGCTGATGAAGAACGTCGTCGGACCTGACGTACGGCCCGACCCCGGCAGCGCGGCGACCGCCATCGCCACCACACCGCAACCAAAGGCGATCAGGACGAAGGTTCCGAGGAACTCCGCCAGACACTCGCCCCACAACCCACCGCGGCGCCTGAGCCGTGAGGGCTTGAGCAGGGGCTGGATCTCTACGGCCATGTGATCCTCCCGATGTGCGGTCGTGCGCCACACCGAAGCGCGGTTAGTCACGTCATGCGGTCAGTCACTTCATGCGGTTTGTCCCGTCATGCGCTTTTTCCGTCATAACGCCGCTCGAGAGTTGCGACAAGTTCTCAGGTTCACCCACCGGTGCCGCGGCCGACGGACATCGGCGCGGCTCGTTCGCGGCCAGGCGTGAGGGCGGGCGGGGCGGTACGGCCGCGGCATCCACGTCGGCCATTGCAGACTGCAACAGCCTAATCCTGGGCCGGGCCGGCGGCACACGTTCGTGCGCCGTCACTCACACGATGGTTCCGCCCCACCTCCTGTCCGCCCGCTCCCAGTCGTCGGCCCACAGGTGCATCCGGCGCCGGCCCAGGCCCGCCTGCAGTCCCTGTATGCCGAGCAGGACGACCACACCTGTTCCGCCCGCGGCCGTGAGTCCGACCATGGCGGACTGGAACATCGCGTTCGTGGGGGACAGGGGCTCGGCCGTGAGCTGGTTCCGCGCGTTGGTCCACACCCTGATCCGGTCTCCCGGGGAGACACCCGACTTCACCTGGGTGATGCCGGTGTACGTGTGCCCGTCTGCGCCCGTCCAGCGGACCGTCGCCTGTACCCGTCGATGGCCCGCCGGACCGGTGGTGGCTTGGGAGTCGGCGGGTTTCACCACGACCGCCGGGACCGGATGGCGTGCGGCCCGCATCCGGTCGTAGCCCGCGTCGGCCCTGCTTCCCGCCACCCAGGCCGCCGCCAGCCCACCGGCGATGGCGCACAGCCACGCCACGAGAATGATCCACGCTTCCACGACGTCGACACGTCGGCGCAGCGGATTCCTCCGCCACCTCCACAGCCGTGCGGTCGAGCGGCCCGTCGTCGCCATCGGCCGACCCCCTTCGAGAGTCCCGGCGGCTTCCTTGGCCAGCGTTGCGCTGTGCGATGGTCCCTAGGGGCGAGTGCCCGCCTCACTGTCGGCGACACGCGATGCGACCTCCGAGCGTTCCTCCATTGACCTCCGATCACGGGCGGCCACCCGCCAAGCCCTCACACTCGCTCGGCTGCCTGCCCGCCCCTGTCGGGCACGCTCGCCCGACGCCCACGGTCACCACGTATCAGCGCCCGAATGATCCCCGCCCCCGTCACCACGGCGATGACATGCAGGGTCACGGCGACCGCGACGTTCTCCGGGTAGCTGACGTCGCTCGGCTGCGCCACTGCCACGTAGATGGTGGCCGGCAGCCGCCAGCCGCTCCACGCGAACATCGACCCCGATCCCAGCCACGCCACGGCGAGCAGGAGCGGATACGGCAGCCGGGCCGACCGGTTCCGGATCAGTGCCGGTACGGCGGTACACGCGGCGAGAGCCCAGCATGCGCTGACCCCGACCAGCACATGCCAGTCGGCCGGCCGCTCGTCGCGGTGGGCGATGCCGAGGGGGCCGCCGGCCGCCCAGTAGAGCCAGGCCAGGCCGGTGGCGGTACCGGTCACGGCCGGCCACAGCGGTCCCGGCGAAGCGCGGGGGCGCTGCGGCCGGCGCAGGGCGTGCGGCCAGCGCCGCCACAGGTAGGCGGGAAGTGCCATCGCCAGGCCGATGCCGGTTCCCACGAAGCTGCACTGGAGCAGCACGGCTTCCCATCCCGGCATCGCCGCGTCACCGTTCGCGCTCCCCGAGCCTCCCGAACTGCCCGACGCGGAGTGGATCAGCGCGCTGACGAGCAGGAATGGCAGGATCGACACCAGGAACCCCGACCCGACCCAGGCGACGAAGCCCACCAGCCGGCCGGGAATCCGCATCCCCCACGGCCGCACCAGCGCCAGCCCCAGCGTGATCCCGGCCGCCGCCATGCCGATCGTGAGGGTGTTGAGCACCAGCCACCCGCCGAGGCTGAACCCCCGCCCCACCGGCAGCAGCCCCAGCAGCGAGCCGACCACCCACGACACCTTGATCACCAGATACGGCACGAGGGACGCCGCCGCCCCGTACGCCGCCGTACGCCCGATCCGGTCCCATCGCTCCACCACGTCTCCCTCCGCCGGAGTCCCCATGCTCCGGCGGCCGGACATCCCACCGCGTCAGCCCTCAGGCGCACCCTCCTCCGCCGCTGGGCCAACCCGCACTCCACCGTGCGGACCACCTGGCACGGCAGTTCTCCTGCCGTGAACAGCGTGATCAGTGGGATGTGGAGGTTCAGGGGCGAGGTGCCCCGGCCTGCAGGCCGTCCATGACGAGGTCGAGGAGGCGCGTGGCGCGGGGCCGCCAGTCGTCGGCCGGGGTCATCTGCCACAGGCCGGCGATGGCGAGCATGAAGTCCTCGGGGGTCACCCCGGGGCGGATGGTGCCCGCGTCCTCGTTGGCGCGAAGGAGGAGTTCGGCCGCATCGGTGACGGGGGTGTGGGTCGGCTTGGCGGGGCTGCCCGGCGCGCTGGTGGCCAGGCGGATCGCGTCGGCCAGGCCCGCCTTCGTCATGGCGAACTCGGCCAGCCGGTCCATCCACGTCCGCAACGCCCGCTGCGGCGGCAGCTGTTCGAGGAGCTGGGTCGCGTTGTCGGCCACCTGCTGCATCTCGTGGCGGTAGATCTCCAGGACGAGTGCCTCGCGGTTGGGGAAGTTGCGGTAGAACGTGCCCTGCCCGACGCCCGCCTTCTTGGCGATCGCGCTCAGGGGGACGTCCGGGCAGCGGGTGAGTTCGGCCAGGGCGACGTCGAGAATGCGCTCACGGTTGCGCTGCGCGTCCGAGCGCAGGGGTGGGTTGTTGTTGTGCCGCACTCGTCACTCCTCACGGGCCCGCGATCGAAACCCGTCCTTGCTAAGCGGACAGCCGTCCGCTACGTTGCTGTGTAACGGACACTTGTCCGGTTGTCTCCACCATAGCCCTGCTCGCGACCGTACGGCAGCCCGCGTCCGCCGTCACTCGGTGCCGCGCACATGCCCCGAGCGGGACTCACCCCCCACCCACTCCGTCGTCAAAGAACCGCGCTCGGCTCCGCTGCGAAAGAATTGCGAAAGAAGTGGCTCATGGCCTTTTCGACGTCCAGCGTCATCACCCTGCACATCAACGGTGAGAAGTTCACACTGCCCGTCGACCACCGCACCACCCTCCTCGACGCCCTGCGCGAGCGTCTCGATCTGACCGGCACCAAGAAGGGCTGCGACCAGGGACAGTGCGGTGCCTGCACCGTGCTGGTCGACGGCCGCAGGACCGTGTCCTGCCTGCAGTTCGCGGTCGCCGCCGAAGGGCGCGACATCACCACCATCGAAGGCGTGGCGGACGGCGAGCAACTGCACCCCGTCCAGCAGGCGTTCCTCGAACGGGACGGCTACCAGTGCGGCTACTGCACGCCGGGACAGATCTGTTCGGCGATCGGCGCGCTGGCGGAGCATGCCGCCGGGTGGCCGAGCGCCGCGACGGACGACGTCCGGCCGGAGGCCGGGCCACCGCCGCTCACCGTCGACGAGATACGTGAGCGGATGAGCGGCAACCTGTGCCGCTGCGCCGCCTACGCGTCGATCGTCGAAGCCGTCGCCCAGGCCGCCGAGACGCCCGCCGCACCTGCGGCCGGCACCGAGCCCAACACGAAGGAGCAGGCGGTATGAGGGAGTTCTCCTACGAGAAGGCCTCCGACGTGTCGGGAGCGGTCGCGCTGCTCGACGCCGATCCCGAAGCCCGGTTCCTGGCCGGCGGGACCAACCTCGTCGACCTGATGAAGAGCGGCGTCGAGCGGCCCACCCGGCTCGTGGACGTACGCGAGCTGCCCTTGGACCTGATCGAGACCGAAGCGGACGGCGGACTGCGCATCGGCGCGACCGTCACCAACAGCGACCTCGCCGCCCACCCCGAAGTACGGCGCCGCTACCCGATGCTGGCGCAGGCGGTCCTGGCCGGAGCCTCCGGGCAGCTGCGCAACATGGCCACGGTCGGCGGCAACCTCCTGCAGCGCACGCGGTGCGCCTACTTCACCGACCTGTCCAAGCCGTGCAACAAGCGCACCCCCGGCAGCGGTTGCGCCGCGATCAGGGGCGAGCACCACAACCACGCCGTCCTCGGCGCCTCCGAGCACTGCGTGGCCGTACACCCCTCGGACATGGGCGTCGCCCTGGCCGCCCTCGACGGCGTCGTGCACTTCGAGACCGCCGACGGGCCGGACGCACTGCCGATCGGATGGTTCTACCTGCCCGTCGGCGAGACCCCGCACCGCGAGACCGCCCTGCCGCCCGGTGCCTTGATCACCCACGTCAGCCTGCCGGCGACGCCGGTCGCCGCCCACTCCCGCTACCGCAAGGTGCGCGAGCGCGCCTCGTACGCCTTCGCCATCGGCTCGGTCGCGGCGGCGCTCGACGTCCGCGACGGCGCGGTGCACGACGTCCGTCTGGCGTACGGCGCGGTCGCCTCGCGTCCGTGGCGGGCGCGCGCGGCCGAACGCGTTCTCACCGGTGCCCGCGCCGATGCCGACGCCTTCGCGGCCGCCGCGGACGCGGAACTGGCCGCGGCCCGGCCGCTGGCGCACAACGAGTACAAGGTGACCTTGATGCGGAATCTGACGGTGGCCGTGCTGAGCGAACTCGCCGAGGAGGCCAACCGATGACCACGACCACCGTGACGCCCACGGCGATCCGCGCCGTCGGCCGGGAGCACATCCGCGTCGAAGGCCGCGACAAGGTCACCGGAGCGGCCCGCTACGCGGGGGAGGTCCCCTTCGCCCACCTTGCGCACGGCTGGCTGGTGCTGTCCACCGTGGCGCGCGGCCGTATCGAGAAGATCGACACCGAACCCGTCCTCGAGATGGCCGGCGTGCTCGCCGTCCTGCACCACGGCAACGCCCCGCGCCTGACGACCGACTTCGTCGGCCTGCTGGGCACCAAGCCCGATCCGACCTGCGCCGTCTTCCAGAACGACGAGGTGCCGCACGCCGGTTGGCCGGTGGCGCTGGTCGTCGCCGAGACCTCCGAACAGGCCCGTGAGGCCGCCGAGGCGCTGGTCGTCCACTACGAACAGCGGCCTCATGACGTCGAGTTCAGCGGCGCGGACACCAGGGCCTACCCCGTGGACGGCCACATGCCCGCCGTCACGGACAAGGGGGACCTGGAGGCCGAACTCGCCGCCTCCGCGTTCGTGCTGGACGCCGAGTACACCACGCCGGAAGAGCACCACCACCCGATGGAACCCCACGCGGCCACGGCCCGTTGGGACGACGGCCGCCTGGAGCTGATCGACTCCAACCAGGGCGCCACCTGGGTCGTCGGCGAGCTCGCGAACCTCTTCTCCCTGGACCCGGAGTCCGTGCGGGTGCGTTCCGAACACGTCGGTGGAGGCTTCGGCAGCAAGGGCGTGCGCGCCCACCAGGTCGCGGCCGTCATGGCGGCCACGGTCCTCCAGCGCCCGGTACGCGTGGTATTGACACGCCGTCAGATGTTCACGCTGGCCGGCCACCGCAGTCCCACCATCCAGTGGGTCCGCCTGGGTGCCGACGCCGACGGGCGGCTGCGTGCCCTGGACCACCGCTCCCTCAGCCGCACCTCCACCGTGTACGAGTTCGTGGAACCGAGCGCGGGCGTGGCCCGCGTGATGTACGACGCGGACGCCCACCACACGGAGAACAAGGTCGTACGGCTCGACACGCCCAGCCCGACCTGGATGCGCGCCCCGGGCGAGGCGCCGGGGTCCTTCGCCCTGGAGGCCGCGCTCGACGAACTCGCCGAGAAGGCCGGCATCGACCCCATCGAGCTGCGTCTGCGCAACGAGCCGGACAAGGGCCCGGTCTCGGGCCTGCCGTTCGCCGCCCGCAATCTGCGGGCCTGCTTCGAGGAGGGCGCCCGCCGCTTCGGCTGGGCCGAGCGCGACCCCCGGCCCGGTGTGCGCCGCGACGGACGCTGGCTGCTGGGCACCGGTACCGCGGGCGCGTCCTTCGGCGCCGGCGCCGCTCCGTCGACCGCCACGATCACCGCGGAGGCCGACGGCGGCTTCACCGTCCGTATCGCCGCCGCGGACATCGGCACCGGTGCCCGTACCGCACTCACGCTCGTCGCGGCCGACGCCCTCGACGTCCCCACCGACCGTGTCCGGGTGCGGATCGGCGACAGCGCCTTCGGGCCGGCGATGATCGCCGGCGGTTCCATGGGCACCCGCTCCTGGTCCTGGGCCGTCACCGCGGCCGCGAGCGAACTGCGCGAACGGCTGGTGCCGGGCATGGAGATCCCCGCCCAGGGCATCACCGTGCGCTCCGACACCACCGAAGCCATCGCCGCGCTCGCCCGCAAGGAACGCCACTCCTTCGGCGCCCAGTTCGCCGAGGTCGCCGTCGACCCGGCCACGGGCGAGGTACGCGTACGGCGCATGCTCGGCATCTTCGCCGCCGGGCGCATCGTCAACCCCCTCACCGCACGAGGCCAGTTCACCGGCGGCATGATCTGGGGCATCTCCATGGCCCTGCACGAAGAGGCCGCGCGCGACGGGCACTTCGGCGGTCCCGTGGGTGCCGACCTGGCGGGCTACCACGTGGCCACGCACGCCGACGTCCCGCACATCGAGGCGGACTGGGTGGATGATCCCGATCCCGAGGACCCCGTCGGCATCAAGGGCATCGGAGAGATCGGCATCGTCGGGGCGGCGGCCGCCGTCGCCAACGCCGTCTGGCACGCGACCGGTGTGCGGCACCGCAGCCTGCCCATCCGCCCGGACCGCATTCTCACGGCGGGCAACGGTGCTTGATCTCGTACCGGATCTGAACCGCTGGCTGGGGGAGGAGCGCGAGCTGGCCGTCGCCACCGTGGTGGCCGTCGGCGGCAGCGCTCCTCGCGGGCCCGGCGCCTCGCTCGCCGTCGACGAGGAGGGCACCGTCATCGGATCGGTGTCCGGCGGCTGCGTCGAGGGGGCGGTCTACGAGTTGTGCGAGCGGGCGCTGCAGAGCGGCCGGAGCGTGGTCGAGCGGTTCGGCTACAGCGATGAGGACGCCTTCGCCGTGGGGCTGACCTGCGGCGGGGTCCTCGACGTCATCGTCACGCCACTGCCCGTGGGCGCGCCGCTGAGGGCCTTGGTGCGCACGGCGGTGGACCTCGCGGCCAAGGGCGAGGCGGTCGCCCTCGCCCGCGTCGTGCGCGGCCCGGAGTCCTACCTGGGCGCGGGCCTGCTCGTGCATGCCGACGGCTCGTTCGACGGCACGCTCGGCGGTGACGCGGACCTCGACCGTACGACCGCCGCCGAGGCCCAGGCGGCGCTCGACGCGGGCCGCACGGGGACGATCGAGGTGTCGGAGGACGGCTCGCACTGCCCCGGCGGACTCACCGTGCTGGTCGAAGCGAGCGTGCCGCCGCCTCGGATGATCATCTTCGGTGCGGTCGACTTCGCGGCGGCGCTGGTGCGGGCGGGCAAGTTCCTCGGCTACCACGTCACCGTGTGCGACGCACGGCCCGTCTTCACCACGCGGGCGCGTTTTCCGGAGGCCGACGACGTGGTCGTGGACTGGCCGCACCGCTACCTCCGCAACACCGCGACCGACGCCCGCACCGTGCTGTGCGTGCTCACCCACGACGCCAAGTTCGACATTCCCCTCCTGGAGGTCGCGCTGCGGCTGCCGGTGGCGTTCGTGGGCGCGATGGGCTCGCGGCGCACCCACGTCGACCGCCTCCGGCGCCTCGGTGAAGCTGGCGTGACGCAGGCCGAGTCGGCGCGCCTGCGCTCGCCGATCGGCCTCGACCTCGGGGGCCGTACCCCCGAGGAGACGGCACTGTCGATCGCGGCGGAGATCGTCGCGACGCGGCGGGGAGGCAGCGGCGTTCCCCTGACCGGCACCGGGTCACCCATCCACCGCAGCGGCGTGCTGTGAGGAGGGTCGCCACCAGGCCGTCGGCTTACTTCTACTACTTGTAGTAGATTGGGCTGACGGCCACCGCCGATTCACCACGATGTCATCGGCATGCCATCGCGTGTGTGGGGACGGGCCGGAGGTGCCCGGCCGTCCGTGGCGCCTCGTCGCTACGGAAGGACATGCCCATGACCGCGGCCGCCACCGCGCAACTGGCCTTCGACGGGTCCCATGTCGACGGCTCGTTGTTCACCTCCATCACGGACTTCGCCCGCGACACCAAGTGGCTGAACACTCCCATGGAGGTGTGGACCAACCTCGGCCTGGGCGTGTTCGCGGTGCTCATGCTGATCGGCTGGTGGAAGGCCCGTCGCCGCGGCACCGCCGCCATGACCCTCGCCCTGGCCGCGCCGGTCGCGGTCGTGGTCGCCTTCGCCGCCGCCGAGGTGGTCAAGAAGGTCGTGGCGGAGGCCCGGCCGTGCCGGTCGATGCCCCACGCGTACCTGGTCGACGCCTGTCCGGCGCCGTCCGACTACGCCCTGCCCAGCGGACACGCCACGGTGGGCGCCGCCACCGTGGCCGCCCTCTTCCTGCTGGACCGCCGACTCAGCGCCATCGCCGCGGTGTTCGCCGTCGTCGAGGGCTTCTCCCGGGTCTACGTCGGCGACCACTACCCGCACGACGTACTGGCCTCCGCGCTCCTCGCCCTGCCCATCGCCTACGGCACCAGCCTCGCGCTGCGCCGCTGGGCCGCGCCGCTGGTCGCGTCCCTGGACCGCGGCGCGCTCCGCCCGCTCGTGACGGCCGAGCCCCGCACCGTCGTGCAGCACGCGCCTTAGCCGTCGCCCGAAAAAAGAACGCGCCGGGCACTGATGTGCCCGGCGCGTTCTGCTGTGTCACATGTCCTCTGCCGTGACCGCCGAGGCGTAGACCAGGACGACCCGGTGGTTGTACTGGATGGTGTACATCGGCTTGGCGCCGGTGACGACCTTGCCGCTGGAGGGGAAGAAGTCGTCCGTGAGGGCCGGGGGCCGGGTGGCGACGTAGGCCTGGCCGGCCGGGACGGTGTACATGCTCAGCGGCGCCTGGGTCGACGGGGACAGACCCGACGGGTACTCGGAGGCGTCGGGGTAGCTCGAACCGTAGACCGCCACCGGGGAGGTGCCCGCGGCCTTGATCACCTGCACGCCGTGCGCCGGGACCGTGTTGCAGCCGTGCGGGTTGAAGAACCACACCTTCGCGCCGCTGTACCAGATGGCGGTCCAGTCGCCGTCCTGGTCGGCCACCACGAACTGCTGGCCCGCCTGAGCGGTGCTGCCCCAGTCGTTGATCCGGTCCGTGCCGGCCCCTCCCGGGTGGACCGCCTGGTCGCCGAAGAGCGGGGCGGTGTCGCTGGGAGCGGTGCGCAGCGGGACGAAGTTCGACGCCTGCGTGGTCTCGGTGCACGCCGTGGTGGCGCCGGTGGGATCGTCGGAGGGGCAGATCTGCACCGTCTGCTGGTTGTCGTCGAAGCGGGGAGCGATGGTGACGACCGAGCCGACGGGACCGACGCCGTGCCGTCCCGTGCCCACACCGAGCAGCTTCATGAAGTGGTTCCAGTCCCAGTACGGGCCCGGGTCCCAGTGCATGCCCGCGACGAGCGACGAGTTCGGCCCGGCAACGTTGTCGTGGCCGATGATGTGCTCGCGGTCCAGCGGGATGTCGAAGCGGTCGGCCAGGTACTTCACCAGATCGGCCGTGGCCTCGTACTGGGCCTCCGTGTACCAGGTTGCACCGTGGGCCGCGTAGCCCTCGTGCTCGATGCCGATCGAGTGCATGTTGGTGGAGTAGTTGCCCGCGTGGAAGGCCAGGTCCTTCGTCGGCACCATCTGCGTCACCGCGCCGTCCGAGGACCGCATGACGTAGTGCGCGGCGCTGCCGCCCGCCGTCTGGAAGGTGGAGATGGCGGCGTCGTAGGAGCTCTCCGTGTCGTGGATGACGATGGAGTCGATACGGATGCCGTTGGCGGGGCGGTTGGAGACCTGCCCGTTGGACGGCGACGCCGGGACGAAGGTGCAGTCGACGGCGGCCGGGCACTCGACGTCCGTGGCGGCCGCGGACTTCAGACGCAGCGCGGCCAACTGGCCGGTGGCCGGGCGGACATCACCGTCGGCCTTGAGGGTCACGTGCTCGCCGTCAGCCGTGGTGCGGGCGGCGCCCTTCTTCAGCGTGGCGAAGACCCGGTCGGCGAAGGCCGCGGCACCCTGGCGCCGGGTGGACTGGCTGTACCGGGCCACGGCCCCGTACCAGTTGGCGGGTTCGGCGGAGGTCTCGCCGGTGGCCTTCTTCTGGTACGAGGCGATCAGCGCCGCGCCGCCACGGATGTTCGCGGACGGGTCGGTACGCAGCTCCTTGGGGGACAGGCCGGTGAGCTTCGCTGCGGCCTGGAGGGTGTGCAGCGCCGGGTCCGCGGCCATGGTGGCCAGATCCCCGCGGCCCGCCGCGCCCGCGTCGCCGCCGGCCAGCATGGCGGGGGTGACGTCCGTCAGGTGCATCGGACCGTAGCCGCCGTCCGTGCTGTGCTGCCCGGCGTGCGTCTCCCAGGCGGACTCCTGGTAGGCCACGGCCATGAGCACCTGGCGTGGGACGTCGTACTGGTCGGCGGCGGCAGCGAAGTCCTGTTCGAGTCCGGTCGTCGAGGAGCCGGTGTCATCCGTCGCAAGTGCGGTCACCGGAACGGCCATCGCCCCCGCGACGACCAGTGCGGCGCTCGCGGCCAGCAGCGTCCGGCGGCGCCGCGACGCGTCTCCGCGTCCGGCATGTCTAGTGGTCATGAAGTAGTCCCCGAAGCAGAAGAGAATCACCTGAGTGGGATCGGCCGGCCGGGGCGCGCACGGCTGCGAGCCCGGCGGAACCACGCCGTCGCCACGTCGAACGTGGATGATCCTCCTCCGGGCGAACCGGCGTCAACCTCGGCTCGCGGAAGGGTATTTGAGGCCATAAGCCATGACTGGGGACGTGATGGCGCGGCGGTCACAGCCTGGGCGGCGGTGGGCGCCGCGCCGGCACTCAGTGTGCCGAATCAGTCGTCTTCCCCCAGGAGTTGGTCGATCTCCCGGTCGATGTCGATGGCCGCGGTCTCCTTCCCGAACGGCACGATCGCGTCCGTGCGTTTCAGGTACAGCAGAACCGCCTGATGATCCAGTACGACCTTCAACTCCTGCCCCGGGCCGCGGATCAGGACGGCCACCTGCAGCGGCCGGTCGGGCAGGACCACCGGCATGACGTGCACCTTGCCGATCCCGGCGGGGCCGTCGAGTCCGGCGCGGAGCAGATCGCGCGACACGACGCACAGTCCGCAGTGAAGCCCGGACTTGAACGGATCCATATGAGACGCCGACAGGCGGACCACGAGGGGGTCATCGGGACTGAACCGCATCTGAACGTCGCATGTGTACAAGGCGCCTTCGCCAAGGCTCATCTGGCCGGTGACGAGTGCATCTAACTCTGGCTTCCCGCGATCATCGGTGTGCACCCGAGAACCTCTTTTCCTTCTCCGCCGCATGGCAGGTTGAGCCGAGGGCCGGGGGCTGGGGCCGCGGGCGAGCAGGACACGCACCTGGCATATTCACGATGAAGCATTTCTTGGCATTTTGGAAGCGCGTCGCGTCGGCGTGGCGACCCCTACGTATGTACTGGGAACTTGTGTTGGGACAATGAGCCATGAAGTTCCGGAAGTGGCGGCTTTCCCGGCCGGCGCGTGCCACATACGTTTCCGTGGACGACGACGAGGGCGACGAAGAATCCGCGCGGGGGCTACTTGATCCGAGTGGACACGGAGGAACTTCCCCTATTCCTCACGGAGCCGATCCAGAACATGCGGTCCGAGGAGCTCTCCGTCTCGGCGTCGGCGCAAGCGCTCAGGCCGGGTGCGTACTGCCTGCTCGGCGGCCCCGGGGAGTCGACCTGCGAAGTGGTCCAGGTGGCGGACAGCGAACCGCCTCCGGGTGAATCCCGCCGCATTCGGCGAGGCATGCTCCGGTCCATTGCCTCTCCTCATCCGGCAGGCACGAAAGTCGCCTTGGTGACCGCTGAATGGATCGACGACTGGAAGAAGCGAGATGCCTAGGTCTCAGTGGAGGGGTGGTCTGCGTCGCAGGACCATGCCGAGGACGATTCCGGCCACGAGGAGGACCGCACCGGCGGCCAGCCAACCCCAGGGGCTGTACTCGTCCACGCACGACTGGCCGGTCGGCGTCGTGGTGCAGACGGTGCCCGGGCCCTCCCGGTTGAGGAAGGCCACGTAGAGCAGGGGCACACCGAGCCCGGAAAGCAGACCCGCACGTCCCGCCCGGCTGCCGCGCCGGGTGGCGAGGAACACGGCCGTCCCCAGGGCGACGGCGAGCAGGAGGGCGCCGACGGTGAGGATGGTCAGCATTCCGAACGAGGCCAGGGCGCCGACGAGGAACCAGGCGCAGAACCACGGCCACATGCTCGTTCTCATGGCGCCTCCACGACGACGTCCGGCACGGCCGGTCCGACAAGACCTTGCCACTCGCCCCGCGTGGGCGGTAGCCCGTAACCCTTGACGACCCGCTCCTGGATTGAGGTCGGGTCGCGCGGGCACGTGCCTTAGACGATCGTGGACGGTTCACGGTTCGGGCGAGCACGACGGCAGGGGAGTGGTGGGTGGAGATGGGTGATCCGTCGACGGCGGTTTCGCGTCCGGGGCCCGAGGGGTCGGGCGGCGGTGAGGCCCGCACTCCTCCGTTGCGGCCCGGCCGCTACGATCCGGCCGACTACGCCGGCTGCGTTGCGCGCAGCGCGGAGGTCACCGGCGTATCGCCCCTGCTCGTGATGACGGTGCTGCACAACGAGGCGTACAAACCTCATCACCCGTTGCTGGAGCGGTTGTGGCAGTGGTGGAAGCCCGGGGCCTCCTTCGGCGTCGCGAACATGCACCGGGCCACCTTCGAGCAGATCCGGCGTACGTACGGTCTGGAGAAGGGGTGGCACGACCTTCGTGACGATCCCGCCTTCGCCATCCATGCCGCGGCCCTGTACCTGAAGGACCTCGACAAGGCTCTTCCCGAGCGGCATCAGCGCCGCTACACCCGCGACGAGTTGCTGGCCTTGGGCTACAACGCGGGCGAACGCAACATGCGGGCGTTCGCCCGAGGTGTGCCGCCGGGGCCCATGGCGCGGTCGTATCTGCGGCGTTTCCGGGAGCACACGAGCCAGGCCGCCGAGGCTCTGGCGAAGGACGGCGAACCGCGCGACTCCAGCTGACAAGCGAGCACAGAGCACGCGGCAAACACGAAGGGCAAGGAGTCATCTCCTTGCCCTTCTTAACGTATAGCGCACTGGGGGGCTTGCGGCAAGGCCCGGGTCCCGTCGCAGAATCGTCGCCCGACGCCACTACCTGGGGGAATGAGGGCACGACGTGCGTAAGACGTACGGGGGACAGGAAATGAGAGTGTGCGCGGCAAGAAGCGCGACGGAGCTGGAGGTGGCGGACATTCGATCGGCCGGAGCAGGGCAACGGAACACGACTGTCTCGGAGGTGGCGCGATGAACGGGCAGTACGTGGTGGATCTGCGGGAGGTCGACGAGACGCAGGTCGCCGTCGTCGGCGGCAAGGGCGCGCAGCTCGGCGCCCTGTCGCGGATCGAAGGCATCCAGGTGCCGGGCGGCTTCTGCGTGACCACCGACGCCTTCCGCCGGATCTTGGCCGAAGCGCCGGCGATCGAGGACCTGATCGACCAGTTGTCGCGCCTGACACCGGACGACGGGGAAGCGGTCCGCACGCTCAGCGCGCAGATCCGGTCGTCCATCGAAGAGGTTGCGCTCCCGGGCGACCTCGCTGCCGCGATCGCGCGCGCGCTCTCCCGGCTCGGCGAGCAGACTCCTTGCGCCGTCCGGTCCAGCGCGACGGCGGAGGACCTGCCGACGGCCTCCTTCGCCGGGCAGCAGGACACGTACCTGAACGTCGTAGGCCCGGCCGCGATTCTTCGGCACATCAGCCGGTGCTGGGCCTCGCTGTTCACCGAGCGGGCCGTCGTCTACCGCCGGCAGAACGGCATCGACCACCGGGCGGTCCACATGGCCGTGGTCGTGCAGCGGATGGTCTTCCCGAATGCGGCCGGCATCCTGTTCACGGCCGACCCCGTCACGGGCAACCGGAAGGTCGCCACGGTGGACGCCGGCTTCGGGCTCGGCGAGGCACTGGTCTCCGGCCTGGTGAACCCGGACGTCTTCAAGGTGCGAGACGGTGAGGTCGTCGCCAGGACGATCGCCGCCAAACAGCGTGCCGTTCGCGCCCTGCCGGACGGCGGTACGCGGGAGACGGGGGTCGACGCCGAGCAGCAGGAGCAGCCGGCGCTGACGGATGCCCAGGTCGTGGATCTCGTCGATCTCGGACGGCAGCTGGAGGCCCACTTCGGCCGGCCGCAAGACATCGAATGGTGCCTGGTCGACGACGTCTTCCACATCGTGCAGAGCCGGCCGATCACGACGCTGTTCCCCATCCCCGAGATCGGCGACGAGGCGAATCACGTCTACGTCTCCGTCGGCCACCAGCAGATGATGACGGACCCCATGAAGCCCCTGGGGCTCTCCATGTGGCAGCTGACGGCCATGGTGCCGATGCACGAGGCGGGCGGGAGGCTGTTCGTTGACATCACCCGGCGCCTCGCCTCGCCCGCGAGCCGGGCCGCCCTGCTGGACGTCATGGGGCGGGGCGACCCGCTGATCAGGGACGCGCTGGAGACCGTCCTCGACCGCGACGATTTCATCCCTTCCATTCCGGACGAGGGTCCCGGCGGGGCGCCGGCCCGTACCGCGCCCGCCCCGATCGAGACCGATCCGGCCGTCGTCACCGAACTGATCGAGCGCAGCCGGGAGGCAGTCGCCACCCTGCAGCGTGACATCCGGACGAAGACCGGACCGGCCCTGTTCGACTTCCTGCTGGACGCCTTCGAGGAGCACAAGAGAGCGCTCGGCGATCCGGTCAACATTCAGGCGATCATGGCGGGGATGGAGGCCACGTGGTGGCTCAACGACAACCTGGAGGCGTGGCTCGGCGAGAAGAGCGCCGCTGACACCCTCACCCTGTCCGCCCCGGGCAACGTCACCTCGGAGATGGGGCTGGAGCTCCTCGACGTCGCGGACGTGATCCGCCCGCATCCCGAGGTGGTCCGGTTCCTGCAAGGCGTCGAGGACGAGGAGTTCCTGGACGAACTGGCCAAGCTCCCGGGCGGGGCGGAGGCGCGCGACGCCATCGAGGGCTACCTCGAGCGGTACGGCATGCGCTGCGTCGGCGAGATCGACATCACCAGGCCGCGGTGGAGCGAGCGTCCCACCTCGCTCGTGCCCGTGATCCTCGACAACGTCAGGAACTTCGAACCGGGCGCCGCCCACCGGCGTTTCGAGCAGGGGCGCCGGGCCGCGCTGCAGAAGGAACAGGACGTGCTGGAACGCCTGCGTGCCCTGCCGGACGGGGAGGAGAAGGCCGGCGAGGCGAAGCGGATGATCGACCGGGTCCGCACCTTCATCGGGTACCGGGAGTACCCGAAGTACGGCATCGTCAGCCGCTACTTCGTCTACAAGCAGGCCTTGTTGGAGGAGGCCGAACGCCTGGTGCAGGACGGCCTGTTGCGGGACAGGGAAGACGTCTTCCACCTCACCTTCCAGGAGTTCCACGAGGCCGTGCGCCGTCACCAGGTGGACGACCTGCTCATCCAGCAGCGTAAGGACACGTTCCGGTTGTGCGAGACGCTGACACCGCCCCGCGTTCTCACCTCGGACGGCGAAGCCGTCACCGGGGCGTACCGACGTGACGACGTGCCGGACGGTGCCCTCGTCGGTCTGCCGGTCTCCGCCGGGACGATCGAGGGAAGGGCGCGCGTCATCCTGGACATGGCGGACGCGGATCTCGAGGCGGGCGACATCCTGGTCACGCCCTTCACGGACCCCAGTTGGTCGCCGTTGTTCGTCGGAATCTCGGGTCTCGTCACCGAGGTCGGCGGTCTGATGACCCATGGCGCGGTGATCGCCCGGGAGTACGGCCTGCCCGCGGTCGTGGGGGTGGAGCAGGCCACCCGGCTGATCCGGGACGGGCAGCGAATCCGCGTGCATGGAACCGACGGGTACATCGAGCTCCTGTCCTGAGGGCCGTTCCGGCCACCGTTGTATGAAGGCCCTCTCGGCGTGGCTGAGGGGGCCTTCATGCCTCACCGGGCTCAGGGCCTGTGCCGCACGAACGCGAGGTAGGCGAACGACTCGCCGTTCCGCGGAGCGCGGGTCCAGGACCGGGTGGTGAAGGTGGGGAGCTTGCCTCGGGTCAGTGCGAAGCGGGGGAGGGAGAGCCCGAGTTCGGTGTGCAGGGCTTCCAACATGCGCGCTTCCCCGTCCAGTTCACCGTCTTCCGGGCGAAACAGCCGTGCGGGGTCCAGGGCCTCGGGTATGGTGCCGGAACGGTCGATCTCCGTACCGCGCACGGTGAACGCATAGATTTCCACGCCCTGTTCGGCCACCGACAGGTGAAACGCGGCCGGGCGGCCGTCCGGGGACGAGGGTCTCGGGTCGCGCCAGACCACCACCGCGCGCCCGGCGGAGGAGGCGACCGGTGCGGGGGACAGGAACCGGTCGTTGAGGTGGTGGTGGGAGTGGCCGTCGAAGGCGAAGGCCCACCCTTCGGCGGTGCGGCCCACGGCGACCACGGCACGGTCCTCCCAGAGTTCCACGCCCTCCCGCTCGTGGGGCTGAGGCGCTCGCCACGCCGCTCTGCGCGGATCCGTGGGAGCGCTCAGTTCGGCGCCTTCCTCCCCGACGAGCGTGGGCAGGTCGGCAGGGGCGGTGCCCTCGACCCAGACGCAGCGGTATGCGTCGATCCTTCGCCGGGTCGGCTCGGACTCCGTGAGCCAGGTCAGGCCAGGCGGGTCGAGGTCCGGCACCGGTTCGGGGGCGGGGCCCGTCTGTCCGGACCGCGGCGTGGCGAGGATTTCCCGCCCACGCTCGGGGGTGATCAGCTCTCCCAGGACGGGATCGGCGAGGAGTCCGATGGGCGCGATCAGCGAGGGGCCGGGGGCCTGCCACCCCGGCAGCGCCGCCCGCAGCACCCGCCACGCGGCGTCGGACGCACCCCAGCGGGCCGACTCCCGGGCCTCGGCGACGGCCCGGCCCCATGGCCCGTCGGGCGCGTACTGATAGGTGCCGTCCAGCATCGAGGTCAGCACCGCCTCGGCGCTCCGCCGGTCGACGCCGCGGGCGGCCATCATCCTCAGCCAGTAGTCGTCCCCGCCCGGCTGCCGCGCGGCGCGAGTGGACGTCAAGGCCTCCAGGGGCAGGACGTCGGGCAGGTAGGCGGGGTCGGCCACCAGGTTGCCGTAACCCGTCGAGACGCGCGGCTCCATCAGCTGCCGAAGCTGGTTCAGGAGGTAGGCGCCGCCCGGCCGCCCGAAGGAGGCCGCCTCCTCGAGCAGAGCCAGGGCAGCCTCGTACTGTCCGCGCAGGGCCAGCAGGCGCCCCTCGTCGACATGGGTGTCCTGGGCGCGCGTGGTGGCGTTCACGAAGTCGGCCCGCTCCGCCCGGTCGGCGTGGAAGCCGCGGTACATGGCCTCCATGTACGCGCGGAACGACGGGTAGCGCTCGGGCAGATCGCCGCTCCACCCCTTGTAGACGTAGAGCGCCCACTCGCCGTCCTGGCCGCGGTCGCCCGGATCGAGCAGGGCGTACGACGCGTCGGACTCCGTGTCCAGCCGCAGCGCCCGCTGCCACATCCCGGCCAGCATGACGTCCTCGTAGCACGGGTCCTCGTCCAGACTCTGCTCGTACAGCGAGGTCATGTCGTACGGATCGCGGAACCAGTCGATGTCCGCCGCGCCCCCGAGCTGGTAGATCCCGGCCATCTGGTCGACGTGCCAGCCGTCGCTCACGGCCAGGAACTCCCGGTACGAGGGAGGCAGCCGCCGCCCCAGCCGCTGCTCGGCCGCGGCGATCGCCTCCTCGTCCGCCCCGGGTCTGCCCGGGGGAACGACGGTCTCCCCTTCGTCCGATTCCTCGCCCGCGCGTGGAACCCATTCCTCCTGCCAACGTCTTAAGAATGTGTGCCAGTTGAAACACTCTTCAGTCATGATCGGATGGTGTCAGCCGGCACTGACAACGGCGCTCCGCCCCATGCGGCGCAGGACGGTCCTCACGGGCTTACACGGTTCAGGGACGCGTCCTGATCGGCGGTGAGCTGCGCTTTTGGGCCGCTGCCGACGGCGGCGGGTCTCGATGGCCGCTCTCTACGACATGTAGTAGGTTAAGTCGTACAGGACGTAGTCGAACCGGTGGCGGCGCCCGGCGGGCCGGGTGCCATGCCTGCGTGCCCTACAGGGACGAGAAGGCCGTCACGAAGTCATTCAGCAACGGAGACGGAAGAAGACACGTGCCGATCAAGGTGAGCGTCGTGATCCCGGTCTACAACCCGGGCACATACATCGAGGACTGCATCGCGTCTCTTCTGCGCCAGAGCCTGCCGGCCGACGAGTACGAAGCGATCTTCGTCGACGACGGCTCCACCGACGAGACACCCGAACGCCTGGACCGGCTCGCGGCCGAGCACCTCCACATGCACGTCGTGCACCAGGAGGGCTCCGGCTGGTCGGGCAAGCCGCGCAACGTCGGCATCGCTGCCGCCAAGGGCGAGTACATCCAGTTCGTGGACAACGACGACTGGCTCGGCGACGAAGCGCTTGAACGCATGTACAACTACGGCGTGAAGCACAACGCCGACGTGGTCGTCGGCAAGATGGCCGGCAAGGGCCGCCCGGTCCCGCGGGAGCTGTTCCGCAAGAACCGCCCGTACGCGAACGTCGAGAACGCCCCGCTGATCGACAGCCTCACCCCGCACAAGATGTTCCGCAAGGCGTTCCTGGACCAGCACGACCTCCGCTACATGGAGGGCCGCCGCCGCCTGGAGGACCACGTCTTCGTCACGGAGGCCTACCTGCGGGCCGAGAACGTCTCCGTACTCAGCGACTACCTCTGCTACTACCACGTCAAGCGCGACGACGCCTCGAACGCGGGATTCCAGCGGTTCGATCCGGTCGGCTATTTCAAGAACCTCCGCGAGGCCCTCGACGTCGTGGAGGAGCTCACCGAGCCCGGCCCGCTGCGCGACCGCCTCTTCCGCCGCTGGCTGCGCAACGAGATGGTCGAGAGGATGCGCGGGCAGCGGCTGCTCAAGCTGCCCGCCGACTACCGCCGGGAGCTGTTCGACGAGATCCACAAGGTGGTCGTCGAGCGCTTCGGACCCGGTGTCGCGGCCGGTCTGCAGACGACGCAGCGGATCGTCGCCGACCTGATCGTGGCCGGCCGGCTCGCCGACCTCGAGGAGGTCGCCCGGTGGGAGTCGGGCATCAAGGCCTCCGGCGTCCTCGGCGGCCTCGGCTGGGAGGGCGGCAATCTGACGGTCGGCTTCACCGCCGAGTACAAGTCGGGCGGTCAGCCCATCACCTTCCGCGCCGAGGGCGAGAAGGACCTGCTCGTTCCGCCGCTGCCGAAGAAGAGCCTGGCCGCGATCGCCGAGCTCGGCTCGGACACCTCCGCCCCGCTGGCCAAGTCCAAGGTGGACCTCGTCGTGCGGGAGCGCACGATGGCCGCGGAGTTCTTCCAGCCTGTCGAGTTCACCCGGGAGAAGGTCGCCGTGAAGGGCCGGCCGGGGCACTTCCGGCATGTGCTGCGCGGCACCTCCCGCATCGACCCGCTGGCGGCGGCGAACGGCGCCGGACTGGACGCGGGCATCTGGGACGTCTTCGTCCGCATCACTTCCTGCGGCTGGACCAAGGACACCCGCCTCGGCTCCGTGCGCAGCGAGGAGGCCGCCCGCGGACGCGCCGCCGCCGTCGTCGGCTTCCCGGCCCACCTGGTCCTGCCGTACTGGACCGACCCGCACGGCAACCTCTCGCTCGACGTCGACCAGCACGCCGACAGGATCGCGTACGAATTCGCCGGGCTCACCCCCGCCGACGTCGCCGTGACCACGGACCCCGGCCGCCTCACCGTCGCCCTGCCGCTCCACGTCCGGGGCGAGAACGAGGCGACCCTGAAGCTGACGAACGCCGCGACCGGCCGGTCGCGGCGCCTCTCCGCCACACTGACCGCCGATGCGGACGGCCGGGCCGCCGAACTGAGGGCCGCTCTGCCGCTCGGTGAGCTGGGCGACGGCCGGTGGGAGCTGGGGCTCATGCTGCCGCCGGCCGACGCCGGCGCGCCGGTGACACTCCCGCTGGCCCTGGACGTCTCCGCGAGCGGCGACGCCGAGGTCAGGCACCTCGCCGACGTGGCCGCCGACCTGGCGGCCAAGGATCCCGGACGGCGCAGGCCCGCCTCGCGCCGTCGCGGACCGACGTTCCTGCGCCGAGCGGCCGGCAGGCTTCGCCGGGCCCTCAAGAAGTAACCCGACACCACGCGAGCGAGGATCGATACGTGCGACCACTGGGCATCGAGGGCGCTTGGGTACTGGAACCCAAGGTCTTCCCCGACGACCGCGGCAGCTTCCACGAGTGGTTCCGGGGCGCCGATTTCCGCGAGGCGACCGGTCATGACCTCAGCCTGGCGCAGGCCAACTGCTCCGTCTCCAAGCGGGGCACCCTGCGCGGCATCCACTTCGCCGACGTTCCGCCGAGCCAGGCCAAGTACGTCAAGTGTGTGCGCGGAGCCGTCATCGACGTCGTCGTCGACATCCGCGTCGGCTCACCGACGTACAAGCAGTGGGAGGCGGTCCGGCTCGACGACCAGAGTCACCACGCCGTCTACCTGTCCGAGGGCCTCGGACACGCCTTCTTCGCGCTGACGGACGACGCCACGGTCGTCTACCTCTGCAGCGAGGGTTACGCCCCCGAGCGTGAGCACGGTATCCACCCCCTGGACCCGGACCTGGCCATCGAGTGGCCGGCCGGCATCGAGCCGCTGCTCTCCCCGAAGGACGAGCAGGCACCTTCGCTGGCCGAGGCACAGGCGCAGGGCCTCCTCCCGGCCTATGAGGACTGCGTCACATACCGCAGGACACTTCGCGACGAGTGACACCTGCTCAGGTGTACGACCGGCCCTTCCGATGACACACGGAGGGGCCGAGGTCTTTGTCCCATTAGCGTTTCTTGGGGAACGTGGAAGGGCCCGTAGCCCTCCTCCTGGGTGTCGGAAAGACCACGGGCAAGGAAACCGGGGATTGAGTGGCATGGGCTTGACCAGCGAGACGACCGTGTACGTGATGGCGGCGGTGGCCGCCATGTGTGTGGCGCTGCTCGTCTGGCTCTGGCCGCGGCTCGCCAGGCAGGGTCTGTGGCAGGTGCTCGGACGGCTGGCGGCCGTCGGAGTGACCCAGGTGACGATCATCGCGGCCTTCGCCTGCTGGCTGAATTCGTCGTACCAGTTCTTCGGATCGTGGGGCGAGCTCTTCGGCAACGTCGACACCGCCCCGGTCGGTGTCACACAGGCGGCCAGCCAGAACGGGGACGGGTCACTGACCGGCGTCTCCGTGAAGGGGGCCTTGATCCAGCCCTCCAGCGACGGGCGGTTGAGCAAGGTGAGCGGACTGCCCACCGGGCCCGCGGCCGTCAACGGGCGGGTCGAGTCCGTGAAGGTCATCGGCCGCCGCACGGGTGTCGTCGACCCGGCCTACGTCTACCTGCCCCCGCAGTACTTCCAGAAGGCCTACCACCGGCAGCGCTTCCCGGTGATCGTCGCGCTCAGCGGCTACCCGGGCAGCATCTTCAATCTCGCGCAGTACCTCCGGGTGTCGCAGACCGCCGGCGAGCTGCAGAAGAGCGGTCAGATGCAGCCGACGATCATGGTGATGATCCGGCCGACGATCGCCCCGCCGCGCGACACCGAGTGCGTGAACGTCCCGGGCGGACCGCAGACCGAGACCTTCCTGGCGAAGGATCTCCCGCAAGCCCTGAAGTCCGTCTACCGGGTGGGTCACGACGCCAGTTCGTGGGGTGTCATGGGCTACTCCTCCGGCGGCAGCTGCGCCCTGCAGCTGACGATGCGCAACCCCGGCGTCTACACGACGGCCGGTGCCCTCTCGCCCGACTACAAGGTCAAGGACGACCCCACGACCGGCAATCTCTTCGGCAGCGGCCTCGGTCGTGTCAACCGGGTCAACGGGCATGACCTGATGTGGCGGCTGAAGCACCTGCCGGTGCCGCAGGTCTCCGTCCTGGTCGCCGACAGCAAGCACGGCGAGCGCGGCTACCCGCAGACCTTGGCCTTCATCAAGGCCGTGAAGGCACCCATGCGCGTCGCGTCGATCCTTCCCGAGCAGGGCAGTCACAACTTCCCGACCTGGACACGGGAGATGCCGGCCACGCTGAAGTGGATGAACCAGCAGCTGACCTTCCCGCAGGACGTCGTGCCCCGGCACCTCCACAAGCCCGGCCGCACCACCGTGCGTGCCTCGGGCGCGGAGTCGTCGAATCCTTCGGCCGGTCGTAGGTGACCTTGAGCCACACGTTGGGGCCGGTGCCCGTCGACAGCTTCGGTTGCAGCCGCCGCGCCGACACGGCGGCTGCAACCCCGGTCCTCCGGGCGCGTTGACGAGTGGACTCCCGCGTCCCGCGGACGCGGAGGACCGTGCGCGAGGAAAAGGGGAGGGGAGCCTCGTTCCTCACGACGGTGGCGGCCGTCGCCTCTGGTAGGGCGGCCGGACCCATGACTTATCCCGCTGCCGAGGGTCACTCGGCGGCCGGCGTTCGGACGTGACGTCCCTCGACGGTACCCCGCATCCGACGCCCGGGCTCCTCTCGCGCCGGAGTGGTTACGCGGCTCGGCCGTACGTCGCGAACGACGGCCGGGCGGAGGGTTGTTGAGGGCGTGGAGCGCGGGGACGCGAAACGCCGGCCGTGCGGCCGTACGCGAAGAGGTGGGCCACCCCGAGGGATGGCCCACCTGGCGCCGCCGGGTTCGTGCGGTGGCGCCGTCTACGGCGTTGTCACCGGCGGTGTCCGCCTTCGTGGTGCCGGCCCCAGGAGGTGTCGTCGACGAAGCGGCCGTGATCGTTGCGCAGGGTCGCGGTGTCGGCGTGGCGGTCCCACACGGAGGTGCGGCGGTCCTGGTAGAGGTCCGTCCGGGTGTCGCGGCCCATGCCCGTGTGCACACGCACGGTGGAGCGGCCGCCCAGGCGGTAGTGGTCGAAGGTGTAGGTGTGGCCCTCCCTGTCCGCGAGGGTCCAGCCGTCGAGGTTCACCGTCCGGCGGGTGTTGTTGGTGATCTCCACCCACTCCTTGTTCAGGGAGCGGTTGGAGCGGGTCTCCCAGCCGGGAGCCTGCTGAACGCCGCTGATGAAGACCTCGGCGTGCCGACGGCCGTGGTCGTGGTCGTGGTCGCGATCGGCGGCCGTGGCCGGCAGCGCGACCGTACCCACGATGCCGACGGCGATGGCAGCGGCGGCGGTCAGACGACGGACGGAAGAAGAAGCGGACACAAGGTCCTCCTTCACGAGGTGCGTACATCCCGGTCCGGTGCGGCTTCGAAGTCGCAGGCCGGTGGGGTGTGTTGTGCTGAACGTGGGCCGGTCGGCCGCACCACCGCATCGTGCAACTTGGGCACCGGGTGTGTGGGGGAATTGCGAAGGGAAACGCGGTTTCAACAGGTTTCTGTAACTCTCGAGTGTATTGCCCATCTATTGGCCGAGTGCGGCATGTTGACGAAGTGTCACGCGCATATTCCTTGGCAATACTGGCCCGCCATGCCGGGACGCCGGTTTCCGCCACCCCACCTCGACGAGGGCGTTCACCCGAAAGTGAGTAACAGGCCCGACCCGGCCGTGCGGGTGATGGCGGTGTTCATGGCCGTGGGCCGAGCCGGGGGCGCGGCGCAGTCAGGAAGCGTTCAGGTAACCGCTGGCACGGTCGTGCCTCATGACCTACGAACTGTCCGACACACCGGAAGCCGCACTGGACGCGAACGGCCCCGCGCGGCACGCCCGCCGCCTGGGCTGGAACAAGGTGCCCGAAGTCACCGTCTACTTCTGGATCATCAAGGTCCTGTGCACGACGGTCGGCGAGACCGCGGCCGATCTGCTCAACGAGAAGGCCGGTCTCGGCCTGACCGGCGTCTCGCTGCTGATGAGTGCGCTGCTGGCCGTCGTGCTGGTGGTCCAGTTCCGCACCGCGGCCTACAGGGCGGGCGTGTACTGGCTCGCGGTCGCCCTGATCAGTGTCGTCGGCACCCTGATCAGCGACAACCTGACCGACAACATGGGTGTACCGCTGGAGACCAGCACCACGGTGTTCGCGATCGTCCTCGCGGTCGTGTTCGTCGTCTGGTACCGGCGGGAGCGGACCCTGTCCATCCACAGCATCGACACCACGGGCCGCGAGTCGTTCTACTGGCTCGCGGTCCTGTTCACCTTCGCCCTGGGCACCGCCGCCGGCGACCTCGTCTCCGAGCGGATGGACCTCGGCTACTGGCTGTCTGCGGTCCTCTTCGCCCTGGCCATCGGGGCCGTGGCGGTCGCCCACTTCGCTCTCGGCCTGGACGCCGTGTGGAGCTTCTGGATCGCCTACATCCTCACCCGTCCCCTGGGCGCCTCGATCGGCGACTACCTGTCCCAGCCGACCGGCGACGGCGGCCTGGGCTTCGGCGTCGTCGTCACCAGCGTGCTGTTCCTGGCGGTCATCCTCGGCCTGGTGGTGTACCTGTCGATCACCCGCAAGGACGTCACCGACCGCACGAGCGGGGCCCGGCAGGCGGCTTGAACGGTAACTGCGGCTTCCGCAGTCGGAGTTCGACCACACGTGAACCCAAGCCGACCGCCTTTTGGAGGCTTCGGGTGTCGTGGCCCTACGGTCTCCGGAGCCGCCGTCCCCCTCGCAGCGGCCTCATCCGACTGTCAGTCGGCGGAGTTTCGAGCAATTTCATGTTAGTGTCGTTAATATGAAATCGGCAAGGCCCTACACGATGCGGGCCAGGGCGGCGAGCGCGGAGAGCACCCGCAGCCGCGTGCTGGAGGCCGCCGTACAGCAGTTGAAGGGGCGCCTGCGGTCGGACATCCGCCTCAACGACGTGGCCGCGCAGGCCGAGGTCACCGTGCAGACGGTTCTGCGGCTCTTTGGCAGCAAGGCGGAGCTGTTCCGCAGCGCTCTGGACGAGGTCCTCCAGGAAATGCGCGAGGACCTCGACCAGGCCGAGCCCGGCAACGTGCCCGAGGCCGTGCGCACTTGGTTCGACCACTACGAGCAGTTCGGCGACGTGGTGGTCGCCAACCTCGCCGTCGAACACGACCCGGCCGTGGCGCCGGTGGTCCGCATCGGACGGGAGCGGCACCGGGAGCGGGTCCAGGCCGTGCTCGCACCGCAGCTCCGGCGGTACTCCGGCGACGAGCGGGAGCGGGTCGTCGACGCCCTGGTGTGCATGAGTGACGTCTACACCTGGAAGCTCCTGCGCCGGGACATGCAACGGCCGCGGCACGAGGCCGAGGTCACACTCACCATGATGATCAACTCGTTGCTGGGGGACGGCTGATGGCACGCTTCGCCTTCGTCACCTGGGACGGCGCGGGTAACCAGACGCCCGCCATCGGCCTTGCGGCAGCCCTCAAGGTCCGCGGGCACGAGGTCACGTTCGCCGGGTACGACGGACAGCGGGAGCGATATACCTCCCTCGGCTTCCCGTTCCGGACGCTCGGCCGTGCCCAGCAGCTGTGGCCCACCTCGCCACCGCCGGACTGGATGCCCGTCCTGGTCGACGCGGTCTGGGCCTGTCGGCAGCACCTGCGGGACATCCCCGACGTGCTGGCCGCCGAGCACTACGACGCGATGGTGATCGACTGCCTCATGTTCGCCGCGCTGGCGGCGGCCGAACGGGAGCCGGTACCCACCGCGGTCCTGCTGCACAGCACCCCGAACGCACTCGTGCCACCGGGCGGCGGCTTGGACCAGCTTGCCCTCGCCGGTGTCAACGAGACCCGAACCGACGCCGGTCTGCCCGCAGTTGACACCCTCTGGGACACGTGGCGGGACTTCCCCGTGGTGTGCGCCGGGGCCCCCGACCTCGACCCGCCCACACATCATGAGCCCCCGGCTCTCGAGTACGTCGGACCGGTCTTCGAGCCCCGTCGTGGCGCACCGTGGAGCCGGCCCTGGCCGGCCCAGGACAAGCGCCCGCTGGTGCTGGTGAGCTTCTCCAGTGGCCAGGCGTGGGATCAGGCATCACGGATCGGCAGAACCCTCGCCGCCCTCCCCGCCGAGCGTCACCGAGTGCTGGTCACCACGGGGTTGGCCGACGTCAGCCGGGTGGCGGTGCAAGGGGACGCCGTCCTCGTGCCGTTCGTGCCGCACGTCGACGTACTGCCGCACGCATCCGTCACGGTCACCCACGGCGGCCATGGCACCGTCGTCGCCTCCCTGGCTCACGGCGTGCCCCTCGTCGCCCTGCCCAACCCGGCGGCCGACCAGCCCGCCCTGGCGGCACAGATCGAACGGCTCGGTGTGGGGATCGCCCTCGACGGCGAGTCCGCGACGCCCGAGCAGATCGCCGACGCGGTTCACACCGTGCTCGACGACGACTCGTACGCCGCTCGTGCGCGCGAGTTGGCCCGCACCATCAGCGCACTGCCGGGGCCGGAAGGGGCTGTAGCGCTCCTCGAACGCATGGCGAAGTCCGGCTGAGCTCGGCCGCGTTTCCCCGCGGGTCGACTACCCGTCACATTGGGTGGCGCCTAAGCCACTTGGGTTGTGGCCACTTGGGTTGTGGCCACTTGGGTTGTGGCCACCGACCGTACTCGACGGCCCGCTAGCCAGGTAAACGGCGGACCAAGAGCTTCCCGGCCGTGAACCTCGGTATCAGAAAGTTCTGTTGGTCTCGTTGACATGCCGCAAGCACAGGCGTTTCACTCAACTCTCGTGCATGGCAACGTTGTCAGGCCGTTCGGGTGACCGGCACTGTTGCCTGTCGTCGGCGTGCCTCAGTTCCCGCGCGTCGACTCCTCATGTGCGAAGTGGGAAACGCTGCGGAGGCAACCGATGGTCAGACCCCGACGCTCAGCCGAGCCCCGTAACCGCAAGAGATTCCGCCAACGCCTGGCCGTGGTGTCCGTCCTGGGCATTGCCGTGCTTCCGCTCCCCGCGATAGGCGGCGCCCATGCCGCGAGCGCCGCGGCACCGGCCTTGGTCAAGGACCCCGCGTCCCTGGTCAACCCCCTTATCGGCACGTCCGGTGCGGTGGACACCTTCCCCGGGCCCGACATGCCGGCCGGGATGGTGCAGTGGGGCCCCGACACGACCCCCGACCGTCCCTCGGGTGGCGGCTACGAGTACGACGACAAGAAGCTCTCCGGCTTCAGCCTCACCCATGTCTCGGGACCTGGCTGCGGCGTCGCCGGCGACCTGCCCGTCCTTCCGGTGACCGGCGCGCTGTCCGGCAGCCTCGGCAGCACCTCCGTCGGCTTCAGCCACGACGACGAGAAGGCGGGCATCGGCTCCTACAAGGTGACCGACGCCAATGGGGTCACGACCCAGCTGACCGACACCACCCGCGCCGGCCTGGGCGCCTTCACCTTCCCCGCGGGCAAGCAGGCGAACCTGCTGTTCAAGCTCAGCGGCGGCGCCACGCAGGTGGACGGCACCCGCGTCCAGGTGGTGAACAAGAAGGAGATCAGCGGCGCGGTCGACAGCGGGCACTTCTGCGGTGCGAGCAACCGGTACACGCTGCACTTCGACATCAAGTTCGACCAGCCCTTCACCGCGAGCGGCACGTGGGTCGGCAGCACCATCAACCCGAGCGCGACCTCGCTGAAGGCGGGCAAGGTACGGCAGAGTCTGCCGACCCACCCGTCGACGCCGCTCAAGGAGAAGCACTTCACGGTTCCCGCGGCACCGTCCCCGATCGTGCACGGCACCAGCGGCGCGCACTCCAGCAGCTCCAGCAGCGCGTCCCCGGCGCCGAGCGCCAGTGGCACGCCCCAGGCGTCCTCCGGCAGGACCGCGGCGAGCAGCGCGGACGAGCCCCCCACCACGGGCGCCAACGGGATGTACCTGACGTTCGACACCTCCGCCAACCCGACGGTGCGCGCGAAGGTCGGCATCTCGTACACGAGCGATGCGGGCGCGGCGCTCAATCTCTCCCGTGAGATCAAGAACTGGAATCTCGACACCGTCGGCCAGGCCAATCACGACGCCTGGAACGCGGTGCTGAACAAGGTCCAGATCGGCGGCGGATCCGCTGACCAGCAGGTGCAGTTCTACACCGCGCTCTACCACGCGCTGCTGCACCCGAACGTCTTCTCGGACGCCGACGGCCAGTACATGGGCATGGACAACCAGGTCCACAAGCTGGCCAAGGGGCAACAGGCCCAGTACGCCAACTACTCGGGCTGGGACACCTATCGCTCCCAGACCCAGCTGATGGCGATGGTCGAGCCCAAGGTCACCAGCGACGTCGTCACCTCGATGCTCAACGGCTACGACCAGACCGGACTGCTGCCCAAGTGGGCCTCGAACAACGGCGAGAGCTATGTGATGGTCGGTGACCCGGCCGCCGGCATCATCGCCGACGCGTACGCCTTCGGGGCCCGCGGCTTCGACACCGGCAAGGCGCTCGCCGCCCTGCAGCACGAGGCCACCGTCCCGAACAACGACCGCCCGGGCGAGTCGGTCCGGGACGCGAAGGGCTACCTCCCGCTCGACGAGAACGACTACGGCTGCTGCAACTTCTACGGACCGGTCTCCACGCAACTGGAGTACGACTCGGCGGACTACGCCATCGCCGCCTTCGCGAAGTCGCTGGGCAAGAAGGACGTCTACACGAAGTTCGCCACCCGCGCGCAGGACTGGATGAACGTCTTCAACCCGCAGACCGGCTACATGCAGGGAAAGAACAAGGACGGCCAGTTCACGGGGGGTTTCACCCCGGGCACCTCCAACGGCTTCGTGGAGGGCACGTCGGCCCAGTACACGCCGATGGTCCCGTTCAACCTGCAGCAGCTCATCCAGGCACGCGGCGGCGCGAAGGCGTACTCCTCCTACCTGGACAGCCTGTTGGACAACGTTGCCCACCCCGGCGGCACCGACGCCGACCTGAGCAACGAGCCCAGCGTCGAGATCCCGTGGGAGTACGCCTACACGGGCGAGCCGTGGAAGACCCAGGCGGCCGTGCGTGACGCGCAGCAGAAGCTGTACTTCAACGCCCCGGTCGGCTCCTTCGGCAACGACGACCTCGGCGCGATGAGCTCCTGGTACGTCTGGTCCGAGCTCGGCATGTACCCCGAGACCCCGGGCGCGGACACGATGGTGCTCGGCAGCCCGGCCTTCCCGGTGGCCAAGGTGACGCTCGCAAGCGGCAAGGCGGTGCAGATCAAGGCGCCGCAGGCCGCACCCGACGCGCCGTACGTGCAGTCGCTCGACGTCAAGGGCAAGGCGTGGAAGACCTCTTGGCTGACCTACCAGCAGTTCACGGGTGCGGCCACGCTCGACTTCACGCTCGGCACCCAGCCCAACACCTCCTGGGCGTCCGACCCGTCGGCGGCACCGCCGTCGGACACCACGGGCGGTGACCGGGTGCTGGCCGCGACCGGTCCCACCAGCGACGGTCTGGTCCTCCAGCCCGGCGAATCCGGTGACGGCACGCTGAAGCTGACCAACCTCGGCAGCAAGTCCGTCACGGCGGACTGGAAGGCCACCGCACCTTCGGGCGTCACGCTCGACTCGGCGTCCGGCTCTCTGACGGTGGCCGCCTCGGGCAGCGCCGAGACGAAGGTCCATGTGACGGCGGGCTCGACCGAAGGCACCTTCCCGGTCACCTTCGCCCTGACCGACCACACGACAGGCGCGGCACTCGGCAGTGCGACGCTCCGGGTGGCCGTGGCCAAGGCGGGTGCCCTGTGGCCGTACGACACCAACGAGGGCATCTTCCCCGACGGCTCGAACTTCTCGTCCGGGTTCGACGGCGGCGGCTGGGCGTACTCGCAGAACGCCCTCTCGGCGGCAGGCGTCACCAACGGCTCCACCATCACGGCCGACGGCATCTCCTACGCCTGGCCGACGGTGACGTCGGGTCAGCCGGACAACCTGGAGATGGCCGGCCAGACCATCCCGATGCCGGCCGGCACGTCCGGTACGTCGCTGGGCCTGCTGGGCGCGGCGGCCAACGCGCCGACCGACGGCAGCGGGGTCTCGGGCACGGTGACCGTCACGTACACCGACGGCACCACGTCCAAGGGGACGGTGGGCTTCTCGGACTGGACACTCGGTGGAGGCGGCAGCAAGCCGCTTCCGGATGACACCACGGCCGTCACGACGGCCTACCGCAACACCGCGAGCGGTGGCCGGGACGGTGTGAAGACCTATGTCTTCGCCACGAAGGTCTCCCTCGACGCCTCCAAGCAGGTCGCGTCGATCACCCTCCCGGTGACCGGTTCCACGGGCACCGCTCACC
>NZ_JBHVGU010000009.1:0-179873 GCF_042800575.1 Streptomyces sp. NPDC057616
ACCTGACTGGGCCGCACCTGAAGGCTCACCCCGTGCAGGGCACGGATGTTGCCGTAGGACTTGCCCGCGTTGCGCAGCTCGACGATCACGCCGTCGTTCTCCGGCTCGGTGTCCGCGATGATCGCGCCGTGGGTTTCGGTGTTCTTGTCACTCATCGGGTCACCTCCGGGTCATGGTGCGCTGGACCCACAGATTGATCAGGACGGCGCCCAGGAGCATGACGCCGAGGAAGGCCTTGAACCAGTCGGGGTTCCAGCCGGCGTAGACGATGCCCTGCTGGACCATGCCGAACATGAAGGCGCCGAAGACGGGGCCGATCGCGGTGCCGTAGCCGCCGGTCAGGAGGCAGCCGCCGATGACCGCGCCGGAGATGTAGATCAGCTCGATGCCGACGCCCTCGCCGGACTGCACGGTGTTGAAGGAGAACAGCTGGTGCATGCCGACGAACCAGGCGCCGAAGCCGACCAGCATGAACAGCGAGATCTTGGTGAAGGCCACCGGGACACCGACCGCGCGGGCGCTGTCCTTGTTGCCGCCGACCGCGAAGGTCCAGTTGCCGTACTTGGTGCGCGTGAGCACCCAGGTGGCGATGACCGCGAACAGCAGCCACCAGAACACGGTGATCTTCACCTGGACGCCGCCGATGTCGAACGACGACGCGAAGACCTTACGGGCCTGGTCGAAGCCGTCCATGTTGCTGATGTCGTCGGTGGCGACATTGCCGGTGACCAGCTTGGTCACCGCGAGGTTGACGCCCTGGAGGATCAGGAAGGTGCCCAGGGTGACCAGGAAGCTGGGCAGGCCGGTCTTGACGACCATCCAGCCGTTGAAGAAGCCGATCGCGAGGGAGACCGCGAGGGCGGCGATCACACCGACCCACACGTTCATGGTGAGTTGGTAGGCGAGCATGCTCGCGGTCAGCGCCGAGGTGATCACCCCGACACCGGCGGACAGGTCGAACTCGCCGCCGATCATCAGCAGCGCCACCGGGATGGTCACGATGCCGAGGGTGGAGGACTGGTACAGGATGTTCGCCATCGCGCTGGCTTCCCGTACCGGGGGCGCCGCGATCAGGAAGAAGACGTAGACCGCGATGGCGCCGAGGAAGACGCCCACCTCGGGGCGGGCCAACGTCCTGACGAGCAGGGATCGTTGGCCCGTGCGGCCGTCGGCCTGCTGGGGGCCGGAGGCCGGCGGTGTGGTCACCGCCGGCTCAGCGTGTTGGGTCATACTCGTCACCGGGTGCCCTTCGCGGCGAACTGGGAGACGGCCGCGACATTGGACTTGTCGACGAACGCGGGACCGGTGAGCACCGGCGCCTCACCGCCGCCCATGTAGTTGCCGTTGTTCTTGTAGAGCCACAGCGAGTCGATCGCGAGGTAGCCCTGCAGGTAGGGCTGCTGGTCCACCGCGAACTGGATGGTGCCCTTGCTGATGGCGCTGGTGAGGTCCTTGTTGAGGTCGAAGGTCGCGACCTTCGCCTTGCTGCCCGCGTCCGACACCGACTGCACGGCCGTCAACGCGAACGGCGCGCCGAGGGTGGCGACGTAGTCGATGGAGGAGTCCTGCTTGAGCTTGGCGGTGATCGTCGACTTCACGGACGGCATGTCGGTGCCGTTGACGTTGAGCACCTCGCTCTTGCCGGAGAAGGTCTTCTTCAGGCCGTCGCAGCGCTGTGTGAGGCCGACGTTGCCCTGCTCCTGGACGACACAGACGACGTGCTTGGCGCCGACCTCGTTGAGCTTCTTGCCGAACGCCTCGCCGGCGACGCTCTCGTCCTGGCCGAAGAACGACATCAGGCCGAGCTTCTTCCAGTCGCTGACGCCGGAGTTGAGGCCCACGACGGGTATGTTCGCCGACTTCGCCTTGGCGACGACGCCCTTGAGGGCGTCGGGCTTGGCGAGGGTGACGGCGATGCCGTCGACCTTCTGGTCGATCGCGTTCTGCACCAGGTTGGACTGGTTGCCCGCGTTCGGGTCGGCCGAGTAGATCAGCTTGATGTTGTCCTTGGCCGCAGCGGCCTCGGCGCCCTTGCGGACGATGTCCCAGAAGGTGTCGCCGGGCGACTGGTGCGTGACCAGCGCGACGGTCATCCGGGGCGTGGTGGCCTTGCCCGCCGAGGCGTTGCCCCCGCCCTCCTCGGACTTCTTGCCCCCGGAGCTGCTGGAGCAGCCGGCGAGGGTCAGGGCTGCAGCCGCGGCCACCGCGACGACGGGGACGAGTCTGCGGGAGCGGGAATGAGAAACGCGGTCCATCTTTCCTGGCACCTCACTGTGCGTTGCGGGGGAAAGGAGAAGGGGATCACGAAGATCCGAACCCGGGATCTTGGCATGCCCGGGACGTGTGCCGCAAACGCGGCGGTCGGCCTGGGACGGGATCAAACCGCTGGCCGCGCCCGCTGTCAATACTTTGTTAAGACATCATTTCACCGTCAGGTCCGAATGTAAGTACAAACTATTGACAGCGCCACCCTTCGCGGCCTACACCTGGGATGCCGCAGGCCCCTGCGGAACCCGCATCCCACTCCGGCTCGAGGAGCGTGGCGCATGACCCGGTCAGCAGCACAGCCCTTCGACCTGATCACGATGGGCCGTATCGGAGTAGATCTCTATCCCCTTCAGTCGGGCGTGCCGCTGGCCCAGGTCGACACCTTCGGCAAGTTCCTGGGCGGTTCGGCCGCGAACGTGGCGGTCGCCGCGGCCCGGCTCGGCCGGTCCACGGCGGTGATCACCCGCACCGGCGACGACCCTTTCGGCACCTACCTGCACCAGGCGCTGAAGGAGTTCGGCGTCGACGACCGCTGGGTCGCGCCCGTCGCCGCCCGTCCGACGCCGGTGGCCTTCTGCGAGATCTTCCCGCCGGACGACTTCCCTCTGTACTTCTACCGGCAGCCTAAGGCGCCTGACCTGGAGATACACACCGAGGAACTGGACTTCTTCGCCATTCGGGCGACCCGGGTGTTCTGGATCACCGGCACCGGCCTGAGCGAGGAGCCCAGCCGCTCGGCCACGTTCGCCGCCCTCAAGGCGCGCGGCCGGGCGGGCACCACGGTCTTCGACCTCGACTGGCGCCCCGTGTTCTGGCGGGATCCGCGCCAGGCCCGCCCGTACTACGAGGAGGCGCTGCGGCACGCCACGGTCGCCGTCGGCAACCTCGACGAGTGCGAGGTGGCCACCGGCTTCCGCGAGCCGCGGGCGTGCGCCGAGGCGCTGCTGGCGGCGGGCGTGGAGCTGGCGGTGGTCAAGCAGGGCCCCAAGGGGGTGCTCGCGATGCACCGCGACGGCACCGTCGCCGAGGTCCCGCCGGTGCCGGTGGAGGTGGCCAACGGCCTCGGCGCGGGCGACGCCTTCGGCGGCGCGCTCGTCCACGGGCTGCTGTCCGGGTGGCGGCCGGCCGACACCGTGCGGCACGCCAACGCGGCCGGCGCCCTGGTCGCCTCCCGGCTCGCCTGTTCCTCCGCCATGCCCACCGAGGCCGAGGTCGAAGACCTCCTCGCGCGGGCCGCCGCCCGAAACGGAGCCCCCTGTTGACCCTCAGCATCCCCGACCTCGTATCGGTCAGGGCCCGGCATCCCGAGGCCGTCGCCGAAGCGGCCGCCCGGCGTACCCGCCGCCCACTCATGGGCGGTTCCGGCCGGCTGATGATCGTGGCCGCCGACCATCCGGCGCGTGGCGCGCTCGGCGTCGGCGACCGCCGGCTCGCCATGGCCGGCCGCGCCGACCTGCTGGAGCGGCTGTGCCGCGCGCTCTCCCGGCCGGGCGTGGACGGGGTGCTGGCCACCGCCGACATCCTGGAGGACCTGCTCCTGCTCGGCGCGCTGGAGGACAAGGTCGTCATGGGCTCGCTGAACCGCGGCGGGCTGCAGGGCGCGCGCTTCGAGCTCGACGACCGCTTCACCGGCCACCGCCCGCGGGACATCGAGCGCATGCGCTTCGACGCGGGCAAGCTGCTGCTGCGCATCGACCACGCCGACCCGGGCTCGCTGACCACCCTGGAGTCGGCCGCCCGCGCGGTCGACGAGATGGCGGCCCGCCGCCTCCCCCTGTTCATCGAGCCGTTCATCTCCCGCCGGATCGCTGGGAAGGTCACCAACGACCTGTCCGCCGAGGCGGTCACCAGGTCCGTCGCCATCGCCTCGGGCCTGGGCGGCACCTCGGCCTGCACCTGGCTGAAGCTGCCCGTCACCGACGACCCGGACGACATGCGTGAGGTCCTGGAGACCTCCACCCTTCCGGCCGTACTGCTCGGCGGCGACGTGGGGGATTCGGCAACGGACCGGGCCGGCGCGTACGAGCGGTGGCGCAAGGCCCTCGCGCTGCCGACCGTGCAGGGCCTGGTCGTGGGCCGCTCGCTGCTCTACCCGGCCGAGGGCACTGTGGAGACCGCGGTGGACACGGCCGTCGGCCTGTTGTGACCTGGCGTTGTGACACGGAGGAACGCAATGACGTATCACCTTCCCGCAGGCAAGGCCCTCGGCGGCCCCTACGTCGTGGACGTCTCGCCCGAGAAGGCCGGCTGGGGGTACTCCAGCCTGCGCGTGCTGGAACTGCCGCCGGGCGGCACGCACGGCTTCGACACCGGCGACAGCGAGTGGATCGTGCTGCCGCTGAGCGGCGGCTGCACGGTCGCGGCCGCCGACGACTTCGGCCATGACACCTTCGAACTCATCGGCCGCGCCGACGTGTTCAGCGGCGTCACCGACTTCGCCTACGTGCCCAGGGACGCCCGTACGACGATCACGTCCGCCGAAGGCGGGCGGTTCGCGTTCACCGGGGCCCGCTGCACCCGGCGGCTGCCCGCCCGCTACGGCCCGGCCTCGTCCGTGCCGGTGGAGCTGCGCGGCACCGGCAACTCCTCCCGGCAGGTCAACAACTTCGGCGCGGCCGGCGTCTTCGAGTGCGACAAGCTCATCGCGGTCGAGGTCATCACCCCGGGCGGCAACTGGTCGTCCTTCCCGCCGCACAAGCACGACGAGCACCGGCCCGGCGAGGAGTCCGTCCTCGAAGAGGTCTACTACTTCGAGTTCGCCGGCCACGACGGCACCCCCGGCCTCGGCTACCAGCGCGTCTCCCCCTCGGGGCACGGCCGCAACACCGACGTCCTGGCCGAGGTGCGCGGCGGCGACGTCGTGCTGATCCCCGACGGCTGGCACGGCCCGTCGATGGCGGTGCCCGGCCACCACATGTACTACCTCAACGTCATGGCGGGCCCCGAGCCCGAGCGCGCCTGGCTGATCTGCGACCACCCGGACCACGCCTGGGTGCGCGGCACCTGGCCCGAGCAGCCCGTCGACCCCCGTCTCCCCCTCTACACGGCACCGGAGCAGTCCTGATGAGCACCCCCACCCGCCGCCTGACCGTCGCCCAGGCCCTGGTGCGGTTCCTGTCCGTCCAGTACACCGAGCGCGACGGCGTACGCCACCGGCTGATCGCCGGCACCTGGGGCATCTTCGGCCACGGCAACGTCGCCGGGATCGGTCAGGCCCTGCTGGAGGCCGGCGAGCAGGCGATGCCCTTCCACCAGGGCCGCAACGAGCAGGCCATGGTGCACGCGGCCGTCGGCCACGCCCGCCAGCTCGACCGGCTCTCCGCGCAGGCGGTCACCACCTCCATCGGCCCCGGCGCCACCAACCTGGTCACCGGCGCCGCCCTCGCCACCATCAACCGCATCCCGGTGCTGCTGCTGCCCGGCGACTACTTCGCCACCCGCGCGGCCGACCCGCTGCTGCAGCAGCTGGAGCACCCCACCGAGGCGGACGTCTCGGTCAACGACACGCTGCGGCCGGTCTCCCGCTACTTCGACCGCGTCACCCGTCCCGAGGCCCTGATCCCGACGGCCCTCAACGCCATGCGGGTCCTCGCCGACCCGGCCGAGACCGGCGCGGTCACCCTGGCCCTCCCCCAGGACGTGCAGGCCGAGGCGTACGACTGGCCGGAGGAGTTCTTCGCCGAGCGCGTGTGGCACGTACGGCGTCCCGCGCCCGACCCGGTCGAGCTGGCCGAGGCGCTGTGGGCGATCCGGGCCGCCGAGCGCCCGCTGATCGTCGCGGGCGGCGGCGTCCACCACAGCCAGGCCGAGGAGGCGCTGAAGGCCCTCGTGGACTCCACCGGCATCCCGGTCGCCTCCACCCAGGCGGGCAAGGGCGCGCTGCGCCACGACCACCCCGCCGACCTGGGCGGCATCGGGCACACCGGCACCGCGGTCAGCGACGACATCGCCCGCACCGCCGACCTCGTGATCGGCGTCGGTACCCGCTACACCGACTTCACCACCGCCTCCCACACCCTCTTCCAGAACCCGGACGTGCGGTTCGTCAACCTCAACATCGCCGCGTTCGACGCCCACAAGCTGGCGGCGCGCACCCTCGTGTGCGACGCACGGGCGGGTCTGCAGGCCCTGCTCGAAGGGCTGGCCGACCACCACGTGGGCGTCGAGTACGAGGCCGAGTACCGCGCGGGCAAGGCGCGTTGGGAGCAGGTCGTGGAGGCGGTCTACACCGCCGCCGACGACAGCGGCGTGCCGACCCAGACGCAGGTGCTCGGCGCGCTGGACGCGGTCGTCGGCGACGACGACGTGGTGATCAACGCGGCCGGCTCGCTCCCCGGCGACCTGCACAAGCTGTGGCGGGCGCGCGGCAGGCGCCAGTACCACCTGGAGTACGGCTACTCCTGCATGGGCTACGAGATCCCGGCCTCGATCGGTGTCCAGCAGGCGGCGCCCGGCACCCCGGTGTGGGCGCTGGTCGGCGACGGCACCTACCTGATGATGCCGACGGAGATCGTCACGGCCGTCCAGGAGGGCCTGCCGGTCAACCTCGTCCTCCTGCAGAACCACGGCTACGCCTCCATCGGCGGTCTGTCCGAGACGGTCGGCGGCGAGCGCTTCGGCACCGCCTACCGCTACCGCGCCGCCGACGGCACCTTCTCCGGCGCCCCGCTCCCCGTCGACCTCGCGGCCAACGCCGGCAGCCTCGGCATGGACGTCCTGCGCGCCAAGACGGTCCGCGAACTGCGTGAGGCGCTCGCCACCGCCCGCGCCTCCGACCGGCCCACCTGCGTCTACGTCGAGACCGACACCGCCGGCCCGGCCGCTCCCGGTGCCGAGGCCTGGTGGGACGTGCCGGTCGCCGAGACCGCATCCCGCGAGGCCGCCGTCCAGGCCCGAGAGGCGTACGACCGGCAGGTCGCCGACCGGCGCCGCCACCTCTGAACTCCCCGTATGTGAAAGGCACGTGCACCGTGAAGACCATCACCCACTGGATCGGCGGCAAGCCCGTCGAGTCCGCCTCCGGCCGCTACGGCGCCGTCTACGACCCGGCCACCGGCGCGCAGGAGAAGCAGGTCGCGTTCGCGAGCGTCGACGAGGTGGACGCCGCCGTCGCCGCCGCGAAGGCCGCGTTCGAGAGCTGGGGCGCCTCGTCACTCGCCCGGCGCACCGCGATCCTGTTCAAGTACCGCGAACTGCTGGACGCGCACCGCGACGAGATCGCCGCGCTGATCACCGCCGAGCACGGCAAGGTCCACTCCGACGCGCTCGGCGAGGTCGCGCGCGGCATGGAGATCGTCGAACTGGCCTGCGGGATCAGCGTGCAGCTGAAGGGCGAGCTGTCCACACAGGTCTCCACCCGCGTCGACGTGGCCTCGATCCGCCAGCCGCTGGGCGTGGTCGCGGGCATCACGCCGTTCAACTTCCCGGCCATGGTGCCGATGTGGATGTTCCCGATCGCCATCGCGTGCGGCAACACCTTCGTGCTCAAGCCGAGCGAGAAGGACCCCTCGGCCTCCTTCCGGCTGGCCGAACTGGCAGCCGAGGCGGGCCTGCCCGACGGCGTGCTGAACATCGTGCAGGGCGACAAGGTCGCCGTGGACCGCATCGTGGAGCACCCGGACATCGAGGCGGTCTCCTTCGTCGGCTCGACGCCGATCGCCAAGTACATCCAGCTCAAGGCGGTCGAGCACGGCAAGCGCGTGCAGGCGCTGGGCGGTGCCAAGAACCACATGCTGGTCCTGCCCGACGCCGACCTCGACTTCGCCGCCGACCAGGCGATCAACGCCGCGTACGGCTCGGCGGGCGAGCGCTGCATGGCGGTGTCGGTCGTCGTCGCGGTCGGCGACACCGGCGACGAGCTGGTCGCCAGGATCGCCGAGCGGGCGAAGAACCTGCGCATCGGCCCGGGTGACGACCCCTCCTCCGAGATGGGCCCGCTGATCACCCGCGAGCACCGGGACAAGGTCGCCTCGTACGTGTCCTCGGCGGCCGAGCAGGGCGCCGAGGTCGTCGTGGACGGCACGGGGTACACGGTCGAGGGCCACGAGGACGGCTTCTTCCTCGGCGTCTCGCTCCTGGACCGGGTGCCGCTGACGGCGGACGCCTACCGCGACGAGATCTTCGGCCCGGTGCTGGCCGTGGTGCGTGCCGAGTCGTACGACGAGGCCATCAAGCTGATCAACGACTCCCGCTGGGGCAACGGCACCGCGATCTTCACCCGGGACGGCGGCGCCGCCCGCCGCTTCCAGCTGGAGGTGAAGGCGGGCATGGTCGGCGTGAACGTGCCGATCCCGGTGCCGGTCGGCTACCACTCCTTCGGCGGCTGGAAGGACTCCCTCTTCGGCGATCTGCACGTCTACGGCAACGACGGCGTCGCGTTCTACACCCAGGGCAAGGTGATCACCACGCGCTGGCCGGACCCGGCCGACGCGGGCATCAACCTCGGGTTCCCGAGCCACTCCTGACGCAGCATCAATTCATCAGAGGGAGGGACGCCATGGCGAGGACCGGCGCCACCGCACGTGCCGCGACGGCCGCACTCGACTCGCTGGACTTCGCCCTGGACCGGGGCAGTCCGGTGCCGTTGTACTACCAGCTCGCGCAGCAGCTGGAGGCGGCGATCGAACACGGGGTCCTCGCCCCGGGAAACCTCCTGGGCAACGAGATCGACCTGTCGACCCGGCTCGGCCTGTCCCGGCCGACCGTCCGCCAGGCGATCCAGTCCCTGGTCGACAAGGGCCTGCTGGTGCGCCGCCGCGGCGTCGGCACGCAGGTGGTGCACAGCCAGGTCAAGCGCCCCCTCGAACTCAGCAGCCTCTACGACGACCTGGAGGCGGCGGGGCAGGGCCCGACCACGCAGGTCGTGCGCAACGAGTGCGTCGCCGCGTCCCCCGACGTGGCGGCCGCGCTCGGCATCGCGGAGGGCAGCGAGGTCATCGTCCTGGAACGGCTGCGCCTGACGCACGGCCAGCCGGTGGCCCTGCTGCACAACTACCTGCCCGCGGCCCTGCTCGACCTGGACACCGCCCGCCTCGAGGCGACGGGCCTGTATCGGATGATGCGCGGCGCCGGCATCACCCTGCACAGCGCCCGCCAGACCGTCGGCGCCCGCTCGGCCACCGCCGACGAGGCGGGCCGTCTCGACGAGAAGGAGGGCGCCGCCCTGCTCACCATGCAGCGCACGGCGTACGACGACACGGGCCGCCCGGTCGAGTACGGGACGCACATCTACCGGGCGTCGCGCTACGCGTTCGACTTCCAGCTGCTGGTCAGCCGGTGATGCGGCTGCCGGACATGCCGTTGCACGACCCGTTCGTGCTCGCCGACGCCGGGACGCGTACCTACCACCTGTACACCTCCAACGACCCCTCCGTGTCGGGCGTGGAGGGCACGGGCACGATGGTCTACCGCAGCCGGGACCTGTACGACTGGCTGGCCCCTGTCGTGGTCTTCCGGACGGCCGACCAGCCGGAGCTCTGGGCGAGCGACGGCGGCTGGGCCCCCGAGGTGCACCAACTGGGCGGCAGGTACTACCTGTTCACCACGCTGCACAACGAGGACAGGCCGCTGCCGGTGCCGGCGGCCGGCCGGTACGGCACGCCGTTCCCGCTGCGCAACCACATGCGCGGCACCATCACCGCCGTGTCCGGCTCACCGCTGGGCCCCTTCACCGTCGTCGACCCCTCGCGCCCCACCCCGCCCGCGCACCTGATGACGCTCGACGGCACGCTGTACGTCGACCTGTCCGGACAGCCCTGGCTGGTGTACGCGCACGAGTGGCTGCAGACGATCGACGGCACCATGGAGGCGGTCCGGCTCGCCCCGGACCTGACCGGGACGCTCGGCGACCCGGTCCTCCTCTTCAAGGCCTCGGACGCCGGCTGGCTCGGCGAGCAGATCCCGGCCGGCGTGCCGCACCAGCTCGCGCCGTACGTCACCGACGGCCCCCAGCTGCACCGGGCCCCGGACGGGGCGCTGCTGATGCTGTGGTCGACGTACGAGAAGAACGTCGCGGGTGCGGACGGCACGATCGGCGGCGGCTACGTGCAGACCTACGCCGTCTCCACGTCCGGTGATCTGCAAGGGCCTTGGGAGCAGCGGCGGCCGCTGGTCCGCGAGGACAGCGGGCACGGCATGCTGTTCCGCACGTTCGACGGCCGGCTGATGATGATCCTGCACCGCCCCTTCGAGCACGCGCGCGGAAAGCTGTACGAGATGCGGCTCGACGGGCACGAACTGCGGGTGCTGCGGCGGCGCGAGGACCTCGACGGCGGCGGTTGACGGGCGGCCTGCGGGGTCAGCCCGCCGTCGTCCAGGGCCGCAGCTTCTCCGGGTTGCGCACCGCCCAGATGCGGCTGATGCGGCCGCCCGCGAGACCGAACGCCATGACCACCGCGATCGTGCCGCCCTGCTGGGCCACCAGGCCGGGCTGCCCGTTCACCGTCCGCTCCTGGAACGTCAAGTCCGGTGCACGGTCGCGGAGTTCGACCAGGTAGCGGGCGATGGGGCCGCTGCCGTGCACCGGGTGCGGCTCGGCGCTGACCAGGCCGCCGCCGTCGCCGACCGCCGTGGCGTCGGGGTCGAGGACGCCGACGAGGGCGTCGATGTCCTTGGCCTCCCAGGCCTCCTTGAAGGCCCGGACGACCTCCGAGGACGCCGCGGCCGGGGCCGCGGACGGCTGCGCCTCGCTGATCCGGCGCCGGGCCGAGGTGGCCAGCTGGCGGCAGGCCGCGGGACTCCGGCCGACGATCTCGGCGACGTCGGCGAAGGGATAGCGGAAGACGTCGTGCAGGATGAACGCGACACGCTGGGCGGGGGTCATCGACTCGAGCACGACGAGGAAGGCCATGCTGAGCGACTCGCCGAGGGTGACCCGGTCGGCCGGGTCCGCGCCGGTGCCGCCCGACCATCCGGTGATCCACTCCGTACGGCCGGGCAGCGGCTCCGGGATCCACTCGCCGACGTAGCTCTCCCGCCGGACCCGGGCCGAGCGCAGCAGGTCGAGGCAGATGCGGCCGGCGACCTTGGTCAGCCAGGCGCCGGGCGACACGACGGCCTGCCGTTCCCGCTGGGTCATGGCGTACCAGCGGGCGTAGGTCTCCTGCACCACGTCCTCGGCGTCCGCCAGCGAGCCGAGCAGCCGGTAGGCGAGATTGATCAGCTGCCGGCGCTCGCTCATCACCGCGGTCAGGCTCGGGTCGGGCGGGCCTTCTCCTGGCCCGGACTGGCTGGTCATGGTGCGACGGCTCCCTCGGTCGGATCGGTCCTCACAGGTTCGACGACGCGGCGTCCCGGAGTGTGAGCCGCATTCTCCCGGTCACATTCCGGGGCGCTGTTCCGTCGTACCGGGCATGACGACCACGATTCCCGCCGGCACCGAGCTGACCGGCGACTACGTACTCGACACCACCCGCACGCGGCTCGCCTTCGTCGGCCGCTCCCTGCTGCTCGTGAAGGTGCGCGGCCACTTCGACGACTTCGAGGGCAGTGCGCACCTGGACGGCGACGACCCGTCGCGCTCCGGCGCGCGGCTCACGATCCGGGCACGCAGCATCCAGACCCACCACCAAAAGCGCGACGACCATCTGCGCAGCGGCGACTTCCTCGCGGCGGACGACCACCCGGTGATCACCTTCGCGTCGACGGGCGTGCAGCGCGTCTCCGATGCCGACTTCGCGGTCACCGGCGACCTGACCGTCCGCGACGTGACCAGGCCCGTCACCGTGCGGCTGCGGCTGACCGGCGCCGAGAGCGATCGGCCGGGCGGCTACCGCGTCGGCTTCACGGGCCGGGCGACGATCGACCGCACGGAGTGGGGGATCACCTGGGGCAGGGGCATGGTCGGCAGGAAGGTGACGCTGGAGTTCGAGGTCGCGGCGAGGCGGCCGTAGCCGGTCGCGGGCTCAGTGCAGGTCCGCGCCGGCGGGATGTCCGCCCAGCGGGCGGTCGGTGACCGGCCGTCCCTCGGCGACGCCGTCGGCCGTGGGGCCCTCGTCCTCGGGCCCTGCGTCCTCCGGTCCCTCGGCGAGGAAGCCCCCCGACTGGTGCTGCCACAGCTTGGCGTACGCGCCCTCGGCCGCGAGCAGCTCCTGGTGGCTGCCCTGTTCCACGATCCGGCCGCGGTCCAGGACCACGAGCCGGTCCATGGTGGCGACCGTGCTCAGCCGGTGTGCCACCACCAGCGCCGTACGTCCCTCCATGAGCCGCCACAGCGCCGCCTGCACGAGGATCTCGCTCTCCGAGTCGAGGGCGCTGGTCGCCTCGTCGAGCAGCAGGACAGGTGCGTCGCGCAGGATCGCCCGGGCCAGCGCGACCCGCTGGCGCTGGCCGCCGGAGAGCTTGATGCCGCGCTCGCCGACCATCGTGCCGAAGCCGTCCGGCAGGGCGTCGGCGAACTCCGTGACATGCGCCGCCTCGGCCGCGCGGCGGATCTCGGCGTCGGTGGCGTCGGGCCGGGCGAAGGCGATGTTGTCGCGCAGGGTGCGGTGGAACATCGCCGGGTCCTGCGGCACGTAGGCGATCATGCCGCGCAGGTCGGCCTGGCGCAGGGTGCTGATGTCCTGGCCGCCGACCAGGATCCGGCCGCCCTGCACGTCGGTCATCCGCAGCAGCAGCCGGGTCAGGGTGGTCTTGCCGCCGCCGGACCGGCCGACGAGGCCGATCTTCGTCCCGCTGGGCACGGCCAGCTCCAGGTCCCGGAAGAGCGGGTCCCCTCCCCCGTGGGCGAAGGTGACGCGCTCGAAGCGGACGTCGGCGGGCCCCGGCAGCAGCGGCTTGGGCTCGGCCGGGTCGACCACGGTCGGCCTGACCAGCAGCAGCTCGGTGAACTGCGCGGCCTCCGTCATCGAGCTCTCCAGGCGGCGGTAGATCTGGTTGAAGTCGAACATGATCTTCGTCGCGTTGGTGTAGTACGTGAAGGCGACGACGACGGCCTCCACGCCGTGTCCGTGCCCGCCTCCGCTGAGCGCGACCGCCAGCAGCAGGCCCAGCACGTTGGTCAGGACGGACATCGGTGCGACCAGCGTGTCGATGCGCAGGTTGCCGTAGTCCCACGACTTCAGCATGAGCCGGCGCGAGTGGGCGACGCGGCGCCGGTGCTCCGCGGCCTCCATGGGCTCGGCGGCGAACGCGCGCACCGTGTCCATGTTCATCAGGCTGTCGGCGACATGCCCAGACACCCGGGCGATGGCCTCCTCGCGCTGGTCGACGAGCGCCTGGCGGCGTCGGATGAGCGGCGCGACGCACACCGCCGTCAGCGCGATCATCGCCAACAGGCCTACGACGAGCAGGGGTTCGTACCGCCACAGCACCACCGACCCGAACGCCAGCGGCACGACGCTGCCCAGCACGTTGAAGGTCAGCGTGTCGGCGAAGTCCTCGAAGCGCGAGGCGAAGCTCAGCACGCGCTTGGTCAGCGCCCCGGCGAAGTTGTCGTGGAAGAACGCGGCGTCCTTGGCGAACAGCTCGTCCATCCCGATCACGTACAGATGCTCGACACCGAGGGCGTCCAGGCGGTTCAGGCAGTGCAGGCCGACGCGCCAGAGCACCTCCGCCAGCAGCAGGATGCCGGCGAAGCAGAGGACGTAGGGCAGGGCGGACCGGACGCCGCTGCCGCCGTCCGCGGCGATACGGCTGACGAGCTTGGCCACGACCAGCGGCGCGACGTAGTTGATGCCGATGTTGCCGACCGCCGGCAGGAGCATGGCGGGCACCGTCAGCAGCCGCAGCCGGGCCAACTCCCGTCCGTAGTAACGAAGCGCCAGGCGCACGGAGCCCCTGCGCGGTGGAACCTCAGGCGATTCAGGTAATCCCATCCCGATCCCGTCCGGTCGTGGCAATACGGGCGGACAAGCAAGGGAGTCTCCCGCGCCGGCGGGTGCGGAGTCCAAGCGTTTTCCCGTGCCGACGGTGAGCGCGGACGCGGCCCGTCGCTGCGATACTGACCACCGTGTCGTCCCTGGAAGGCACCCTCCTGCGGCAGGTCGCCGCCGATCCGCAGGGGCTGCCCGAGCAGCTGGCCCTGTTCGCCGTGCGGCACCTGGGCGAGACGGCCCGGCGCACGGTGGCCGCGCTGCCCGAGGGCGTGGCACCGCGAGAGGCGCGCGCGCAGGTGATCCGGCGCGGCCACCGGGCGGCCACGACCGAGGGGGCCTTCGTCGGCGGTCCGTTCCTGCTGCTCATCCCCGCCGCCTTCTGCGCCGCGCTGCTGCGCCAGTCCCGTATCGTCCTGGAGCTGGCCGCCCTGGACGGCCGCGATCCGACGGACCGGGAACGCGCCTGCGAACTCCTCGTGCTGCAGGGCGTCCACGAGGACGAGACCGCCGCGCGGGCGGCCCTGGACGCGTACCGCCCGCGCCCGGCCGGACGCCGGCCCCGTCCGGCCTCCCTGTGGGACCTGACCCTGCGCATGGCCCGCCTGCTGGGCCTGATCACCCCGAACGGTTCCGCCGCCCGGACCCGGTGGACGGTGCAGGCGGCCCGCTGGCTGCTGGTGGGCGTGGTCTTCCTGACGGGCCTGGTGGCCCCGCTGGTGTGGCTGCCGTACATGGCCGCCTCCTACGACCGCGCCACGACCCGCCTCACCGACCGCGCCGCGCGCTACTACTTCGCCGATGTCCCCGTCCCCACCCGCCGGCGCCTGGAGCCGGCCACGCTGGCGAGCGCGGGGCGCGCCCTGCTGTCGCTGCTCGTCCCGATCGCCATGGTCGTCGCCGTCCTCGCCACCGACCTGCGCATCGCCGGCAGCAACTGGCCGGTGCTCGGGATCGCGCTGACCGTGACGTCGCTGGTGGTGGGCGCCGTGTGGCTGTGGCGGCGGACGGTCCGGCGGCGCCGGGAGCGGCCCTAGCGGCCGGGAGGCGGACCGTCCCGCAGGTACGCGAAAGGCCGCTCTCTCGGTGAGAGAACGGCCTCCGACCTGCGCGAACGCTGGTCGGGACGACAGGATTTGAACCTGCGACCCCTTGACCCCCAGTCAAGTGCGCTACCAAGCTGCGCCACGTCCCGGTGCGCTTCGCGTGGTGAACCACGTGATCGCGCGGACAGTACTTTACCCCACGTCGGGGCCCGCTTCCGAAGCGGGCCGCGGGGGCGCGGGACAATCGGTGCCATGGACAGCAGCGCATCCTCAGCAGACGCGGGACGGCCGGTGGCCGCGCGCGACCGGGACGGTGAGGGGCGGGCGCGCAACGCGCGGCCCCGGGACGGTCTCGGGCGGCCGCTGCCGTACGGCGCGCAGGGGGTGGAGCGGCAGCCGGAGGGCGTCGTGCGGACCCCGGAACGGACCGTCGCCGAGGCGCAGGAGCTGCTGGACGCGGGGAAGCCCTTCCATGCGCACGAGGTGTTCGAGGACGCCTGGAAGTCGGGCCCTCAGGAGGAACGGACCCTGTGGCGGGGCCTGGCGCAGATCGCCGTGGGGCTGACGCATTCCGCCAGGGGGAACCTCACGGGCGGCGTCCGGCTGCTGCGGCGCGGCGCCGGGGCCGTCGACGAGTGGGCCGCCGCATCGGGGCGGCGGCGGCCGCACGGGATGGATCTGGCGGGGATCGCCGGCTGGGCGCGGGAGCTGGCCGCCGAGGTGGAGGCGGACGGCCGGACCGTGGACGCCGGGGCCCGGGCACCCCGGCTGCGCGGGCGGACCCCTTAGGTCAGCGCCGTCGGTGGCGTACGGCAGACTCGGGGTGTGCGAAAGATTCATGTCATCGGTATCGGCTCCGGCGACCCCGACCAGCTGACGTTGCAGGCGGTCAGGGCGCTGCGGAGCACGGACGTGTTCTTCCTGCTCGACAAGGGCGAGGTGAAGGACGACCTCACCCGGCTCCGCCGGGACATGCTCGACGCACACATACCGGACCCGGCGTCGTACCGCCTGGTCGAGGCGCGCGATCCGGAGCGGGATCGCACGGCCGGGGGCGCGGCCTACTCCCCCGCCGTCGGGGACTGGCGCAGCGCCCGTGCGGACATCTACCAGCGGCTGATCACCGAGGAGCTGGGCGAGGACGAGAGCGGCGCCTTCCTGGTGTGGGGGGATCCCGCCCTCTACGACAGCACGCTCGGGATCCTCGAGGAGGTGCGGGAGCGCGGCGGCGTCGACTTCGCCTACGACGTCGTGCCCGGCATCAGCAGCGTCTCGGCGCTGGTCGCGCGGCACCGTACGGGGCTCAACCGCGTGGCCCGGCCGGTGCAGATCACCACCGGGCGGCGGCTGTCCGAGGGCTTCCCGGAGGGGGTCGACGACGTCGTGGTGATGCTGGACGCGCACCAGTCGTTCCGGCGGTATGCGGGTGAGGACATCGACATCTACTGGGGTGCGTACATCGGCACCCCGGACGAGATCCTCGTCTCCGGGCCGATCGCCGAGGCCGGGCCGGAGATCGAGCGGGTGCGGGCCGAGGCGCGGGAGCGCAAGGGCTGGATCATGGACACGTATCTGCTGCGGCGGCACCCCGGGACGTGAGCGGGTGCGGGTCCGGCAACTCCCCTCTCCTCAAGGTGAGTTGATACCCAGCCGGTCCAGGACCCTCGCCACGTCCGGCACCGCGTCCGCGCCCTCCGGCAGCTGTGGCCGGCGCACCACGACGACCGGCAGGCCGAGGTGGCGTGCGGCCGTGAGCTTGGCGGCCGTCGCCGCTCCCCCGCTGTCCTTCGTGACCAGGACGTCGATCAGGTACTCGCGCAGCAGCGTGGTCTCGTCGGCGACCGTGAACGGACCGCGGGCGAGCAGGACTTCGGTGTGCTGGGGCATCGGCGGCTCGGGGGGCTCGACCGACCGTACGACGAAGTGCAGGTCCGTCAGGTGCGCGAAGGCGGCGAGGCCGAGGCGGCCGGTGGTCAGGAACGCGCGGGAGCCGAAGCGGGGCAGCAGGTCCGCCGCCGCGGGGAGCGACGGGACCATGTGCCAGTGGTCCTCGGGGCCGGGCAGCCAGCCCGGGCGGCGCAGCACGACCGCGGTCACACCGCTCGCCGCCGCGGCCCGGGCGGCGTTGAGCGTGATGCCCTCGGCGAAGGGGTGCGTGGCATCGACCAGGGCGTCCACGTGCTGCTCACGCAGCCAGTCGGCCAGGCCCTCCGCACCGCCGAAGCCTCCGACGCGCACGTCCCCGGCCAGCGCGCCGGGCCGGTTCACGCGCCCCGCAAGGGAGGTGGTGACCCGCACACCGGGACACGCCGCCAGCACGGCGGCCAGCTCACGGGCCTCGGTGGTGCCGCCGAGGATCAGCACGTGGGGGGACATGGGGAGAGCGTACGAGGCCGGGACGGGGAGGAACCCGCGAGGGCCCACCGGGGACCGCGCCGGCCGCCGTCCGACATCGGCCGCTCGGCCCCCGCCTCCGAACACTATGAACAGAACGATCAGAGCGTGGTTCCCGGCCCTTGCCCTCCCTAGCATCGCCGCCGACGGCGCGACGCGGCGCCGACGAGGACGAGGAGCAGCGTCTTGGAGACGACGAGAACGCGCGCACCGATCCGCGCGGCGAGCCGGCGCCGGCGTACCGGAGTGCTCGCCTGTCTGGCCGCCGTGGGGGCCGCGCTGTCCGGCGCGCCGGCCGCGCAGGCGGGTACGGCACCGCCGGCGGCCGTGGCGTGTCCGGCCGAACTCGGCGCGAAGGCCACCTGCTACACCGGCCAGGACGGCAACGGCGCGGCGTACGCGATCGCCGTCCCGAGGAACTGGAACGGCTCTCTGGTCGTGCACGCCCACGGCGGCCCCGACCTCGGCGCCGGCTCGGACCCGCAGCGCAGCGTCGACGACCTGGCCCGCTGGTCGGTGATGGTCGACCAGGGCTACGCGTGGGCCGGCTCCTCCTACCGCCGCGGCGGCTACGGCACACGGATGGCCGCGGAGGACACCGAGAACGTACGGCGGCTGTTCGTGGCGCAGTTCGGCACGCCGAAGCGGACGTACGTCCACGGACAGTCCTGGGGCGGGGACGTGGCCGCCAAGGTCGTGGAGACGTACGGACGCAGGAACGGCCCCTACGACGGGGCGCTGCTCACCAGCGGTGTGCTGGGCGGCGGGTCCCGGGGCTACGACTACCGGGTCGACCTGCGCGTCGTCTACCAGTACTACTGCCACAACCACCCCCGCCCGACGGAGCCGCAGTACCCGCTCTGGCAGGGGCTGCGCGCCGACTCGACGATGACGACGGCCGGGCTGCGCTCCCGGCTCCAGGAGTGCACCGGCTACGCCTCGCCCGCCGAGGAGCGCACCGCGCTGCAGCAGCGCAACCTCGACGACATCCTGGCCGTCACCCGCATCCCCGAGCGCACGCTGGAGTCGCATCTGCGGTTCGCGACCTTCACCTTCCGGGACATCGTGCGCGACCGCCTGGGCGGCCGCAACCCGTTCTCCGACAAGGGTGTGTGGTACTCCGGTTCGCACGACGACAAGGCCCTCAACGCCGGTGTCGAGCGGTTCTCCGCCCACCCGACCGCCGTACGCGACCTGTCCTACGACAGTGATCTCACCGGCAAGGTGTCGATCCCCGTGCTCACGCTGCACGCGATCGACGATCCGACGGCGTTCGTGGAGCACGAGGCGGCCTATCGGGCCACGCTGCAGGGCGCGCACCGGGACCAGTACCTCGTGCAGTCCTTCACCGACGAGCACGAGCACAGCGAGCTGAGCAACGCGGAGTACGCCAACTCGATCACCGCGCTCGACAGCTGGGTGCGCACCGGCCGGAAGCCGACGCCCCGCTCGCTCGCGGACTCGTGCGGCGCCTTCGACCGGACGTACGGGACGGGCTGCTTCTACGAGCCCGGCTTCCACCCCTCCGCGTACGCCACGCGCGTGCGGCCGCGGCCGGGCGGGCTGCGCTGGCCCGCGATGACGGCGGCCCAGGAGAAGGCGTGGAGCGGGATCGACGGGGTCGGCATCGCGCCCTGACCGACCGGACACGCCGAAGGGCGGCCCCCCCCTCACGGGAGGCCGCCCTTGCGCGGTTCGTCAGCCCTGGCGGGCCTTGAAGCGCGGGTCCTTCTTGTTGATCACGTAGACCACGCCGCGGCGGCGGACCACCTGGGCCCCGGGCTTGGACTTCAGTGAGCGCAGTGAGTTGCGCACCTTCATGGTTCTGCTCTCCTAGTGACGCGTCGCGGTGCGGCCGTAGCGGCGCTCGAAGCGCTCCACCCGGCCCGCGGTGTCCAGGACCCGCGACTTCCCGGTGTAGAAGGGGTGGCTCGCCGACGAGATCTCGACGTCGATGAGCGGGTAGGTGTTCCCGTCCTCCCACTCGATCGTCCTGGCCGAGTCGGCGGTCGAACGGGTCAGGAACGCGGTGTCCGCGGCGCGGTCGCGGAAGACCACGAGCCGGGAGTCGGGATGGATGCGGGGCTTCATGGGGTTACCTCCTCGGTGCCCTGTGCGTCGAGCTGCGCAGGTGGGTTCAGCGCTCCTCGCGGAACGCGACGTGCTCGCCGGCCACCGGGTCGTACTTGCGCAGAACCAGTCGGTCGGGGTGGTTGCGGCGGTTCTTGCGGGTCACGTAGGTGACGCCGGTTCCGGCCGTCGACTTCAACGTGACGACGGGGCGCGCCGTGCTGCGTGCCATGAGGTCCTCCCTTCGCCCACGCCCTGGATCCTTGATCCGAGCATGTCAATCACAGTGTCTGTAACGCACTCACCCCCCGCCGCATTCCCGCCCCCGCGACGCCCTCCCGCGGGGCTCAGCGCAGCAGGAGCTGGAGGCCACCGACGATCGTCGCCGCGATGACGAGCTGCTCGAAAAGGCGCTGGTTGATGCGATTCACGGCCCACTTGCCGAGGAGCGCGCCGGGGACGACGAAGACGGCGAGGGCGGCGTCGAGCAGCAGCGAGGAGCCGTCGATGAGGCCGAGTCCGGCACTGAAGGGGACCTTGGACACGTTCACGATGAGGAAGAAGAACGCCGACGTGCCCAGGAAGCCGAGCTTCCGGAATCCCGCCGACAGCAGGTACATCGACATCACGGGGCCGCCCGCGTTGGCGACCATCGTGGTGAAGCCGCCGAGGACGCCGTAGGAGCGGGCCTTGGCGCGGCCGGAGCGCGTGGCCACCGCGTCCGGCTCCTCCTCGGCCTCCGCGGTGCGGCGCCGCCAGATCGTCACGCCCGCCATCAGCAGCAGGATCGCGCCGATCGAGGTGCGGACGATCGCGTCGTCGGCCCACACCAGGAACAGCGTCCCGAAGACCACGCCCGCCGCGACGGCCGGGAACAGCCGCCACAGGGTCGGCCAGTGCGCGTGCCGGCGGTAGGTGAGGACGGCCAGGACGTCGCCGACGATCAGGATCGGCAGAAGCACGCCCGTGGAGGCGCGGGCGGGCAGGACCGCCGCGAAGATGGCGAGGCTGACCGTGTTGGCCCCGCTCACGGCGGTCTTGGAGAAGCCGACCAGGAGTGCGGCGAAGGCGAGGGCGGCGAACTCCCAGCCGGATATGTGCCAGAGCGTCATCGTGTCCATGCGGTGACCGATGGTATGTGCAGACATACGGTCCTGTAAGTGCCGTCTCGCCTGATGGCCCTTCCACGCCCGGCGGATCCGGATCATGCTGAGGGCCGCGCACCACAGCGGCATCACCGTTCGCCGACGCAGCTGGAGGAGAGAGATGGCCGACGCCCGCGAGCACGTCCTGACCGGCACCCGGGGCACGATCACCGTCCGCGAATGGCCGCGGGAACGGCCGCGGTACGTCGCCCTCGTCGCGCACGGGTACGGCGAGCACGTAGGCCGGTACGCGGAGTTGGCCGGGGTGCTGCACGAGCACGGCGCGGCCGTCCTCGGGCCCGACCACATGGGCCACGGCAGGTCGGCGGGCGAGCGGGTGGTGATCGAGGACTTCGAGGACGTGGTCACCGACGTCCACGCCGTGGCCGAGCTGGCCCGCGCCGCGTACCCGGGCGTGCCGCTCGTCCTGATCGGGCACTCCATGGGAGGCCTGATCGCCGCCCGCTACGCCCAGCGCCACGGCGACGAGCTCGCCGCCCTCGTGCTGTCCGGGCCGGTGATCGGCGCGTGGGAGCTGCCGGGGCGGCTGCTGGCGCTCGACGAGATCCCCGACACGCCCATCAGCCCGGCCGCGCTCTCCCGGGACCCCGCGGTCGGGGCTGCGTACGCCGCCGATCCGCTGGTCTGGCACGGCCCGATGAAGCGGCCGACGCTCCAGGCGTTCGAGCGGACGCTGGGCACCGTCGCGCGGGGCGGTGGCATCGGCCGGCTCCCGCTGCTGTGGGTGCACGGCGACGACGACCGGCTGGTCCCCCTCGCCGGCAGCCGCGTCGGCGTGGAGGGGCTGCGCGGCGACCATCTCACCGAGCGGGTCTACGCCGGAGCCCGGCACGAGGTCTTCCACGAGACCGACAAGGCGGAGGTCTTCGCGGACCTCGTCCGGTTCCTGGACGGCGTGCTCACCGGCTGAGACGCCGCCGAGGCCCGCGTGGAGCCCCCGCGCGGTGTTTGCACCCCCTGGACCTGGGCACTCGCGGCTCATGGAGTGGTTGCGCAGCGCGACCTGCGCGGGCGGCGGACCCGCGGGAGCGGGTGTGGGGGATCCGCGCGGAGGCACGCGCCGCACCGCTCCCCAGCGGCAGGCACTACGCCAGAAGGAGCAGCACCCTATGACTGTGGTGAAGAGCACGCTTCCGGAACCGGCCCGCAAGGTCGCCGGCGAGGCTCTGCAGGACACTCTCGTGGATCTTCTCGGGCTCTCACTGATCGGGAAGCAGGCGCACTGGAACATCGTGGGCCCGCGCTTCCGCTCGATCCACCTCCAGCTCGACGAGGTGGTGGACACGGCGCGCACCTACGCCGACACGGTGGCCGAGCGCGCCGCCGCGCTGGGCGTGCCGCCGGACGGGCGGCCCGAGACGGTCGCGACGGGCTACACGCTGCCCGGCCCCAAGGTGGGCTGGCTGCGCGACACGGAGGTCGTCCAGGTGGTCGTGGACGCGCTGGAGGCGGCGATCGGGCGGCTGCGCGAGCGCATCGCCGCGACCGACGAGCCGGACCCGGTCACCCAGGACCTGCTGATCTCCCTCACCGCCGAGCTGGAGAAGCAGCGGTGGATGTTCGACGCCGAGAACTGGCCGCGCGAGGACTGACCCAGGGCGCCCGCGGACCGGAGTACACACCGACGGAAAGAGGTGCTCGATGACCGACGCCCTCGAACTCGACGCGCTGTGGGAGGAGTTCCACCGCGTGGTGAACATGACCTCGCAGGAGCTGGCCGCCTGGCTGCGGGTGGCCGACGCCGGGGAGACCACCGAGCCGCTGCCCGACCGGGCGGGACCGCCGACCGGTCAGCACGTCCTCGCCATCCTGCAGAAGCGCCGCACCGATCTCACCGACGACGACCTCCACGTCATGTACGAGGTGGTCGACACGGTGACCGAGCAGGCCGACCTCGAGAACGAGCCCGATGCCGAGGACTCGGACCGCAGGCACCGGCTGATGACGATCGGCCACGACCCGCTGAAGCCGTGACCGACCGGACGAGCGTGGTGCGCGCGCTCGTCGGGGCGCACGGGCGGACGTACGCCGAAGAGGCCGGCATCCGGCTCAAGGACACGCCCCAGCCGCTGTACCAGGTGCTCGTCCTCGCTCTGCTGTTCAGCGCCCGCATCCGCGGCTCCATCGCCGTGGACTCGGCCCGTGAGCTGTACGGCGCGGGTCTGCGCGACCCGCGCCGTATGGCCGCGGCCGACTGGCAGGAGCGCGTGGACGCGCTGGGCCGCGGCGGCTACCGGCGCTACGACGAGCGCACCGCCACCCAACTCGGCGACGGCGCGGAGCTGGTGAGCGAGCGGTGGGGCGGCGACCTGCGCCGGATGCGCGCGGAGGCGGACGGCGACACCGGCGCCCTGCTGGCCCTGCTCCAGGAAGTGCCGGGCATCGGCCCGGCCGGCGCCGGCATCTTCGTACGCGAGGCCCAGCGGGTGTGGCCGGAGTTCGCGCCCTACCTGGACGCCAAGGCCCTCGACGGCGCGCAGCGGCTGGGCCTGCCGACGGACCCCGACCGGATCGTGCAGCTCGCGGGCGACACCGAACCGGCCGTGCTCGCGGCCGCGTTGGTGCGGGCCGCACTCGACAAGGACGTGGCGGAGGACAGCCTGCGGCGCGCCTCGTGAGCGTGGGCGGGCTCGGGTGTCAGGTATGACCGCCGTCCCGGAGGAACTCCGCCGGCGTGCTCAGGTCCCGCCCGCCGACGCCCTTCCGACGCCGCCTCGCCCTGCGTGCCGGGGCCCCTCGCGCCGGTCGCTTCGGCCTTCGCCCGCGTGCGGTTGTACGCCCTCACGGGTAAGCCCGCGCCGTGCCGCCATGGTGCCGCCATGGCCGCGCCCATCCGGCCCGTGCCGATCACCGGCACGCGGCCCGCCGTCGCCGGCCCCGGTGCCGCTCACCCCAGCAGCCACCCCCCGTCCACGCTCAACTCCACCGCGTTGACGGACCTGTTGCGCAGCAGGAAGTCCACGGCATCCACGACGTCCGCCATGGTGGCGAGGCGTCCGGTCGGGGTCCGCGCCCGCAGTCCGGCCAGCACCTCCTCCGGCTTGTCCCGCCAGTACGGGCTGTCGCCGACGACGCCCGGGTGGACGGCGTTGACGCGCACCGGGGCGAGTTCGACCGCGAGGGTGTTCACCAGGCCCCGTACGCCCGCGTTGACGGTCGCGACCGTCGTGGCGCCGGGGTAGGGGCGCTCCTTGGCCTGGCCGCCGAACAGGACGATCGCGCTGTCGTCGTGCATCTGGGGCCGCAGGCGGTGGACGACCTCGGTGTAGCCGACGAGCTTGAGGGTCACCAGCCGCAGGGCGGCGGTGATGTCGTACTCCGTGGCCCGGTTCTCGTCCCGGGAGATGCCCGCGAGGACGAGGTGGTCGACGCGTCCGACGTCCGAGAGCGCCCCGGCGAGCTCGCGCGGCCGGGACAGGTCCAGGGCGAGGCCGCGGGCGCCGATCTCCTTGGCGACGGCGTCGGCGCGGTCGGCGTCGCGGCCGGTGAGGACGACCTCGTCGCCCCGTTCCGCGCGCACGCGTGCCAGCTCGCGGCCGATGCCCGACGTGCCGCCGACGACCACCAGGCTGCTCATGACTCCAGTGCCTCCCTCAGGTACTCCCAGTCCCGGGTGAACCGGTACGAGTGACGCGACGGCGGCTGCGGCGCCTGCGTCTCCAGCCAGCGCAGCGGCCCCTGACCGGCGTTGGCGAAGCCGTGCACGCAACCGCCGCCCGCCCAGGCGCAGTCGCCGGGCCCGAGCCGGTACCGTTCGCCGTCGAAGACCGCGTCGGCCTCCCCTTCGAGGAAGTAGTACGTCTCCTCGAAGGGGTGGTCGTGCGTGCCCGCGACGCCGTCGGGCGCGTACTGGACCATGAACATCGTCGAGGCGACCGCGCCGAGGTCGCCGTCGACCATCATCTTGACCGTGATGCCGCTGTACACGAGCAGCGCGGTGCGCATGCTCGCGGAGACGGCCAGCAGGTCCTGGGACTGCTTGCCCGGGTCCATCTGGGCGGGTTCGAAGTGGCCGAAGGAGCGGGTGCGCGGGTCGCGGACGTCGGGACGCACGGGGTGGTGCCCGGGCAGGTCGCGCACCGCCTGGGTGTCGTGCCCGTAGCGGGCCCGTGGCACGGGCGCGAGCATGTCCGCCCAGCGCGCGGCGGTGTCGCCGGCGCCGCGCCAGGCGTGCGGGACGCCCGTCGGGAGGATGCCGTAGTCGCCCTGCTCGAGGAGGTGGGAGCCCTCCGGCACGTCGAGGATCACCGTGCCGTCGAGGACGTGGAAGCTCTCCTCGTACGAGTGCACGTGCGCCGGCACCCGGCCGTCCGGCAGCAGTTCGCACACGCCGAAGCCGGTGTGCACGCTGCCGTCGTCCTCCCCGACCAACTCCCTTCGTCGGTAGCCCAGTTGGTCGTAGGACGGCTCGGGCACCCGCGCGGCCCGTCGCACCAGATGCCGGGTCATGCCGTCGCCTTCGCCTCCTTCGCCGCCAGCAGGCGGTCGCGGGACTCCTCGACGAGCCGGCGGGCCCGCGCGACGTCGGCCAGCAGCTTGCCGTCGCGCTTGCAGATCTCGCCGTCGACGATGACCGTCTCGACGTTGGAGACGTCCGCGCACAGCGTGACCGCGGCGGCCGCGTCGTGCACCGGCGCCATGTTCAGCGCGGTGGCGTCGAGGGCGACGACGTCGGCGCGCTTGCCGGGGGTCAGGGAACCGGTGCGGTGCTCCAGTCCCGCGACATGCGCGCCGTTGACCGTCGCCGTCTCCAGCATCCGACGTGCCGTCAGCATCGTTGCGGGGACGGGCACATCGGCCTGCCAGCACTCGGCGTTGACCCGGGCCCGCTCGGCGCCGAAGGCCGCGCGGATCTGGGTGAACATGTCGCCGGGCACGGTGGTGACGACGTCGATGCTCAAGCTGGGCCGCAGACCGTGCTCGACGGCCTTCATCACGGGTGGCCAGCCGTGCCCCATCTGGGTCTCCACCTGCGGTGCGATCGAGACCGTACCGCCGCTGTCGGCGACCATCCGCCACTCGTCCTCACTGAGGTAGCAGCAGTGGATGTAGGTGGTGTCGGAGCCGAGGAGCCCCATCTCGTGCAGCTGCTTGACCATGCCGAAGCGGCCGGCGAGCCGTCCCATGGCCACGTGCACGGTGATGGGGATGCCCAGTTCGCGGGCGAGCGCCCACTCGGAGGTGACCACGTCGTTCAGGCAGAAGCCGGGGCCGCGGGTGGCCAGCGCCATGGTCAGCAGGCCGTCGTCGGAGCCGAAGTACTTGGCGCGGATCCGGCGTACGTCGTCCCCGGGGATCGCGATCTTGCTCTCGAACCAGTAGTCGGCGAGGGAGGTGTTGGCGCTGCCGTAGGCGTACTGGGCGCGGATGCCGCTGTCGCCGAGCGCCTGGATCGCCGCGTCCGGGTGGTCGGGGGTGTTGTTGATGTGGGACCAGTCGACGAGCGTGGTGATGCCGGCGTTGAGGCATTCCAGGGCGCCGGCGAGGTTGGCCGCGTAGACGTCCTCGGGCGTGTACAGCGGCGCGAAGGTGTCGAGGATGTCGACGAAGTAGTCGTCGAGGGTGGCGTCGGGGGCCACGCCGCGGATCGAGGCCTCCCAGGTGTGGCGGTGGGTGTCGACGAAGCCGGGCAGCACGATGCGCCCGGTCATGTCGAGGACCTCGGCGTCCGCGCTGATCTCCGGCTGCACCGCCACGATCCGGCCGTCCTCGATCAGGACGTCACCCTTCGGGAGGTCCCCGACGGAGGCGTCCATGGAGATCACGTGCCCGGCGCGAAGGAGTTTCCGATCGGTCATCGCGCTTCCTCCTCAAGGGTGTTCAGTACGCGGCGAGGCTCCGGACGGCCGCCACGACCTTGTCTACGGTGGGGATGACCCGCTCCTCGAGCGCGTCGGCGAACGGCAGCGGGACGCACTCCCCCGCCACCCGGCGCACGGGCGCGTCCAGCAGGGAGAACCCCTCGTCGGCGACGACCGAGACGAGGGTGGCGCCCCAGCCGCCCTGGTAGGGGTTCTCCTCGACGGTCACGAGCCGCGAGGTCCTGGCGAGGGAGGCGAGGACGGTGGCGGTGTCCAGCGGCACGAGGCTGCGCAGGTCCACGACCTCCGCGCCGATGCCCTCCTCGGCGAGCAGCGCCGCGGCCCCGAGCGCCACCGGCACCATGGAGGCGAGGGCCACCAGCGTCACGTCGGCGCCCTCGCGGACGACGGCCGCGCGGCCCAGCTCGACCACGTGGCCCGGGGGCGGCGGGGCGCCCTTGCTCGCCAGCAGCCCCTTGTGCTCGAAGAAGACGACGGGGTCGTCGCTGCGAACGGCCGCCGCCATCATGCCGATGACGTCGGCGGGCGTGGCCGGGGCGGCGATCTTCAGTCCCGGTACGGTCAGCGCCCAGTTCTCGGTGGCCTGCGAGTGCTGGGCACCGAAGCCGAGGCCGCCGCCGTTGGCGGTGCGCACGACGAGCGGCACGGTGACCTGACCACCCGTCATGTACCGCACCTTGGGGATCTCGTTGGCGAGGTAGTCCCAGCAGCAGGCGAGGAAGTCGGAGAACATGATCTCGGCGACCGGCCGCATCCCGGTCATCGCGGCGCCCATCGCCGCGCCCACGATGGCCTGTTCGGAGATGGGCGTGTCCCACACCCGCTCGGGGCCGAACTCCTTGAGCAGGCCGACGGTCGTCTTGAACACCCCGCCCGCCTCGCCGATGTCCTCCCCCAGGCACACGACGGTGGCGTCGCGCCGCATCTCCCGCGCGATGCCCTCGGCGACCGCCTCCCGGTAGGTGATGACGTCACGGTCCGTCGTCACGTCCGCCATGCCGCACCTCCGTCCGCCCACACGTCGGTCAGCGCCTCGTCCGGGTCGGGCGGCGGCGCGTTCTTCGCCGCCTCGACGGCCCGCTGTACGAGGTCGCGGGCGCGCCCGTCGGCCGCGGTGAGCGTCTCCTCGGGCACGCCCAGCTCGGCGAGCCGTCCGCGGGCGACGTCCAGCGGGTCGTGCTTGAGCCAGCGTTCGACCTCCTCGGCCGGGCGGTAGGTGGCCGGGTCGGCGCGGCTGTGCCCGAAGTGGCGGTAGGTCTCGGCCTCCAGCAGCGCGGGCCCGTCGCCCGCCCGGGCCCGCGCGGCCAGGCCGGCCACGGCCTCCCGTACGGCGACGACGTCGTTGCCGTCGACGACCTCGCCCGGGATGCCGTACGAGCCGGCGCGGTCCGCGGCGGGCCGGGCGACGGCCGTGACGTCGGCGATGGGCGTGTACTCCATGTACAGGTTGTTCTCGCAGACGAACAGCACGGGCAGCTTCCATACGGCGGCCAGGTTGAGCGCCTCGTGGAAGGCGCCGATGTTGGTCGCGCCGTCGCCGAAGAAGGCGACCGCGAGCTGCCCGGTGCCGCGCAGCCGGGCCGACCAGGCGGCGCCGACCGCCATCGGGAGGTGGGCGCCGACGATGGCGTAGGAGCCGAGCATGTTCGCCGACGCCTTGGTCAGGTGCATGGATCCGCCCTTGGCCCGGCACAACCCGGTGGCGCGGCTCATGAGTTCGGCGAGGCACTCCTCGGGGGTGGCGCCGCGGGCCATGGCGTGGTGGTGGCCGCGGTAGGTGGCGAAGACGTAGTCGTCGGGGCGCAGCGCGGCGCTCGCACCGACGGCGATCGCCTCGTGACCCGCGGCGAGATGGGTGGTGCCCTTGACCAGGCCGGACAGGAACAGGTCGTGCGCGGCCTTCTCCGTACGGCGGATGACGGCCATCTGCTCGTACAGGGCGAGGAGTTCGTCGCGGGCGACCATCAACCGCTCCCGTTCCGGCGGGTGTTGAGGTGGGACTGGGACTCGCGGCGGGTGTCGAGCTCGCCGCCGACGGTCCAGTACTTGCGGCCCGCGACCAGCAGTTCCTCGGCCGGGAACTTGGTGATGACCTCGCAGCCGTCGGCGGTGACGACCACTTCCTCCTCGATCCGGGCGGCGGACCAGCCGTCGGAGGCCGGCCAGTACGTCTCCAGGGCGAACACCATGCCCTCTTCGAGGACTTCGGGGTGGTCGAGGGAGACCAGGCGGCTGAAGATGGGCTTCTCCCAGATCGACAGGCCGACGCCGTGGCCGTACTGCAGGGCGAAGGCGGCGGTCTCGTCGGCGAAGCCGAACTCCTCGGCGCGCGGCCAGACCTGGACGATGTCGGCGGTGGTGGCGCCGGGGCGGACGAGGGCGATGGCCTCGTCCATGTACGCGCGGCAGCGGACGTAGGCGTCGCGCTGGGCGCGGGAGGCGCTGCCGACGGCGAACGTGCGGTAGTAGCAGGTGCGGTAGCCGAGATGACTGTGCAGGATGTCGAAGAAGGCGGGGTCGCCGGGGCGGATCAGGCGGTCGCTGTAGACGTGCGGATGGGGTGAACAGCGTTCGCCGGAGATGGCGTTGACGCCTTCGACGTACTCGCTGCCGAGGTCGTAGAGGACCTTGCTGACGAGGCCGACGCACTCGTTCTCGCGCACTCCGGGGCGCAGGTACCCGTACAGCTCCTCGTACGCCGCGTCGACCATCGCGCATGCCTGGGTGAGCAGGGAGATCTCGTCGCGGGTCTTGGTGCGGCGGGCCTCCAGGAAGACCTGCTGGCCGTCGACGACGTCGATGCCTTCGGCGCGCAGCGCGGTGAGAATCGGCATCTCGGCGACGTCGATGCCGAGGGGTTCGCCCGCGAGGCCGTGTTCGCGCAGCTCGGCGGCGATCTTGCGGGCCACGTCCTCGGCGATGCCGGCGTCCGGGTGGAAGGCTCCGCGCAGCGTGGAGATGCCCGCACGGGCGCCGGTGGGCGGGCCCTCCTTGCCGTCGCTGTAGTCCAGCCACGGGTTGTAGAGCTGGTGGTGGCGGGCGGCGGAGCCGAAGTCCCAGACGACGGGTTCGCCGCCGCGCACCAGCAGGGCGAAGCGGATCAGCTTGTCCATCGCCCAGGTGCCGATGTGCGTGGCGGTCATGTAGCGGATGTTGGCGAAGTCGAAGCTCAGCACGGCGCCGAGCGACGAGCCGTTCAGCTTCTCGTTCAGCCGGGACAGGCGCTCCTTGCGCAGCCGGTCCAGGTCGATGCGCTCTTCCCAGTCGACGGCGTTGGGGCCGTATGTGCGGATCGCCATGGCGACCACCCCCACTTCGGAGTGAACGACCATGTGGCACGGGTGTCAAGTGTCACTGAACACGAACCAGACGCCGACGGCCGGTTCCGCACCGTCGTTGCGGTAGCGGTGGGGGGTCGGCGACTCGAAGCACACCGCGTCGCCGGGGCGCAGGGTGTACTCCTCGAACCCGAGGGTGAGGACCAGCTCGCCCGAGGTGAGGCAGCCGTACTCGGTGCCCGCGTGCCGCATCAGGCCGCCGGAACCGGAGGAGGCGCCACCCGGCCGGTAGGTCACCTGGAGGAAGTCGACGTCCGTGCCGGGGACGTGTCCGAGCCGCTCCCACACCACTCCCGAGTCCAGCTCCAGCACCTCCCGCTCCCGCGGCGTGACGACCGGGCCGATGCGGCGGCCCGGGTCGGCGGCGAAGGCGGCGAGCGCGCGCAGGACGGGTGCCTGCGCCGCCACGGGGGACGCGGCGGCGACCGGGGAGACGGCGGCGGCCTCGCCGGCGTCGAAGAGCGACTCGACGGAGATCCCGAGGACCGTGGTGATGGCGTAGAGCGTGCTCACCGACGGCTGGCTCTTGCCGGTCTCGATCTGGGAGACCAGGCTCGCGGAGACGCCGACGTCCCGGGCGAGCGCGCGCAGGCTCACTCCCTTCGCCTGGCGCGCCTGGCGGATGCGCGCGCCGACCGGCGGCACGGCGGTGGGAGACACGGCGGCTCCTCTCCGGCCCCTCCGGCCTCTCCGGTCCTCGCAGGCCCTCTCCGGCGTCTCCGGTGCGGGATGTGCAGCACCATTGAACAGCCGGGACCGACCGGGACGCCAGAGCCGCAGGTGGGGCCCGTCGAGCGTCAGGCCTCGAGGCCGAGCACCCGCGCGATGGTGCGCAGCACGCCGTTGTCGTTGTTGGAGGGGGCCAGGTGGCGGGCCCGGGCGACGACGTCCGGGTGGGCGTTGGCCATGGCGAAGGACCACTCGGCGGCGTCCAGCATCTCCAGGTCGTTGAGGTAGTCGCCGAAGACCATGGTCTGCGCGGGCGTGATGCCGAGCTCGTCCTGGAGCCGGCGCAGCGCGGCGCCCTTGTTGGCGGTGCGGTTCATGACGTCGACCCAGTGCTCGCCGGAGACGACGACCTGGTGGGTGGCGGCGAAGGGCGCCAGCGCGGGGGCGGTGGTGTGCTCGGCGGAGCCGAAGTCGAAGAGGGCGATCTTGATGACGTCGTCGTCGACGGCGGTGGCGTCCTCGACGACGCGGTGCTCGACGTAGTACTTGCGCACCTCGGCCAGGAACGCCTCGTCGCCGCGCTCGACGTAGGCCGAGCGCTTGCCGCAGACGACGGCGCCCACGTCCACGCCGCCGGCCGCCAGCCGCCGCACCGCCTGCACCACACCGGCCGGGACGCCCGGCTCCAGCGGGTCCGAGCTCAGCTCCGCGCCGTCGCGCACCACGTAGGTGCCGTTCTCCGCGATGAACACCATGCCCGCGGCCACCTCGGCGAACTCCCGTGCCAGCGTGGCGTACTGGCGTCCGCTCGCCGGGCTGAACAGCACGCCGCGGCGGCGCAGCTCGGCCAGCGTCCCCCACAGCCCCGGCGGGATCCGCTTGGCGTCGTCCAGGAGCGTGCCGTCCATGTCGGTGACGATCAGGCGGATGCCGGCGCAGCCGACGGACGGGACGGTGGCAGACGGGTCGGTGTCGGTGAGGAGGGGCGAGGGGGCGGAGGACATGACCTGCTTCCGGATACGGGCGCGACGGGGCGCCGGACGGCCTACGGCGGTCCCGTCACCCTACGCGAACTGCGTGAACGGTCAGTTTCCGGAGCGGATCAGGCCCGTCAGGTAGCGCCACAGCGAGGAGCGCCGCCGGGCGGACGGCCCCGGCACGGCGGCCGTGCCGGATGCGTCCGCGCCCTCTCCTGCCTCCGCCGCCGCGTCTTCCGCCCACTCTCCCGCCGTGTCGACCGCGTCCCCCTCGGGTTGCGGCATGACCGGCAGGTCCGGCCCGGTCAGCTCGTAGCGCACCGGCAGCGAGCGCAGCCCCCGCATGAAGGGCGAGGAGCGCCAGGGCAGCTGGTCGACCGGCAGGGCGAGCTCGATGTGCCCGAACCGTTCGAACAGGCGGCTCACGCCCACCGCGGCGATGGTCGAGGCCAGCTCGCGGGCCGGGCACTGGCGGGGGCCCGCTCCCCAGGACAGGTGGGCCCGGCTGCTGATGCTGGAATCCGGCGCCATCCGGTCGGCGAAGAGGGGGTCGGCGTGCGCGGCGGCCGCGGAGACCCACACCGGGTCGCCGGCGCGGACGGTGTAGTTGCCGAGCCGGGTGTCCTCGGCGGCGAACCGCGGGACGAAGTTGACCAGCGGCGGCTTGCGCATGACCACGCGGTTCATGGTCTCGCGGACCATGCCGGCGGACAGGGCCGTGCGGACGCCGGCCGCGCTCTCCCCGGAGATCACCTCGACGACGGTGTTGGAGATGAGGATGCCGACGTGGTCGGAGACCATGCCGAGCAGCATGAACAGCTCCCTGGCCAGGGCGTCCACCGACAGGTCGGGGTGCGCGGCCACCAGGTGGGAGGGGAAGTCCTCGCCGGGCTGCCCGATCTTGCCGGCGGCCAGCTCGGAGAGCGTCACCAGCAGGCGCTCCAGGGCGGGCTCGGCGTCGGGTCCCGCGTCCAGCACGCGCCACATGTCCATCAGCGCGTCGTCGCCCTGCGAGCCGGGGAAGCCGAGCAGGTGGCTGGCGGCCATCAGGGGCAGCGGGCGGGAGAACTGCGCCGACAGGTCGGCCAGGCCGGTGCGGCCGCCCTGCCCGAGCAGGGTGATCAGCTCGTCGGCGTATCCGGTGACGGCTGCCTTGAGGCGTTTGGCCTGCGGGTTGCGCGGGTCCTGGAACGGCCGCAGCGCCATGTCCCAGGCACCGCGCAGGGTGCGGTAGGCCGGGCCGCCCTGGATCAGCACGTGGTTGACCTCGAGGGAGGGGCCGAGCGGCCAGTCGGCGGGCACCCGGCCCTCCGAGCGGGCCCGCCAGTTCTCCAGCCCCTTGGGCCAGGCGGCGTCGTTCTGGAGCACGTCGAAGGACTCGCGGTAGCCGAGCACGAGCCAGGCGGGCACGCCCAGCAGGTCGACCGGGGCGACGGGTCCGTGGTGCTTGCGCAGCCGCTCGTAGACGAGCTCGGGGCGGGTCTCGTAGTCCCGGGTCAGCAGGGGCTGCGGGGCGAGGTCCTCCAGGCGGGTCCCGTCCGGCTCCGCGGGCCCTTCGCCGTCCTCGACCAGGTGGAACTCCATGGCTGCGGCGCCCCCTTCGACCCTGCGCGTGGCGGCCCGCGGACGGCGGATGCGTGCGGACCCGGGACGGACCGTACCTCAGACGTCACACGTGTCACACGGCGGGGTACTGGCGGGTAGCAAGCGGCGCTCCCGGCGCCCCGCGCGCCCGCCGTGCGATGCCGCCCGGCGTCACTCCCGTTCGCCGCCGCCGGCCATCATCCGCTCCAGGCGGTCGAAGCGGTCGTGCAGGGCGTGCACGGTCTCCTCGCTCAACTCCCGTGCGTGCTGCCCGAGATGGTGGCGCCGCCGCTGTTCCCGCCCGACGAACCAGGTGGCGAGGGCGGCCGTCACCATGCCGTACGTGGTGATCCCGACGACCATCACGACCGTCGCGACGACGCGGCCGCCGAAGGTCACGGGGAAGTAGTCGCCGTAGCCGACCGTCGTCGCCGTCTCGACGGCCCACCACAGCGCCTGCGGATATGTCGTCAAGTTGGCGCGCGGGGCGCCCTGTTCGGCGACGACGACGGCCCACGCGCCGAGCAGCATCACCACGCCCAGGACGGCCGTCGCCGCGCCCGCAGCCTTCACGTGCAGCGAGCGGCCCTCGCGGCCGCGCAGCAACTCGACCGCCCTGGCGAGGAATCCGGGCAGCATGGCACTCCTTGGGTCACTCCGGCATGGCGCCAGTGTCACCGCGGGCGGACGCGCGGGCATGCCGGGGGCGGCGTTCGGGTTGCCGGGGGGCGAACTCCCCCGAACGGACCGGTGCACTGGTGGGCCGCCGCCGCCGATGGTGCGCTGAGGAGAGCCCCTGCTGTCGCGGTTTCTCTGGAGGCATCCGCCATGTCCCGACGTCCGTCCCTCCCCCATGGCCCGAAGGGCATGGCAGGTGCCCCCGCCGTCCGCGCGCTCGCCTCCGCGCTGGCCACGACCGCGCTGCTGGCCATCGCGGCCTGCTCCGGCGGCGGCGACGGCTCCGGCTCCGGGGCCTCCGACATCGCCGCCTCCCCCCTCGCCGAGGCGTCCAAGGCGTCCCAGGCGCCCTCGGCCCACGCGGCCACCGCCTCGGCCCCGCCCCGCCTGACCGCCGCCGGCGCGCAGGCCGCGCTGATCAACGAGGGCGACATCGAGGACGGCTGGAACCAGGTCAAGGACGCCACCGCCACCAAGTGGGGCGACACCCTCCTGATCGGCAAGGTCGACGTCGCCGGCTTCCTCACCGCCAAGGCCGACGCCGCCGACTGCCAGAAGCTCCTCGACTCCCTCTACGACGACGACCTGCTGGGCAAGCCGTCCGGCGCGTCCGCGCTGCGCGGCTTCGAGCAGGGTGACTCGCGCCTGCTCTACCAGGTCGCCGCCTACGACTCCGCCAAGCTGAGCTCGGCGCAGGCCTGGCTGAAGACGCTGCCGGTCAAGTGCGACCAGTTCACCGCGACGGACGACAAGGGCGGCAAGCGCACGGTCCAGGTCACCACGGGCACCGTGCCCGCCGTGGGCGACTCCCGGCAGGACCTGCGCGTGGTGGTGCAGGGCACCACGAACGGAGAGCCCGCCACCCTCACCCTGGACGTCGCCGTCGTCCGGGTCGGCGACGACGCGATCACCATCACGGCGGGCGGCCTCGACGGCGCCCAGCAGCAGTCCGCCGGGCAGGCGGCGACCAAGGGCACGCAGCGCCTGAAGGACGTGCTGTCGGGGAAGACGCCGGCTGCCGGTCCGGCCGGCTCCCGCTGACCGCACCGTTTCGGCCACGACGGCCGGTTCCGCACACCGATCAGCCGATTCCCCGGCGTTCACGGGACACCGTGATCATCGGGCGGCACAATGGCCACGACGGCCGCAGGCGTGCGAGAAGGAGCTGAGTCGTGACGGACAGCCACACCCCCTCGGGCGGGTCGCCGGTGCTCAACACCGGTGTGGCGCACAACGCGCGCGTGTGGAACTACTGGATCGGCGGCAAGGACAACTACGAGGTCGACCAGCAGGTCGGCGAACACGTCGCGGGGATGTTCCCCGTCATCCGCGACATCGCCCGCGCCGACCGCTGGTTCCTGGGCCGGGCGGTGCGCTTCCTCGCCGAGGAGCGCGGGGTGCGGCAGTTCCTGGACATCGGCACGGGCCTGCCCACCGGCGAGAACACCCACCAGATCGCCCAGCGCGTCACTCCCGGGGCACGGATCGTCTACGTCGACAACGACCCCATCGTGCTCACCCACGCCCGCGCCCTGCTCAACGGCACCGCCGAGGGCGTCACCGACTACATCGACGCGGACGTGCGCGACCCGGCCGCGATCCTGCAACAGGCCGCCGGGACGCTCGACTTCGGCGAGCCGGTCGCGGTGATGATGCTGGGCATCCTCAACTTCGTGATGGACACCGGCGAGGCCCGCGACATCGTCCGCCGGGTCATGGCCGAGATGCCCTCCGGCAGCTTCCTGGTCCTCACCCACCCGACCTTCGACGAGGACCTCGGCGGGGCGGGCCAGATCCCGGCGATGGCCTTCTGGAACGAGAACGCCACCCCGCCGATCACCGCGCGCAGCGGCGCCGACATCGCCGCCTTCTTCGAGGGACTGGAGCTGCTCGAACCGGGTCTGGTGTCGTGCTCGCGCTGGCGTGCCGAGCCCGAAACGCCCCCCGTGGTACCGCAGTTCGGCGCGGTGGCCGTGAAACCCTGACGACGTGCCGCACCCGAAGGACGTACCCGTGGAGGACGTATGACCACCCTTGCCGATCCCGTCCCCGGCGGGCGCCCCGGCGACGTGGAACGGGCCACCGCGCTCGGCGGCGAGCTGTCGGGCCGCGGCGTGCACGGCATCGTGCTCTCCTACGTCGACACCTCGGGCGTGGGCCGGATCAAGACGATCCCGACGGCCCGGCTCGCCTCCGCGGCGGCCTGGGGCGTCGGGATGTCGCCGGTGTTCGACACCTTCCTGGCGAACGACTCGATCGTCTCCACCGACGTCCTGGGCTCCCCGGACGGCGACCTGCGCCTCTATCCCGACCTCGACCAGCTGACCGTCCTGGCCGGGCAGCCCGGCTGGGCCTGGGCGCCCGTCGACCGCATCACCCAGGAGGGCGAGCCGCACCCCGGCTGCAGCCGCACGGCGCTGCGCCGGATCGTCTCGCAGGCCGCCGAGCGGCACGGCCTGACCTTCCGCGCCGCCGTCGAGGTGGAGTGGTCGATCGGCCAAGGGCCCGCGGAGGGCGGGGAGTTCGTGCCCGCCACCACCGGGCCCGCGTACAGCGCCACCCGGCAGATCGAGGCCGGCGACTACACCGCCGACCTGCTGGCCGCGTTCGCCGCGCAGGGTGTGGACGTCGAGCAGCTCCATCCCGAGTACGCGGCCGGGCAGTTCGAGATCTCGGTCGGTGCCCTGGACCCGGTGGCGGCGGCCGACCGCAGCGTGCTGGTGCGGCAGACGATCCGGGCCGTGGCCCGGCGCCACGGACTCGTGGTCTCCTTCTCCCCGGCCGTCTTCGCCGAGGGCGTCGGCAACGGCGGCCACGTCCACCTCTCCGCCTGGCGCGGCGGTCTCAACCTGCACTCGGGCGGCAAGGGCCGCTACGGCATGACGGCCGACGCCGAGTCCTTCGCGGCCGGTGTGCTCGGCCACCTCCCGGCCCTCACCGCCGTCACCGCGCCCAGCCCGGCGAGCCACCTGCGGCTCAAACCCTCCCAGTGGGCGGGGGTGTTCACCTGCTGGGGCCGGGAGACCCGCGAGGCCGCGGTACGTGTCGTCACGGGCACCGCGGGCCTGCGCGACCAGGCCGCCAACCTGGAGGTCAAGCCGGTCGACCTGGCCGCCAACCCCTACCTCGCCCTGACCTGCCTGATCGCGGCGGGACTGGACGGCCTGACCTCCTCCGCTCCCCTGCCCGAGGAGATCACCGGCGATCCGGCCCGCCTCGACACCGCGGACGCGGCGGCGCGCGGCGTCCGGCGCCTGCCCACCTCCCTGGCCGACGCCGTCGCGGAGTTCCGCAAGGACGAGCGGCTGCGGACCGCGCTCGGACCGGTCCTCGCGGACGCCGTGATCGCCGTACGGCAGGGGGAGATCGCCGCGGTCGACGGCCTGGACGACGAGCGGGTGGCGGCGGCGTACCGCTGGAAGTACTGACGTGGGCGCGGTCCGGGAGGCACTCGACGCGCTGCCGCTGGTGGACCACCACTGCCACGGCCTCGTCACCCGCGACCTGCCCCGGGGCGACTTCGAGGAACTGCTGACCGAGGGCAGCGCCTGGCCCGGGACCTCCACCTTCGACAGCCCCGTCGGCGTGGCGGTCCGCCGCCACTGCGCGCCGCTGCTGGACCTGCCCCGGCACGCGCCGCCCGACGAGTACCTCGCACGCCGCGCCGAGCTGGGCGCGGCCGAGGTGCACCGCCGCTTCCTCGCCGCCGCGCGGACGGACGTGTTCTGCGTGGACACGGGATACGCGCCGCACACGCTGACCACTCCGGCGGAGCTCGCCGCCACGGCCGGCGGGACGGCGTACGAGATCGTGCGGCTGGAGAACGTCGCCGAGGCGGTGGCCGCGCGCGGGGTCGAGGCCGGCGACTACGGCGACGCCTTCCGGCAGGCCGCGCACGAGGCCGTGGGCCGGCCGGGCGTGGTGGGCGTGAAGTCCGTGGCCGCCTACCGCACCGGCTTCGACCTCGATCCGGCCCGCCCGTCCCGGACCGAGGTGACGCAGGCGGCCCGGCGCTGGCTGGCGCGCGGTGGCCGGCTGGACGATCCCGTCCTCGTACGGCATGTGCTGTGGACCGCGGTCGACCTCGGCCTGCCGCTGCAACTGCACACCGGGTTCGGCGACAACGACATCCGCATGCACCGGGTCGACCCCACCCACCTCACCGACTGGCTGCATCTGACCGGCGGCGCGGTCCCGGTGCTGCTGCTGCACTGCTGGCCGTACCAGCGCCAAGCCGCCTATCTGACCGCGGTGTTCGAGCACGTGTACCTGGACGTCGGCCTCACCCTGCATCACGTGGGCCCGGCGCGTGCCCGGGCCGTGCTGGCGGAGGCGCTGGAGATCACGCCGTTCCACAAGCTGCTGTACAGCTCCGACGCCTATGGTGTGGCGGAGTTCTACCGTCTCGGCGCGCTCGCCTTCCGCCACGGTCTGGCCGCTCTGCTGCAGGACCGGGTGGACGCCGACGAGCTGAGCCTGCCCGACGCTCTGCGGATCGCCGAGTGGGCAGGCGCACACAACGCCTCTCGGGTCTACCGCTTTCCCGGCCCCTCCTGAAAGTATGATCAAGCAATGTCTGACATGACCGAAACCACGCCGGGCTGGCTGAGCGCCGACGACCTCGAATCGGCGCGTGCCCGTATGCCGATCCTGTACGTCGAGGCCGTGCCCGTGCGCGTGGACGACAGCGGCGAAGTCACCAGTGTCGGCGTGCTGCTGCGCATCGGGCCGGACGGCACGGTCAGCCGGACCCTGGTCTCCGGGCGGGTCCTGCACCACGAGCGGGTCCGTGACGCGCTGCTGCGCCACCTGGAGAAGGACCTCGGCCCGGTGGCGCTGCCCCGGGTCCCGGCGTCCCTGCAGCCCTTCACGGTCGCGGAGTACTTCCCGACGCAGGGCATCACGCCGTTCCACGACCCGCGCCAGCACGCGGTGTCCCTGGCCTACGTCGTCCCGGTCTCCGGCGACTGCCGGCCGCGTCAGGACGCCCTGGACCTGGTCTGGTTCAGCCCGCAGGAGGCCGTCTCGGAGGCGGTGCAGAGCGAGATGCCCGGCGGGCACGGGGTGCTGCTCAAGCAGGCGCTGGCCCACGTGGGCTGCTCGGTTTGAGCGTCGCGCTGAACGGCGTGACCGGGCGCTCCTGGCGTTCGCCGTCCACGATGATGTCTACGGCCTCGTTGAAGAAGGCGAGCAGGCCGCGGATCGGGCCCACGGCGGGCAGCGGTTCCGGGTAGCTCCAGACCAGGTTGGGCGGCACGTCGGCGTCGCCGCGCCAGGACCAGTACTCGGCGGTGCCCTTGTAGGGGCAGCCGGTGTGGTGCTCGGTGGGTGTGAACAGGTCGAGGCGGACGTCCTGGCGCGGGATGTAGTAGCGCGTCGGCAGCGCGGTCTCGAACAGGAGCACCGGGCGGCGGGTGTCCGCGACGAGCGTGCCGTCGATCTCGACCTGGACGTGCCGGCTGCTGGGCATGGAGTCGACGCGTTTGTGCGGGTCACGGGGGTGGATGAAGATCTCTTCCTCCTCCTCGTACCAGTGGTCGAGGCCCCGGCCGGGACGCCGGAACCACTCGAAGGCGATGTGGTCGGCCAGGTCGGCGGAGGGGAAGGTCCAGGCGGCGTTCGCCACCCGCTCGTCGCCCACCTCCAGGTCGTAGAAGATCTGTGAGCCGGTGTGGGTGCCGGTGTGCGGGTTCTTGGCGGGGCGCAGGAGGTCCTCGCGTACGTCGGCGCGGGGGAAGGCGTACTGGGGGACGGGCAGCTCGGGCTCCCAGACGAGGACGGGGTGGCGGCTGTCGACGACGGTGACATCGCCCTTGACGCCGCGCACCCAGCGCTCGCTGGGCTCCCAGTGCAGGCCTTCCGGGGTGGTGCGCAGGGATCGCTCGGTCGGGAGTGGGCTCATGCCTCCAGTCACGCACAGCGGGCGGAGACCTGCCAGGGGTGGTGTGCGCCATGATGGGCCCATGGACCTTGAGCCGTACCGGGGCGAGCTCGTGGCGTACTGCTATCGGATGCTGGGCTCGTTCCACGAGGCCGAGGATCTGGTGCAGGAGACGATGCTGCGGGCGTGGAAGGCCCGTGATCGCTACGACGCCTCGCGCGCGTCGGTGCGCACCTGGGTGTACCGGATCGCGACCAACGTGTGCCTGGCAGCGCTGGAGGGGCGGGCGCGGCGGCCGCTGCCGTCCGGGCTGGGCGCGCCGAGCGAGGACCCGGGCGCCCCGCTCACGCCGGCCCTCGACATCCCCTGGCTGCAGCCCTTCCCGGATGCGCGCTACGACGTCGAGGCGCGGGCCGATCTGCGGCTGGCGCTGGTGGCGGCGCTGCAGGTGCTGCCCGCCCGGCAGCGGGCGGTGCTGGTGCTGCGGGAGGTGCTGGAGTTCAGTGCCGCGGAGGTCGCCGAGCAGCTGGGGACGACGGTCGCGGCCGTCAACAGTTCGTTGCAGCGGGCCCGGGCGGCCGTCGCCGGTGTGGGCGGTCCCGGCGAGGTGGCCGAGCCGGACGACGCCGGGGCGCGGGAGGTCGTGCAACGGTACGCGCGTGCCTTCGAGGCGGCCGACGTGCCCGCGCTGGTGCGGCTGCTGACCGACGCGGCCGTGCTGGAGATGCCGCCGGTGCCGCTGTGGTACCGCGGGCGCCGCGACTACGGCCTGTTCATGGACCGCGTGTTCGCGATGCGCGGGACGGACTGGCGCAGCCTGCCGCTCACCGCGGGCGGGCAGCCGGCGCTGGCCGCGTACGCGGCCACGCCGGAGGGCGGGTACCGGGTGCACACGCTGCAGGTCTTCACCGTGGCCGGCGGGCTGATCGCGAGCAACGTGGTGTTCGCCGATCCGCGGGTGTTCGCGGCCTTCGGCCTGCCCGGAGAAATTTCCTCGAAGGAGTTCGAGAGCGGGCGATGAGTCCGGGCGGTGGCGCCGGTACATACCGGTGAGCACCGATCGAGACCTCCGAGAGGACATCGCCATGAGCGTCACCGTCATCGCCTTCACCACGCTGGACGGCATCGTCTCCGACCCGGACGGCCGGGGCGGCACACCCGGCGGCGGCTGGATGTTCCGGCACGGCCCCGAGGCGGTCGGCGGGGACAAGTTCCGGCTCGGGGCCGCCCTGGACGAGGGAGTCATGCTGCTGGGCCGCACCACCTGGGAGCAGTTCGCCCAGCTGTGGCCGGGCCGCGACGACGCGTTCGCCGCGCGCATGAACGCCGCGGCGAAGCTCGTCGCCACCCGCACCCGCACCGACGTCTCCGCCTGGGCGAACTCGCAGGTCATGGACGGTGGCCTGGTCGACGCGGTCAAGCGGGAGCGGCGCGAGGTGATCGTCGCGGGCAGCCTGAGCGTCGTCCACGCGCTGATGGCGGAGGACCTGGTCGACGAGTACCGCCTGATCACCTTCCCCACCGTCGTGGGCACCGGCGACCGCCTGTTCCCCGAGGCGGACGCACCCCTGCACCTGGAGTGCGTCTCGGCCGAACAGCTCGGCCAGGCGGTCTTCGCGTGCTACCGGAGGACCGCGCGGTGACCGCCCGGTTCCTGGTCCTCCACGAGACCCCGGCCGAGCCCGCGGCGTTCGACCGGCACTACCGCGAGGTCCACCTCCCGCTCGCCCGCCGGCTTCCCGGCCTGCGCCGGTACACGCTGAGCGAGCGGCCCGCCGACGTGCGCGGCGGCGAACCCTGCTATCTGGTCGCCGAGTTGGACTGGGACACGATGCGGGAGCTGCGTGCCGCGTTCGCCTCTCCGGAGGGCCGCGCCTGCGCGGAGGACTCGGTGCGTCTGCAGGCGCTCACAGCCGTGCGCAGCATGGTCTTCGACGTGGCCGAGCCCTGAACGTGGCCGTTCCGGGTGCCGGATCAGCGGGCCTCGTCCAGGCGGGCACGCTGGTCCGGGGTCAGGTCCAGGTCCGCCGCCGCCAGGTTCTCGTTCAGTTGGGCCACCGACGAGGCGCCGACCAGCGGGATGATGGGGAGTTCGCCGCCCAACTGCCAGGCCAGGACGACCTGGTTGGGTGTCGCTCCCGTCTCGCGGGCCACGTCGTGCAGGGCGGCGAGGCGGGGCGGGGTGCCCGGGTGGTCGAAGTCGGACGGGAGCCGGTCCGGGTGGGTGTAAGCGCCCTTGAGGAGGGGCGAGTAGGCGACCAGGGTGAGGCCGGGCTCGGCGCGCAGGTAGGTGAGGAGGTCGGGGCCGACGTGGCCGAGGCTGCCGTCGGGGAACATGTCGTCGGCCACGTCGGTCCGCGGGCGCAGGTAGCTGTGGGCGTACTGGAGGACCTCGTAGCCGGGCCGCCCGCCCGCGGCGGCGAGGGCGCGGGCCCGCTCCACCCGCCAGGCGGACTGGTTGCTCACGCCGAGCAGGCCCACCGTGCCCTCACCGACGAGTTCCGCGAAGCCCTCGACCGTCTCGCGCTGCGGGACCGTGGGGTCGTCGATGTGGGCGTAGAGCAGGTCCAGCTTGTCCACGCCGAGGCGTTGCCGGCTGCGCTCGGCGGACTCGCGGATCACCTTCGCGGACAGGCCCTCCGGATTGTCGATGTAGCTGGTTCCGGGGGCCAGCGGGCGGGCGCCGAGCTTGGTCGCGATGACGATCTCGTCGCCGATGCCGCGGCTGCGCCGCCAGCGGCCGAGGAGTTCCTCGCTCTGGCCGCCCTGGCCGCCGTCCTCCCAGAAGGCGTAGTTGTCGGAGGTGTCGATGAAGGTGCCGCCGGCCTCGACGTAGCGGTCGAGGACGGCGAAGGACGTCTCCTCGTCCGTGCGTGAGCCCATGAGCATGGCCCCGAGGGCGATCACGCTCACCTCACGGCGGTGGGCCGGGTCGCTTCCGATCGTGCGGTACTTCATGGGGGTCCTCCCGTCCGTGTCCGGGCTTCCGGGCACGGACGGGAGTCTTCAGCTTGGAGCGCTCTTGAAGTCAAGAGGGCGGTCCTATTTGGCGAAGGGGCCCTCCAGCGCCGCCCACTGCAGCAGCATGATGGTCTTGGCGTCGTTGATCTCGCCGGTGCGGATCATCTCCAGGGCGCGCCGGAAGGGCAGTTCGACGATCTCGATGTCTTCGCCCTCCTCGTCGAGCCCACCGCCCTCGTGGGTGCGGGTGGACGGCCCGTACGCGGCGGCGTAGAAGCTGACGCGTTCGGTGACCGAGCCGGGGCTCATGTAGACGTCGAAGACGTGCCGGACGTCGCCGATGGTGTGCCCGGTCTCCTCCACCACCTCGCGCCGGACGGCGAGTTCGGGGTGCTCGTCCTCGTCGTCGAGGAGCCCGCCGGGGGTCTCGATCAGCATGCCGTCGGGGTGCCCGTTGACGTACACGGGGAAGCGGAACTGCCGTGTGAGCAGGACCGTTTCGCGTGCGGTGTCGTACAGCAGCATGGTGGCGCCGTTGCCGCGGTCGTGCGTCTCGCGCTGCTGGCTGCTCCAGGTGCCGTCGGCGTTCCGGAAGTCGAAGGTGGTGGCGCGCTCGACGTACCAGTGGCTGGAGAGCAGCTTCACCTCCCGCACCCTCACGCGCGGGTTTCCGGTCAGGTCCAGGCCGGTCCGGTCCAGGCCGGTGCGGCCGCGGCGGTCGGGGGTGTCGATGCCGGCGGTCATCGGGCGCCGCCGTTCCGGCTCAGGCTCGTGCAGGAGTTGTTCATGGTCCGCTTCTACCATGTGCGCCGTTCAGGTCAGGGACAGGACGTGGGAGTGCCAGGGCGGCAGGTCGACGTAGAGGCCGGGCGTGAGCAGGCCGCCGCCGTCGCGGTCGTACGTCTGGCCCGTCAGCAGGTCGGTCAGCCGGCCGGCGCGGCCGGCCAGCTCGGGCCAGGGCAGCGGGACCTGCCCCTGGGCCTGGCCGGCGGAGTGGTTGACGATCACGACGTGGCGGGTGTCGGCGCCGGTCCAGCTCCAGGCGAGCAGGTTCCGGTGGCTGTCGTTGTCCGGCCATCCGGCGGTGTCCAGCAGCCGCCACTCGCCGTCGCGTACGGCGGCCGCGGCCGGAAGCAAACTGCCGTAGTACGAACGCAGTTGCTCGTCGGGCGGCTCCTGCGGGCCGCGGGAGAGGAACACCGGCAGACGCACGGTGCGGCCCTCGAACTGGCCCTCGTGCCAGAGCGTCGCGCCGGGCAGGGTGGCAATGGTGACGGCGGCGGCGAGCTCCCGGCCGCCCGGGAGGGTGGCGGCGGCGCGCGGTTCGTCGTGATTCTCCAGGAAGCGGACCAGGCCGCGCTGGTAGGCGAGGCCGGCCTGGAGGTGCGCGCGGACCGATCCGGCGTCCTCGTGCACGAGGCGGTCGTAGAGCCGCTTGTCGTAGCAGTGGTCGAAGCCCTGGTGCTGCAGGGCCCATTCGAGGTCCCAGTACGCCTCGGCGACGAAGAGGAGATCGGGGTGGCGGGCCCGTACCCGGTCGATGACGTACGGCCAGAAGTCCTCGGTCGGGTGGTCCCCGGCCCGGTCGCCCCAGGTCTTGGCGAACACGTCGTTCATCATCAGCATCGCCATGTCACAGCGCACACCGTCCGCCTGGTCGCCGATGGACACCAGCGTGTCCACCGTCGCGTCCCGCAACTCTCCGCTGAAGGCGTTCAGTTGGACGACGTCGGGCCAGGGGGCGAAGTACGGGTCGCGACCACGGGCGTAGATCTGCCCGGAGACCTCGATGAAGGCGCCGGGCGCGGCGGCCAGGTCGTCCGCAGTGCCGTGGATCAGGCAGCCGGGGCGCCCGGTGAGCCAGGGGTGGTCGGGGGCGACGTGGTTGGGGACGTAGTCGAGGATCAACCGCAGCCCGCGCGCGGCGAGTTGGGAGCGGGCCTCGGCCAGGGCTGCGCGGCCGCCGAGGGTGTCGTTGACGACGTAGTCGCGTACGCAGTACGGCGATCCGGCGATGTCCGCCTCGGTGAGGTCGGGCAACGCGTCGCGGAAGGAGGCCCGCAGGGACTCGTCGCGCAGGGCGATGGCGAGACCGGCCGGGCTGCGCCGCCAGACCCCCATCAGCCAGACGGTGTCGACGCCGGTCCGTGCCACCTCGTCCCAGGCCTCGGCGGGTACGTCGCCCAGGGTGACGCGACGACCGTACCGGCGGCTCAACTCTCCCAGCCACACCAGGGTGTTGATCTCGTGGATCACGGTCATGACAGAGGCTCCTCGTCACTCGCGCCCATGAACCGTTCGTCCGCGGGGCGCAGGGCCTCCCGGCCGCCGCGCTCCACGTCCTCGGCGCTGATCGTGTGGAACAGGATCGCGGTGGCCGCCACCAGTCCGGTCCAGCCGGTCTGGTGGGAGGCGCCGAGGCCCGCGCCGTTGTCGCCGTGGAAGTACTCGTAGAAGAGGATCAGGTCCTTCCAGTACGGGTCCTTGGCGAACTTGGGCAGGGCGCCGTGCACCGGGCGGTGGCCGTCCTCGCCGACCAGGAAGGTCGAGGTGAGCCGGTCGGAGATCTCCCGGGCGACCTCGTAGAGATTCAGCTGCCGGCCGGAGCCGGTCGGGCACTCCACGGTGAAGGCGGGGCCGTGGTAGCCGTGCAGGTTGAGCAGGGCGCGGATGAGGAGGAGGTTCATCGGGAACCACACCGGGCCGCGCCAGTTGGAGTTGCCGCCGAACATCCCGGAGTCGGACTCCGCGGGCAGGTAACCGACGCCGTACTCCTGCCCGTTCACCTCGAAGTGGTACGGGTGCTCCGCGTGGTACCGCGAGAGGGACCGGATGCCGTGCGGGCCGAGGAACTCCCCCTCGTCGAGCATCCGGGCCAGCACCCGGCGCAGCCGGTCCTCGCCGAACAGGGCGAACAGGAAACGGCCCCTGTGCTCGGGGTCCGCGGGGACGCGCTGCGCGACGACGGCCTCGACGGCCGGGTGCCGCCTGATGAACTCCTGCGCTCCCGCGACCAGTTGCGGGAAGTTCGTGGCCGCCGCGCTGCCGATCACGCTGGTCGCGGCGAGCGGCAGCAGGCCGACCAGGGAGCGCACCTTCAGCCGGGTGGCGCTGCCGTCGGGCCGGCGCAGGACGTCGTAGAAGAAGCCGTCCTCCTCGTCCCACAGGGTGGCGTTGTCCTTGCCGATGCGGTTCATGGCGACGGCGATCCAGGCGAAGTGCTCGAAGAGCATCTGCGCCTGCTCGACGTAGACCGGGTTGTCCACGGCGAGTTCGAGGGCGATGTCGAAGAGGTTCTGGCAGTACAGCGCCATCCACGCGGTGCCGTCGGCCTGGTCGAGGTGGCCGCCGGTGGGCAGGGGTGCGCTGCGGTCGAACACGCCGATGTTGTCGAGGCCGAGGAAGCCGCCCTGGAAGACGTTGTTGCCGTCGACGTCCTTGCGGTTGAGCCACCAGGTGAAGTTCTTCGTCAGCTTCTGGAAGGCGTTCTCCAGGAAGGCGCGGTCCGCGTGGCCGGTGCGGTGCTTCTCGAGTTCGTAGACGAACAGGACCGCCCAGGCGTGCACGGGCGGGTTGACATCGCCGAAGTTCCATTCGTAGGCGGGGATCTGCCCGTTCGGATGGAGGTACAGGCGGCGCAGCAGCAGTTCCAGCTGCGACTTGGCGAAGCCGATGTCGATCATCGACAGGGCGAGGGTGTGGAAGGCGAGGTCCCAGGCCGCGAACCACGGGTACTCCCAGGTGTCCGGCATCGACATGATCTCGTCGTTGATCATGTGGTACCAGGCGCTGTTGCGGACGCCGGGGTCGGCGGCGAGCGGGTCGACGTCGTGCTCGGCCAGCCAGCGTTCGACGTCGAGGTAGTAGTACTGCTTGCTCCACAGCATCCCGGCGAGCGCCTGCCGCACGAGCCGCCGCTCGTCCTCGCCCATGCCGTCGGGGACGACGTCCTCGTAGAAGGCGTCGGCCTCGGTGCGGCGCGCGTCGAAGACCGCAGCGAACTCGCCCCAGGAATCGGCGAGTTCGGTGTCGGTCAGCCGCAGCCGCACGGTGGCGCTCCGGCCGGCGGGGATGACGAGGGTGTGGTGCACGGCGGCCTTGGTGCCGGTCTGCGCCGGGTTGACGGCCGCCTCCTCGCCCCGCACGACGTAGCGGTCGATGCCGTCCTTGACGTACGGCGTGGTGTTGGCGCTGCCGAAGATGCGCTCGTCGTTCGTCTCGTTCCCGGTGAACAGGACGGGGGTGTCGGCCTCGAAGTACAGCCAGCGGGGGCCGAGTTCGTCGTGGTCGGCGCGGACGGCGTGACCGGTGCGGCGCAGGTTCGGCACGGCGGCGCCGCCGGCCCAGGACCAGGTGTGCCGGAACCAGAGCGTCGGCAGCAGATGGAGGGTCGCCTCGTCGGGTCCGCGGTTGTGTGCGGTGATCTCGATCAGCAGATCCTCGGGGCCGGCCTTGGCGTACTCGACGAAGACGTCGAAGTAGCGGTCCTCGTCGAAGACGCCGGTGTCGAGCAGCTCGTACTCGAAGTCGCCGCGGCCACGGGCCCTGTTGGTTGCGACGAGGTCTCCGTAGGGGAACTCGCCCTGCGGGTACTTGTACAGGTACTTCATGTACGAGTGGGTGGGCGTGTTGTCGAGGTGGAAGTAGTACTCCTTGACATCTTCGCCGTGGTTGCCCTCCTGGTTGGTCAGACCGAACATCCGCTCCTTGAGGATGGGGTCGCGGCCGTTCCACAGGGCGAGCGCGAAGCACAGCCGCTGTTTGTCGTCGCTGACGCCGGCGATGCCGTCCTCGCCCCAGCGGTAGGCGCGGGAGCGGGCCTGGTCATGGGTGAAGTACGCCCATGCGTCGCCGTCGGAGCTGTAGTCCTCCCGCACGGTGCCCCACTGCCGCTCGCTCAGATAGCAGCCCCAGCGCCGCCAGGCCGCGCGCCCCGCGTCGGCCTCGGCGAGCCGCTGCCGCTCGGCCCCCGTCGCGCCACCCATCACCATGGCCCGCCTCCCTCACCAATCCGGCATTGCCCCCAGACTCGGACGTGCCGGACCTGGTCGCAATGGGTGGGGGGCGGAGCGGGGACTTCCTCATAGGGTCACGCCTCGGACGCCCCCGGTCCCAGCCGGTCCCAGCTCGCGGCCGATCGCCTCCCGCAGCGCGTCGTGCCGCGCGCTCAGCCTGAATCCCTCGTCGCTCCACCGGTTCGGCGGACACAGCCACACCGGCTTGCCCACCAGCCCTCCGAGCTGGTCCATGCCGGCCAGGAATGACAAGCGCCTCGCCTTGGGCAGGTCGGACAGCCGCCGGGCCTCCGGCGCGTCCGTGAGGGGACATGGGGTGAGCGTACCCACGGATGATCAAGCCTCCCCGCCCACCGGTGACGGCACGAAAATCGAAGGCGGTGATCACGGTGCGCTGATAAACAGCGCACGTGGCAAAGACTCTTGAGTTTCCCGTCCTCCTGCGGCTCATCGACGAACGGTCGGTCGCGTTCCGTGCCGCGGTCTCCTCCGCGCCCGGTCTCGACGCGCCGGTGCCCACCTGTCCGGGCTGGACGCTCTTCGATCTGGCGCAGCATCTGGGCGGGGTGCACCGCCGGTGGTCCGCCGTCGTCGCCGCGGGGCCGGCCGCCACCCGCCCGGCCGGAACCGGTCCGGACGCGGCCCCGGCCGCGCCCCGCGAGCGCGAGGCGCTGCTGGCCTGGTCGGCCGAGTCGACGCAACAGCTGCTGAACACGCTGCGGGAGGCCGGCCCCGACCGCGGCTGCTGGACGTGGTGGGGTGCGTCGGACTCGCCGCAGACGTCGGGCGCCGTCGCCCGGCACCAGGTCCAGGAGGCCGCGGTGCACACCTACGACGCCCAGCTCACCGCGGGTGCCCCGCAGCCGCTGCCCGACGAGGTGGCGCTGGACGGCGTCGACGAGTTCCTGTCCACGTGCTGCGTGACGACGAGCACCTGGCCACACGAGGCCGCCGTCGTGGACTACCACGCCACCGAAGGTCGCTCGTGGCGCCTCGCGCTCTCCGCGGACGGCGCACGGATCCTGGCACTCGACGCGACGCCCGCCACCGCCTCCGCCGAGGGCGCGGCCAGTGACCTGGTCCTCACCCTGTACGGCCGCATCCCGGTGGAGTCCCTGAAGCTCGACGGCGACCCCCACGTCTTCGGCCGGCTCCAGGCCTGGGAACCGGAGGACTAGGACGCGCCGGCCGACGGGCGGACGCCCGGCGGGAGTCGACCGTCAGGCGCCCGGCACAGGGAAGAGCATGCAGGTGCTGGTGGCGTGTGCGAGGAGGCGGTCGGCGGGGTCGAGGAGCTGCGCCTCGGCGAGTGCGGTGCGCCGGCCGCTGCTGAGGACACGGCCGACGGCGCGCACCTTGCCCGAGTCGGCGGTGATCGGGCGCAGGAACTTCACGGTGAGGTCGACCGAGGTGTAGCCGATGCCCTGCGGCAGGGTCGACTGCACCGCGCAGCCGGCCGCCGAGTCGAGCATCGTCGCGTAGATCCCGCCGTGGACGCTGCCGATGGGGTTGTAGTGCTCCTCGCCGGGCTCCAGCGAGAACACCGCGTGACCGTGGTCGACCTCTTCGAGCGACATGCCCAGCGTCGCGGCGATCGGCGGGGAGGGCAGTCGCCCGGCGAGCATCTCGCGCAGGAAGTGCAGCCCGGAGTCCTGCCCGACGACGGCCGCGGAGATGGCGGGGTCGTCCCAGTCGTACGTACGAGAGCGTTCCATGCGGCGGCGCTTCCTCCTCGGCCCCGAGTTTCCCCGCGGCGCTCTGACTTTGTTTCCCGAAGCTAGCTCTCCGCTCAGCTGACTGTCAATGACGAAGTCAGGGCTCTACGATGGCCGTATGAAGTGGCTCGAGACGAGCACCGAGAACTGTACGGTCCAGCGCACCCTCGACCTGGTCGGCGAGAAGTGGACGCTGCTCCTGCTGCGCGACGCCTTCAACGGAGTGCGCCGCTTCGACGACTTCCGCCGCCATGTGGGGCTCTCCGAGGCGGTCCTGGCCGACCGGCTGCGCAAGCTGGTCGCGGCCGGGATCCTGACCGCCGTCCCCTACCAGGAGCGCGGCAGCCGCACCCGCAACGAGTACCGCCTCACCCCCAAGGGCCGCGACCTGTGGCCGGTCCTGGTGGCGCTGCGGCAGTGGGGCGAGATGTACGTCGGCGATCCCGAGGGCCCGGTCCTGGACATCCGCCACCGCGACTGCGGCGCTGCGGTGCGGGTCGTGGTCGAGTGCCCCGACGAGCACACCGCGCTCTCCCCGTCCGAGGTCACGGTCCGTCCGGGACCGGCCGCACGGCCGCGCGTCTGACAGCCCCCGGGCCGGCCGCCTCCCGCGTTACGCCTCCCCCCGCGCTACCCGGCCCCCGCGTCACGCCGCCTCCCGCGCTACCCAGCCCCCGCGCTACGCCGGCTGCCCGGCCGGCGGGCGGGTGTGTGCGGAGCGGCGCCGGCGCAGCAGCAGCCGTCGTGCGGGGCCCTCCACCGTCTCGTAGAGGAGCCAGGACAGTCCGAGGGAGACGGCGAAGGCGACGGCGGTGACGGCGAGCCCGTGCGTCAGGCCGAAGCGGGGCTTCACGCCGATCACGTTGGTCCCGGCACGCAGCACCAGCAGATGCACCATGTAGAAGGCGAAGGAGAGCTCGCCGAGCCGGACCAGCCGCCGGCCCCGCCACAGGGAGGGCAGGCCGCGCAGGTCCGCGACGGCCGCCGCCGGGATGAGCAGGGCGAAGCCGACGACGGTGCAGGTGGTGGCCCGGTAGTCGCTGGTGACCTGCGGGACCAGGAAGTACCCGATGACCGCCAGCGCGAGGGAGGCCTCCAGGCCGGGGCCGCGCCACCGGTCGAGCAGCACCAGGCGGGCGACGGCGACGCCCAGGACGAACTCGGGCAGCCGTGCGAGCGGCAGGGAGTCGATCGGCTGGCTCAGCCAGTGCTGTGCGTTCACCCAGGCCACGGCCAGGACCGCGAGCACCGACAGGCCGGCCACGGCGGTCGCGCCCCGGGCGCCGACGCGGCGCAGCCCGAGCGCCAGCAGCGGGAAGAGGGCGTAGAAGAAGGCCTCGCAGGCCAGCGACCAGCTGACCGGGTCCAGGGTCTGCCACCACGGGCGCCACCAGGAATGCACCAGCAGCACGTTGGCCAGCCCCTGGCGCAACGACGGCATCGACTGGTGCTCCAGCGTGAGCGCCATGACCAGCGCGATCGCGGCGGTCACCAGGTGCACCGGCAGGATACGGGCGATGCGCCGCCGCCAGAAGGCCCGGGCGCGGTCGCCCGGCCGGGCGGACCAGGTCAGGACGAACCCGGAGAGCACGAAGAAGAACGACACGCCCGTGGCGCCGGCCCCGAACGCCCAGGTGACGACGCGGCCTGCGGTGCCGTCGAAGTAGCGGAAGTTGTTCACGTGCAGGCCGAAGACCAGCAGCGCGGCGACCCAGCGCAGCCCGGTGAGCGAGGGCAGCGCGGGCGGTGGAGCGGGCTTGGAGCCCTTGGCGGAGGCGGTCGTCGAGGTGGCGGCGGGCGTCCTGGTCGCCCTGGTCGCCGTCGTCATCGAATCACCTGCCGGGGGCTGTGCGCGCGGGGCATGAAAAGGGGCATGAAGGGGAACGTTGCCCGTTCAGCCCCTTTCATTCAGTCCCGTACCCGACGTCACACCAATGCCAGGAACATCGGGTGTGACACCGCTCAGTACCGGCCGTGCCCCTTGCCCAGGCGTTCGAGGACAGCACGCGCCATCGCTTCCTCACCCTTGGCGTTCGGATGCGCGGGAGCGGCGGGCGAGGCCGGCTGGAGCGGTTCGATCCAGCGCACGTCCGGCGCCTTGCACATGTCGTGGCCGCGGGTGGGCCCGTAGGTGTCGACGTACTCGGCACGGTTGGCCCCGGCCACCAGCCGCAGCATCAGGTTCAGCCGCTTCCCGGTGTCGCGCAGGTAGGGGAAGTCCCCGGTCGCGAACGGCACCGACGGGTAGCAGCCGCTGCCGTCGTCGGGCAGCAGGTCCGGGTAGCCGACGACGAGCACCCGGGCGTGCGGCGCCCTCGCGTGCACGGCCCGCAGCACCGCGTCCACCTTCGGCGCGGCCTTCAGGATGTTGACCGAGAGCTGGTCGTAGCCGGACGAGGAGTAGTACTGGCGGCAGGGGTCCCCGGCCGGGTTCGTGGGCGCCAGCTTGGCGCAGGTGCCGATGATGGAGCCGAAGCCGATGTCGTTGCCGCCGATCTGCACCGTCACGAGGTCGGTGTGCCGGTTCAGGGCGTCCAGCTGCGGGCCGTTGGTGCCCTGCGGCTTCCACATCTCCTCGGTCGTGGCGCCGCTGCAGCTCACGTCCTTGAACGTACCGATGCCGCGTGCCGCCGCGACGAGCGAAGGGTAGTTGTGGTCCGAGCGGGCGCAGTTCGCGTCCACCTGCGTCGGAATGGCGGGGCCCGCGGTGTACGAGTCCCCGAGCGCCGCGTAGCTGGTGCCGCGGCCGTGGCCGCCGCCGTGCGCGGCGGCCGCCGACGTCGACATCGCCACCAGGGCGCAGCTGCCGAGCGCCACCCCCACCGCGATCCCCTGCCGCCGCCTCGCCGCTCTGTGCGAACGCGATCCGTCCGTCATGCGATCCTCCCCCAGATCCGCCCCCGAAGACGTGGACGTCGCGCGGAACCGGCACGCGGGGTGCGGGCGTCACACGCGACGGAGTCTGTATACCGCTCGGTATGTGTCCGCGGATAGAGGCGGGAGGCAGTCGGTACGGCACGGTCGGAGCCGGCCGTGCGACGGGATCGGAGTCGGCCGTACGACGGGTTCGGAGCCAGCCGTGCGACGTGCGCGCAGTCTGCCGTACGACGTGCGCGGAGGCGGCGCGTCACAGGCGCGCAACCTTGGACGCCACGCCCGTTGGGTCCCCGACCCAGGTGGGTCTATCGTCTGAATCATGGGTCAGGAAAGAGGAGAGCGGGCGTGATGCCGCAGGACGAGGCCGTCATCGGCTGCACCGGGCAGGTGCTCATCGGAACACGCGGATCCGCGGGCCCCGGCGAGGTCCTGGTGCGGGTCCGTGGTGGCTCCGAGACCTTCCTCGCCTGGTCCGAAGAACCACTGCCTACGGGGGCGACGGTACTCGTGATCGAGTCGCGTGGATGTCGAGAGGTCGGCGTCATCGAGTGGGCGGATCCATTGGACGCGCTCGGCGGTGACACCGCCGGCGCCGACTGAGGAGTAGACAAGAAATGTTCGGATACCGCGTTCCCGCTCCCGACGAGGCGATGCTGATCTCGGGGGGCCGGCGGGGACTGGGGGGCGCGCCGTTCCGGGTCGTGACCGGGCACGGCAAGTTCGTGGTGCCGTTCTTCCGCAAGACCCGCTTCCTGACCCTCTCGATGAACGAGGCCGAGGTCACCGAGACCTGCGTGACCCGGCAGGGCATCGCCCTGAGCGTGCGCGCCGTCATCGCCTTCAAGGTCGGCAACGACACCGAGAGCATCATCAACGCGGGCCAGCGGTTCCTGTCCGACCAGGAACAGATGTCGGTGCTGACCGGGCGCATCTTCGCGGGCCACCTGCGCGCCATCATCGGCTCGATGACGGTCGAGGAGATCGTCACCGAGCGGCAGAAGCTGGCCGCCGAGGTGCTGGACACCTCCAAGACGGAGATGGCCAAGATCGGCCTGATCGTCGACTCGCTGCAGATCCAGTCCATCGACGACGGCGACGCCGGGTACATCGACGCGATGTCCGCACCCCACCGGGCGGCCATCCAGCGCCAGGCGCAGATCGCGCAGGCGCAGGCCACCCAGACGGCGGCGGAGGCGCAGCAGGAGGCGGACCGCAAGCAGGCCGAGTACGCCCGGCAGACCGCCGTCGTCAAGGCGGAGTACTCGGCCCAGGTGGACCGCGCCCAGGCGCAGGCCGGCCAGGCCGGACCGCTCGCGCAGGCCCACGCCCAGCAGGAGGTGCTCGCCGCGCAGACGGAACTGGCGCAGCGGCAGGCGAAGTTGCGCCAGCAGCAGCTGGTCGCCGAGGTCGTGAAGCCGGCCGAGGCGGAGGCCGAGCGCGTCCGCATCCTCGCCGCCGCCGAGGCGCAGCGCATGAAGATCCAGGCCGAGGCGGCCGCCTCCTACGACCGCGTCGCGCTCGACCGGATGCTGATCGACCAGCTTCCGCAGATCGTCAAGGAGGCGGCGGGCGGCCTGGCCGGCGCCAACGTCAACGTCCTCAACGGCGCCGACGGCCTGGGCGAGATCGCCGCCGGCCTGGTCTCCCAGGGCCTGACGATCCTCGACTCGGTCCGCCAGAACCTCAGCGGCCAGGAGGCCACGGACAACCCCCGTCCCGGGGACGGCGGGAACGGCGGCAACGGCGGCGGTCTGCTGCAGCTGCGCTCGGGCAGGGAGAAGAAGTCCGACGACGGTCCGGTGGACGTGGACTAGCAACCGACCCTGTCCGGCGGGCAGCCGGAGCTGTCGAGGCCCTGGACGCCTTCGGGTGTCCGGGGCCTCGCCGTTGTGCGGGCGCGGCGCCGGAGCTGGAGGCGGAGCCGTGCCGGCGTGCACGACGAACAGGGCCCGTCCGCGCTGTACGCGGACGGGCCCTGTGTTCGAGCGCCGGGCAGGCCTTGCACCTGCATTTCCCCGCAGGAAGCGGGGCGTCTTTCCTTGGACCACCAACGCAGTACCGGCCATCCGCAGTTGCGGCGACCAGCTCGTGATCAATCATACCGTACACATGACCGCCACGAAGACACATGCCTGCCATGAAGCTGTCACACGGGATGCGGAATGCGCCTCCGGCCGGCGCCCGTTCTGACTGACAGGACAGCGAAGGAGAGCGCATGACCACCGAGGCGACCACGACCGACCTGCACGCCTTCACCGAGAACTGGCTGGAGTGGTACCGCGCCCAGGAGGCCCGGCTCGCCGGCCCGCACGGCTTCCTGGCCATCACCGGTCTGCACTGGCTCGACGAGACGCCGCAGCGCTTCCCCGACGCGCCCGGCAGCTGGCGCACCGGGCCGGACGGAGTGGTCGTCGCCCTCGACGACGGCGAGGAACTCGTCGTGGACGGAACGCCGGTGCGCGGCGAGCACCGCTTCGGCGTGCTGCCCGAGCGCGGGGGTGTCGACGCGGTGTGGGGGGACGCCGTCGTCGAGGTGGCCAGGCGGGGCGGCAACGACATCGTGCGCCCGCGGCACCCAGACGCACCGCTGCGCACGGCCTTCACCGGCACCCCCGCCTACGCCCCCGACCCGCGCTGGGCCGTCACCGGCCGCTACGTCCCCTTCGACGAACCCCGGCCGACCACGGTGGGCGCCGCGGTCGAGGGCCTGGAGCACGTCTACGACGCCCCGGGCCGGATCGAGTTCGAACTGGACGGGCAGCGGCTGTCGTTGACCGCGTTCCCCGGACACGGGCCGGGCCGCCTGATGGTGCTGTTCACCGACGCGACGTCCGGGGTCACCACCTACGCGGCCAACCGGTCCCTGTCCCTGGAGGCGCCCGCCGCGGACGGCACGCTCGTCCTGGACTTCAACCGTGCCGCGAACCTCCCGTGCGCCTACACGGACCTGGCCACCTGCCCGCTGCCCCCGGCCGAGAACCGTCTGCCGGTGGCGGTCGAGGCGGGGCTGAAGATTCCCCGGGAGCGGGGCGGCTCCTGAGGTCAGCCTTCCTGCTTCCCCAGCGCGTACAGGTGCGGGAGATTCACCACGATCGCCTCCTGGGTGCTGCGGGCGATGACGACGACCGCCTCCTCGGCGGGGTCGGGGTTCTCCTCACGGTGCGGGACGAACGGCGGGACGAAGATGTAGTCGCCGGGGCCGGTGCGCAGCCGCACCTCTTCCGTCCGGGCGCCCGTGTCGTCCAGGAAGACGAACTCGGGATGGCCGCTGACGACGTAGATGGCCGTCTCGGACTCGCCGTGGTGGTGGTCGGAGGAGGAGGTGGCGGGGGCGACGTGCGTCTGGCCCATCCAGAGCTTTTCCGAGCCGACCGTCTTCCCGCTGATCGCGGCGAACCGGCGCATGCCTCCGGTCTGGGCGGTGTCACCGTCGAGCGCACCGGCGCGGACGTGGTGAAGCCGCGTGCGCAGAGGAGCCGCCGGCTCTCCGGCCGCGTCCGCGAGATGGGGGTGGAAACCTTCACCGGGGGTGGTCAGCGGGTCGCTCATGGTTCGGACGCTAGAACCGCCACGAAATGGATGTCAAGGCGGGTCCGTCGCGGCTCACCTGCGGGAATGTCCCTCTGCTGGGCGTGACCACGTCCGCCGCGCCCGTCCGAGCCGCCGCTCACCCGCGTGCCCCGGACGGGTCTGGATAGTTGCCTTGTCAACTCGCGCGGCGACGGGCCAAGTTGGAGCCAGGCGGTCGTCACCGGACCAGTCGGCGGGTCCCGGCGGCGGCCGCCTGCGCCGCCGTGCGGTCAGGCCCGTACCGTCAGGCCGGGGGATCGGGCCGGTCGGTGCGCTGGGAGCGGACCCGCTGGGCGACGTCGCGCAGCTTGACGTTGTGGTTCTGGGAGATCTGGCGGAGCACGCCGAACGCGTCGTCCTCGCTCAGGCCGTGGCGCTCCATGAGGATGCCCATGGCCTCGCCGATGGCGTGCCGGGTCTCCATGCCGTGCTGGAGCTGGTCGATGGTGCGCGCGTCGGCCAAGGCGACGGCGGCGTGGGAGGCCAGCAGCCAGCCGGCGGTCTCTATCTCCTCGCCGAAGGCACCGCGGCGGCTCGAGTAGAGGTTCAGCGCGCCGAAGTCGTCGTTGTCGGTGTAAAGCAGCACCCCGGTCATGCTGCCGACGCCCAGCTCGCGGGCCGCCGCCGCGAAGCGCTCCCAGGTCGGGTGCGGGTGGGTCATGTCCTCGATGCGGTAGACGCGCGCGCCGTCCTTCTGCCGGGCCAGATCGAAGCAGGGCCCCTCCCCCAGCTCGCCCTGCAGGCGGTCGGAGTCGGTGACCATGCTCCCGCAGGCGGCGAGGGTGACGGCCCGCCCCTTGCGCACCGCCAGGATGCCGGCCGCGTCGCAGCCCTCCACGATGTCCACGGCCGCGGTGGCGATCTCGTCGAGCGTAGCCTGGACCGAGTCCTGCTCCAGCAGCTTCCGCGCGAGCACCGCCATCTGCTCGGCGTATTCACGCCACTCCACCGTCACCACCTGCCTCGAACACCCGTGTGCCGCCACCGTAGCCGAGACGGCCCCGACTCGGCGGACCCGGTGCGCGCGGGATCGGGCGGTCCTGGTGCGTACGGGTGCCGGGCGGGCCTGGTGCGTGCGGGGTCGGGCGGACCTGGTGCCCGCGGGATCGGGCGGTCCTGGTGCGTGCGGGTGCCGGGCGGTGGGGGCGGCCACGGGGGGGGACGGGCGGCGTCGCTATCCGGCCGACCCACGCCTGCCCGCCCGCACCGCGCCCGCCCGCACCGCACCCGGCCGTGCCGCCCCCTCCCGTACGGCGCCCGCCCGCACCGCGCCCGCGCTCGCCGCGACCACCATCGCCACGGCGGCGCACTCGGGCAGCGACATGCCCTGGTCGAGCACGAGGAGGCCCGCCGTCGCGGCGAAGGCCGGCGCGAGGCTCGTCAGCACGGCGAAGGTCGCCGCGGGCAGGCGCCGTAGTGCGAGGAGTTCGAGGGCGTAGGGGACGGCGGAGCTGAGCACGGCGATGGCGAGGCCGAGGCCGAGGACCGCCGGCTGCAGGAGCCGGCCGCCCGAGGCCGCGACGCCCAGGGGCAGGCTGACCAGGGCGGCGACGGTCATCGCGATGGCGAGGCCGTCCAGGCGGGGGAAGCGTGCGCCCGCGCGGGCGTTGAGCACGATGTACGCCGCCCACATCGCCCCGGCGCCGAGCGCGAAGGCCACGCCCGCGGGGTTGAGCCGGTCGAAGCCGCCCCGGCCCAGCAGGAAGACGCCGGCCAGGGCCAGGCCGGCCCACAGCAGGCCGGAGGCGCGGCGCGAGACGACGACGGACAGCAGGAGCGGGCCGAGCACCTCGAGGGTGACCGCCGCGCCCAGCGGGATCCGGTCGATGGACTGGTAGAAGAGGATGTTCATGCCGCCGAGGGCCAGCCCGAATCCGCAGGCCACCCGCCAGTCGGCCGCCGAGTGGCCGCGCAGCCGCGGCCGGGCGACGGCCAGCAGCAGGACCGCGGCGAACGCCACCCGCAGTCCTACGGTGCCGAGCGCCCCGGCCTGTGGGAACAGCAGCGCGGCGCAGGCCGAGCCGAACTGGACGGACACCGTCCCGCCCAGCACCAGGCCGACGCCGCCGAGCGTGCCGCGGCCCGCCGCGTGCCGGACGAGTGCGGGCGGGGTGGACGTGCCGGACGCGGGAGCCTGCGGGCCGGGCGCCGAGGCCGAGGGAGGACGGGCCGAGGAGGTCATGCCCTCACGCTAGGAAACCCGTTCCGCCGCGTGAAATGCCGATTCCGCTGCGGTTATGCTTGCGAGGCATGACCATCGAGCTGCGGCATCTGCGCTCCTTCCTCGTCATCGCCGAGGAGGGCAACATCACGCGCGCCGCCGCCCGTCTGCACGTGGGCCAGCCCGCGCTCTCTCGCACCCTGCGCCAGCTCGAGGACCACCTGGGCACGCGGCTCGTCGACCGCTCCACGCACCACCTGGAGCTGACGGCCGAGGGCCGCACCTTCCGCGACAAGGCCGCTGCCGCGCTGGCCGCCGTGGACACCGCCCTGGACCCGCGCGGCGTCCGCAGCTGGCCGCTGCGTCTGGGCCACCCCTGGGCGGCGCTCGGCGACCACACGATCCCGCTGCTGCGCCGCTGGGACGAGAGGTACCCGGACGTCCCGCTGCAGCTGCTGCGCATCGACGACCGCACCGCGGGCCTCACCCAGGGCAAGGTGGACGCCGCCCTGCTGCGCGGTCCGGTCACCGCGTCCGGGCTGCGCACGCACCTGCTGACGACGGAGGAGCGGGTCGTGGTCGTCCCGGCGGACAGCCCCCTGGCGGCGCTGCCCCGGATCACCCTGGCCGACCTCGCGCCGCATCCCATCGCCCTCAACACGGTCTCCGGTACGACGACGACGGACCTGTGGCCGCCGTCCGCCCGGCCCGCCGCGACCATCGAGGTGACCAACACCGACGAGTGGCTCCTCGCCATCGCCGCGGGCCGCGCCGTGGGCGTCTCCACGACCGCCACCCCGAGCCATCACACCCACCCCTCGCTCAGCTACCGGCCCCTCCTGGACGCACCCCCCGTCCCCGTCGTCCTGGCCTGGCGCGAAGGGCCCGGGCACCCCGCCCTGCCCGACCTGCTCGCCCTCGCCCACGAGGTCGTCACCGGCGCACCAACCTGAGCGGCCGCTCCAACGCCGCCACGCACACACAGCCGAAGGCCACCACCAGCGCCACGGTGCGTACGGCGTGGGCTATCTGCCAGCGGTCTCGGACGCGCGCCCAGTCCCCCGGCGGAGCCTGCGCGCTCCAGTCCATCTGCTCCATGTTGATGGGCCCGTTGACCACGAGGGAGACCGCGAGGGCCACCAGGAGCAGGCCGAGTGCCCAGGCCAGCCGCGGCAGTTCGGGGCTGCGCTCCGTACGGGCCCGCAGGACCAGGATCACGACGGCGACGAGCGTCGGCACCAGCAGGATGCCGATGAACCAGGTGAAGGGGGCGTACTCGGCCTGCCGGACGCGGACGTACTCCGGGCCGGTCAGATCGCGCAGCGCCAGCTCCAGGAAGAGCACGGTGAGCGCGACCCCGGCGAGCAGGCCGCTGCCCAGCAGACTCGTGTACCGAACGACCCTGACCAGAGCGGGATTCGCCATCTGCACACTCCCTCGCGGCACTACCCCAGGGTGAGGAGCTCCTCGTGGAAACCGCCGAACTCCCGCCCGCGGTCGACCAGATGAATCTCCAGGATCCAGTGGCACCGGCGCCCGGCCCGGTCCGTACGGCGCAGCGGGGTGCCGTTGGCCGGGGTGATGTACGACTCCGTGTCGGCGCCGTCGATCGTCTCGTGCGGGAACTCTCCCACCAGATGGCCGGCGTGCCAGCCGCCCAGCTCCCAGCCGCGGCCGGCCGCCAGCCGCTCCACCTCGGCGTGGAGCTCCTTCCCGGTGATGTCGGGGTGCTCCTCGAAGTGCCGCTTCCCGGCGGCGAAGACCTCCGGCAGGTCGTCGCGCAGCCGCCGCTTGTCCGGGTCGCCGCCCAGGACGAAGGTCCGCCCGAAGTCGGCCTCGTACTCCTCGAAGATCGGCCCGAAGTCGGCGAACACGATGTCGTCCGCGCCGATCACACGGTCCGGCGGGTTCTCCCGGTACGGCTTGAGCGTGTTGGGACCCGAGCGCACGATCCGCTTGTGCCAGTGCCGGGTGGTGCCGAACAGCTCGTTGGCCAGGTCCCGTACGCGGTCGCTGACCGCCCGCTCCCCCTGACCGGGCGCCACGAGCGCGCGCTCCTCGATCTCCGCGAACAGCCGCGCGGCCTTGGCCTGCGCATCCAGCAGTCGCGCCGCGCGCGTGAGCTCGTCGTCCGCCATGCGACCGACGGTAGATCGGCCGATCACGCTGCGGCAACCATGTTCCCGCCCGTGGACGGCCCCCGGTCGCGTGTCGATCGGCCGAGCTCCGCGTTGCGCCCCCCGGACCCTCGTACTTGACTTGGCCGAGGGAACGAGAGCCAAGGAGGCATCATGGCGCGCTACCCCAGGCGGTGGACGGCGTGTGCGTTGCTGGCCGTGGTCGCGGGCGCCGGGCTGACCGGCTGCTCCGACAACGGCGACGGCGCCACCTCGTCCGCGAGCAAGGCTGCGTCGGCCGCGTCCTCCCTCGCCTCGCGCGGCGCGGACGCGCTCGCCTCGGCGACCGCGTCGGCCGGCAAGAAGCTGGACGAGGTGAAGGACGGCATCGACGCCAAGGACGAGGTGCTACTGGGCCGGCCGACGACGGACAACGGGCGCGCGAGTGTGCAGGTGACCGCCAAGAACTCGGCCTCGTCCACCAAGTCCTTCGGCGTGCAGGTCAACTTCACGGACGGCGGCGGCAATCTGCTCGACACGGTCGTCGTCACGGTGTCCGACGTGCCGGCGGGCAAGTCCGCCCAGGCGACGGCCCGCAGCAACCGTTCGCTGTCCGGTCAGGTGAAGGCCGAGGTGGCGCGGGCGCTGCGCTACTGACGCTCAGCGCGCCGCCCTCGCGAACTCCCGCAGGAACAGGGCCTCCACGTGCGCCATGTGCCAGGTACTCGATCTCGCCCGGGTCCAGCGCTCCCTCCCCGGTGCGGTTCTGCGTCTCTTCGTAGAGCACATGCTGCCAAGTGCCGCTGCAGTGAGAGCTGCTGACCCGGGTGGAGTTGCCCTGCCGAGGAAGGCGAGCGGCTTGGACCGGCCCTCGCCGACCGCACCACGGCCGGGTCGTTCGGGTGACACCGCATGGCCGGTCCCGAGATGCCGACCGCCGCGCGCCCGTGCAGGCTGGGAGTCCTGGCCCTGAGTGAGGAGGCGGGCGTGGAGCAGCGTGCGGCCGTGGATCTCGACGACCTCACGGCGTTCCCGACCCGGCCGGGACCGTGCCTTCGTTCGCCGCCTGATCCTGGCGGCGGCCGCCACGCTGATCGCCCGCCGCCCCGGCCGTCCGCCCCGGCTGATCCTGCTCCTGCCCGGCTTCCTCACCCTCACCGTCGGCTCGTTGGGCATGGGCGGGCTGACCACGCTGGCCGGCGGCTACGTCATCGAGGGCTTCGCCGACCTGATGAAGCTGGTCACGATCGTCACCGCCATCGCGCTCGGCCTCGTGGCCGGCGCGGCGCTCACCCAGAACCTCGGCACCGGCGGCCCGGCCCTCGTACCGGCCACGACTCCGCCCGACGAACCCGTACACGAGGCGACACCATGACCCACGCCCCCGAAGCCTTCACCGCACAGGATTACGCGGCCCGTATGCACCGCGCCGCCCGTGCCGCCGCCGACGCCGACCTCACCGGGGTGCTCGTCACGCCCGGCCCCGACCTGGTGTGGCTGTGCGGCTACCAGCCCACAGCGATCACCGAGCGCCTCACGCTCCTGGTGCTCACCCAGTACGCCGAACCGCAGCTGCTGGTACCGGCCCTGGAGCGGCCCGACGCGGAGGCCGCCCCCGGCGCGGGCGCCGTGCACCTCTCCGACTGGCACGACGGGCAGGACCCCTACGCCGCCGCGAGCCGGCTGCTGACCGACGACGGCCGCTACGGGATCTCCGACTCCGCCTGGGCCCTGCACCTCCTCGGCCTGCTGGACACCCTCCCGCACTCGTCCTACCGCGCCCTGACGACCGCGCTGCCGATGCTGCGCGGCGTGAAGGACGAGCATGAGGTGGGCCGGCTCGCGACCGCGGGCGCGGCGGCCGACGCGGCGTACGAGGAGATCCTCGGCGTGCGGTTCGCGGGCCGCCGGGAGACCGACGTGGCCGCCGACCTCGCCCGTCTGCTGCGCGAACACGGCCACAGCCAGGTCGACTTCACCGTGGTCGGCTCCGGCCCGAACGGCGCGAACCCGCACCACGAGGCCGGGGAGCGGGTCATCGAGGACGGCGACATGGTCGTCCTGGACTTCGGCGGCCTCAAGGAGGGCTACGGCTCCGACACCACGCGCACCGTGCATGTCGGCGAGCCCTCCCCCGAGGAGCGCAAGGTGCACGACGTCGTGCGCGAGGCCCAGCAGGCCGCCTTCGAGGCCGTACGCCCGGGGGTACCGTGTCAGGAGGTCGACCGCATCGCACGCAGGGTGATCACCGACGCCGGATACGGCCAGTACTTCATCCACCGCACCGGCCACGGCATCGGCGTCACCACTCATGAACCGCCGTACATGGTCGAAGGCGAGGAACAGCCGCTCGTGCCCGGCATGTGCTTCTCGATCGAACCCGGCATCTATCTGTCCGGTCGCTTCGGCGTGCGCATCGAGGACATCGTCACGTGCACCGAGGACGGCGGCCGGCGCCTGAACAACACGCCTCACGAGATGGCCGTCGTCGCCTGAAGCCCCTCCATCCGCAGACGGCTCTCCCGGTGGCGGCCGTCATCGGCCGCCCGACAACCCCCGAAACGACATGGCCGCCGTCGCCCGGCGGCGGGCGCGGAGCCCAAGGAGTCCTCATGACCGAGACGATGCCCGACTTCGCCGACCGCACCGACTTCGAGGACGCCGACCGCGGCCTGGTGGCGCCGCCCGCCGCCGGCACCATCACCGCGGACGACGGCCGGGTGGTGTGGAGCTTCGACGACACCGCCTTCCTGGACGGCGACCGCCCCGACACCGTCCACGCCGGCCTGTGGCGCCAGTCCCAGCTCTGCGCCCGCGCGGGCCTGTACGAGGTCACCGACGGCATCTACCAGATCCGCGGCTACGACCTCTCGAACATGACGCTGATCGAGGGCGAGCGCGGTGTCGTCGTCGTCGACCCGCTGGTCTCGGCGGAGTGCGCACGCGCCGGCCTCGAGCTGTACCGCTCACAGCGCGGGGACCGCCCCGTCACGGCCGTGATCTTCACGCACTCCCACATCGACCATTTCGGCGGCGTGCACGGTGTGCTCGACCGCGAGGCCGACGTCCCGGTCCTGGCGCCCCAGGGCTTCATGGAGAACTCCGTCGCCGAGAACGTCTACGCCGGTACGGCCATGCTGCGCCGCGGCATGTACCACACCGGCGCCAACCTCGACCGCGGCCCGAACGGCCTGGTCGGCACCGGACTCGGCTTCACGGCCTCCACCGGCACGCCCGGGCTGATCCGCGAGACCCTGACCGTGCGGCACACCGGGCAGGAGGAGGCGCTGGACGGCGTCCTGTTCCGCTTCCAGATGACCCCGAACACCGAGGCGCCCTCGGAGATGAACTTCCTGCTCCCCGAGCGCCGGGCCCTGTGCATGGCCGAGAACGCCTCCCACAACCTGCACAACATCCTGACCCTGCGCGGCGCCGTCGTCCGCGACGCCCGCATCTGGTCCCGCTACCTCCACGAGGCGCTGGAGCTGTTCGCCCACGAGTCCGACGTCCTCTTCGCCTCCCACCACTGGCCGACCTGGGGCCGCGACCGCATCCGCACGTTCCTGTCCGAACAGCGCGATCTCTACGGCTACTTGCACGACCAGACACTGCGCCTGGCGAACCAGGGCCACACCGGCACCGAGATCGCCGAACTCCTGGAACTGCCACCGGCCCTGGCCCGCGCCTGGCACGCACGCGGCTACTACGGGTCCGTCAGCCACAACGTCAAGGCCGTCTACCAGCGCTACATGGGCTGGTACGACGGCAACCCGGCTTCCCTGTGGGAGCATCCGCCGGTCGAGACGGCGAAGCGCTACGTCGACTGCATCGGCGGAATCGACGCCGTACTGGAGAAGGGTCGCGGCTACCTGGAGGCGGGCGACCTCCGCTTCGCCGCGCAGCTCCTCAAGCACGCCGTCTTCGCCGCCCCCGACAACACCGACGCCAAGGAGTTGCTGGCGCAGACCTTCGAACGGCTCGCGCACGGCGCCGAGTGCGCCACCTGGCGCAACAACTACCTCACCGGGGCACAGGAGTTGCGCCATGGCGTCAAGCGCACCGCCCTCGGCGCGGGCAGCATGGCCGGCGCGCTCTCCGTCGAGCAGGTCTTCGACTCCCTCGCCATCCGCGTCAACGGCCCCCGCGCCTGGGACGAAAGCCTCACCCTGCACTGGCACTTCACCGACCTCGGCGAGATGTACCGCATGACCCTGCACAACGGCGTCCTCATCCACTCCCGCACCGGTTCGCCGGCCGACGGGGCGGACCTGGGCCTCAGCCTCACCAAGGCGGACCTGCTGGGCATGCTGGCGGGCAAGGGCCTGGAGACCATCCGGCACACGGGCGACCCGACGGCACTGAAGACACTGCTGTCGGTCCTCGACGAACCGGACCCGGACTTCGCGATCGTCACGCCGTGAGGCCGGGCCTCCGGTCGACAGGGGAGAAGCGATAGCCGGTGAAGTCGGCGACAGGGACGTAACCGATGCGCCGGTACAGGGCGTTGCTGGTGGGGTTGTCGGGGTTGGTGAACAGGACGACGTCGGTGGCGCCGGCGTCCAGCGCGGCGCGGCTCACCTCGACGGTGACGGCGCCCGCGTAACCGCGGCCGCGGAGGTGGGCCGGGGTGTAGACGGGGTCCACCCGGATCATCCCGCCGACCATCGACGTGGAACCGGCCATGGAGACGGGGGTGCCGTCCGGGGTCTCCCAGAAGGTGAAGTGCTTGTCGGCGAAGCGCGACACCGCCCAGGCGTCGGCGTCCATGGAGGGGGCCTCACCGACCTCGGCGGCGAACTCGCCGCAGAACTGGACGAGTTGCGCATGGTCCGGCACACCCACGGCTCTTCCCTGCCCCTGCGGGCGTGGCTCGGGTGGGGTCAGCGTGCCGAGCCGGTGCAGACGCCCCCACCAGTGGGCCTCCGCCGTCACGCCCGCCGCGTGGCGCTGCCATGCCTCGGCGAACGCGGCGGCGGTGTCGTGGTCCGCGGTGACGCCGGAGACGGGGTGGCCGAGTCCGGCCAGACGAGCGGCGAGGGTGTCGGTGTGCTCGGGCAGGAGGGGGGTGAGGGCCAGTCGCAAGGTCGGCGGGCGGTAACAAACGGCACGAACTTCACCGGCCGTCTCCAAGTGACCGTAGAAGGAGGAGGGTCCGGGGCCGAGTGCGTCCGGCCCTTGCGTGCGGAGCTTCTCGAGCGTGGTGAGCGGGGTGTTGTGCAGGGTGGGCCGCGAGCGCAGGAAGTCTCCGGTGCGGGCGAGGAACGCATCGATGTCGTCGGTGAAGTGCCAGGCGTCCGAGCGCATGGTGCATGATCCCCCGAGGTGCCCGGCGGTGCATAGGATCACCGGCATGGCACTGCGACCGGTCATGGTGAACATCAAGGCTGTCGACGCTGCGGCGGTCGGCCGGTTCTGGGCGCAGGCGCTCGGCTGGAGTGCCTACAGCGCCGGCGCGACCACCTATGTCGGACCCGGCGGCGGCCTGGTCTGGCCGGACCCGGTGTTCCTCGGCATCGATGTCGTCCCGGTCCCCGAACCCAAGCCGAAGACGAAGAACCGCGTACACCTCGACCTCGCCACCACATCCGCGACCCACCAGGCAGACCTGATCGCACACCTCAGGACGCTCGGCGCGACGCCGGCCGACGTGGGCCAGGGCGACGTGCCGTGGACGGTCCTCGCCGACCCGGACGCCAACGAGTTCTGCGTGCTGGAGCCCCGGGAGATCTACCGCGACACCGGGCCGATTGCGGCGGTGGTCGTCGACTGCGCGGATCCACGGGCCATGGCCCGCTTCTGGGGCGAGGCACTGGACTGGCCCGTGCACGAAGTGGCCGACGACCACGCATCACTGCGCTCGGCCAGGGCCACGGGCCCCTACCTCGAATTCCTCCGCACCCCGGACGGGAAGACGGCCCCGGACCGCATCCACCTGGACCTCCTGCCCTACCCCGAGGACGACAAAGAATCGGAGGTCACCCGCCTGCGAACCCTCGGCGCCAGGGACCTGGACATCGGCCAGGGAAACACTGCCTGGACCTGCCTGACGGACCCGGAGGACCACGAGTTCTGCGTACTGGCGCTGCCGTAAACCGCCCCGAACCAATTGCTGCACCTCGCCGGTCCGGCACGGTCGGCGAGGACGCGTCTCGCGGAACGTACGTTTCGCACGCCACTCTGTCGCCGTCCCTGTCTCGGGCTGACCTTCGTGGGCTTCTACTGCGGTCGCATCAGGTGCAGGTCCTCGCCCCATGCGTCCAGTACCGCGCCGTGTCCGGACCGTCGGGTCGCTGTCTCGACCTGGGCGAAGAGGCGACGTTGTGCGGGTACGTCCCCCGTGGCCGCGATGTGGTCCGCGGTGGCAAGGGGCAGTCCGGTGTCCCAGTTGGGCAGCGGGAATCGGGCGAGCTCCCATTCCAGGTACTTGTTGCGTGCCCGTCGCGGTCGTTCTTGATCGAGCGGTAGAGGGAGTTGGCGTAGGCGTCGAGCCATTCGCCCGCCTCCCGGAACGCTTCATCGGCGGTGAGCCGTGCCTTGTCGGCCACGATCCCGGCGATGAGTCCGTCGAGCCGGTCGAGCACGATCCGGGCGCGAGCGAGGGCATATCGCTCGAAACCGGGCATTCCGGCGGCACGGAACTCGTCAAGGGTGAGGACGACGAGGTCCAGTTGTGGAGTGCGGTGTCCTGTGAACCGGGTGAGGTCCGTCTCCGCACCGTCCGCGAGGACGACGTACAGGTCGTGGTCGGAGTGCTCGGTGGTCATGCCCTCGTGGGCCCGGGACCTCGCTCGATCTCCGGTGCCGTGTGACCGACGCCACCCGAGATCCCCTGTCGCGCAGACCCTAGGCCGCCCTGCGGCGTCCGCCGTGCCTGCCCGGGGTGGGCTCCTGGGCGTCCTCGTCGAGGAAGGCCTCGTCGTCCCCGAAATCGGGGGCCTGGAAGGGGTTCGTCGCCGGAGGGGGCGATGCCGCGGTGGCGCCGCGGGGTTGCCCTTCCAGGGCAGAGAACAGCGACGTAGGTTCGATGAGAGGTCTCCCTTTGGTTACAGATCCCGGACGGGACCTGGCGTGCCATGACCGGGCACAGCGGTTCTACAGCTTGGTCATCTTGGCGTACGGGCTCAGAATCCGCATGCGCGTCGAGCCGAAATCCACGAGCACCGCCACTCCGTCCTCGATGCCGATCACTCGCCCGAGGCCGTAGACGTCGTGCGTGACCTGGTCACCCACGGCGAAATGCTTGGGTACCGGGGCCACCGGAGCCTTGAACGGGCTGGTGGGCAGATGGCGCTTAGGTCCTGCAGGCTTTGTCATCGACCACAGTATGGGCCCATGACGTGGGAGAGTGGTAGCTGATCCTGCACTCCCTTCAGCGGGAGCCGAGCCTGCGGCCGGCGGGCAGACAGGCGGTGTAGGGCGGTTCGGCGTCAAAGAAGTCCGAACCGGCCGTACCCTTCATGGTGTCTACAGCGTCACATAGCGGGCGCCAAACACTGGAGGCTTTACCTCGTGCTGATCGCTCAGCGTCCGTCCTTGACCGAAGAGGTCGTGGACGAGTTCCGCTCCCGGTTCGTGATCGAGCCGCTGGAGCCGGGCTTCGGCTACACCCTCGGCAACTCGCTCCGCCGCACGCTCCTCTCCTCGATTCCGGGTGCGGCGGTCACGTCCATCCGTATCGACGGTGTCCTGCACGAGTTCACCACCGTGCCGGGCGTCAAGGAGGACGTCACCGACCTGATCCTGAACATCAAGCAGCTGGTCGTCTCCTCGGAGCACGACGAGCCGGTCGTGATGTACCTGCGCAAGCAGGGTCCGGGTCTGGTCACCGCCGCCGACATCGCGCCCCCGGCCGGTGTCGAGGTGCACAACCCCGATCTGGTCCTGGCCACGCTCAACGGCAAGGGCAAGCTGGAGATGGAACTGACGGTCGAGCGCGGCCGCGGTTACGTCTCCGCCGTGCAGAACAAGCAGGTGGGCCAGGAGATCGGCCGGATCCCGGTCGACTCCATCTACAGCCCCGTGCTGAAGGTCACGTACAAGGTCGAGGCGACCCGTGTCGAGCAGCGCACCGACTTCGACAAGCTGATCGTCGACGTCGAGACCAAGCAGGCCATGCGCCCGCGCGACTCGATGGCGTCGGCCGGTAAGACCCTGGTCGAGCTGTTCGGTCTCGCCCGCGAGCTGAACATCGACGCCGAGGGCATCGACATGGGCCCGTCCCCCACGGACGCCGCCCTGGCCGCCGACATGGCCCTGCCGATCGAGGAGCTCGAGCTCACCGTTCGGTCGTACAACTGCCTCAAGCGCGAGGGCGTCCACTCGGTGGGCGAGCTCCTGGCGCGTTCCGAGGCCGACCTGCTCGACATCCGCAACTTCGGTGCGAAGTCGATCGACGAGGTCAAGGCGAAGCTGGCCGGCCTGGGCCTGGCGCTCAAGGACAGCCCGCCCGGATTCGACCCGACCGCCGCCGTGGACGCCTTCGACGCGGACGACAACGCGAGCACGGGCTTCATGGAGACCGAGCAGTACTGAGCACCGCCTGACAGGCCGGCTCTCATCGGCGCCCAGCAGCGGCGCCGGACGCGAAAGGCCCCCTCGGGAATCTTCCCGAGGGGGCCTTTCGATGTACGCCCCACCAAATCTGCTCGCCGAAGCCTGTCCCGCTGGCCTAGAAAATCGAACACATGATTGAATTTGGTCATGCGAACGTTTCCCGACGACCTCGCGCGGGCTCAGCAGGAGTGGAGTGCCACGTACCGCCGGCTCGCCCGGCGGCCTGGCTGCACCGAGCTGCGCCGGCGTCTGTACCAGCTGTCGACCCAGACGTTCTTCCACCCCTGTTGGCAGCAGCGGCGACCCTCCCCCGCGGCCTGGTGGGAACTCCGTGACCTGGGACGACGGTCGGACGGGCCCGTGCGCGAGCGGCTCCGTCGATGACAGGCCGGCATGCGCAGCCGTACGCCCCGGATGATCCTGAGGACATGTCCGGACCGATACGCGTGATCGTCCACCCGCCGTCTCCCACCGGCGGCCGGCGCGTCCGCGTGGACGGCGAGATCCTGGGTCTCGCGCACAACGTGGCCGACGTGGCGGAGTTCCTCCGCCGGGCCGGTCTGGAGATCGACCCGGCGGACGTGGCGGGCGTGCCGTGGATCGACTGGCGTGGCGTGGGGCCCGAGCGATGGGGGCCGGACGCCATCGGCTGACCTGCTTGGTCTGCGGGTCTATCCGCTCGGTCTGCGGGTCTGTCCGCTCGGTCTGCGGGTCTGTCCGTCGTCCGCACACGGCAGGCTCACGGTGACGAGGGCGCCGCCCGGCGGGTCGTTGGTCAGGTCTACGCGACCGCCGTGGGCCCTCGCGATCGTGCTGACGATCGGGAGGCCGAGGCCCGCGGCACCCGCGACGGGCGCTGGTGGCCGTTCGCGTACGGCCGGTGGGAAGCCGCGGCCTTGGTCGTGGACGCTGATCTGGACCATGCCGTCCGCACGGCGGGCGCCGAGCGTGATCCGGCCCGGGCCGTGGGGGCCGGCGTGGCGCAGGGCGTTGTCGAGGAGGTTGTGGAGGACCTGGCGCAGGCGCATCGGATCGAGGTCCGCGGCGAGGGCGGGGACGTCGGCCGCTTCCACGGTGATCGTGGCGCCCGCGGCGGTCGCCCGGGCGCGGAAGGCCTCGGCCGCGGTCGCGAGGAGTTGCGGCAGGCACACGGGCTCGCGGCGCAGCGGGAGGCGGCCCTGTCGGGTGCGGGCCAGCACGAGGAGGTCCTCGGCCAGCCCGACGAGCCGGTCGGTCTCGGCGGCGGCGGAGCGGACGGCGGCTTCGAGTTCGGTTCGGTCGCGCGGGCGGGCCGTAGCCAGTTCGAGGTGGGCCCGCAGCAGTGCCAGCGGGGTGCGCAGCTCGTGGCCGGCGGTGTCCACGAAGCGGTGCTCGCGTTCCAGCGCTTCCTGGAGGCGCGCGAGCATGGCGTTGAGGGTGTCGGTGAGCCGGGACAGCTCGTCCTGGGTCGGCGGGACGGTCAGCCGCCGCCCGGGCTCGGCCTCGGAGATCACGGCGGCCTCCCGGCGGATGCGTTCGACGGGCCGCAGGGCGGCGCCCGCGAGGAGCCAGCCGGCGTAGGACGACGCCATCAGGGCGAGTGGACCTCCTACGAGCAGCAGGACCAGCAGCCGGTGCAACGCCTCCGCGCGGTCACCGAGCGGTGCGCCCACGACGAGGACGGCCTGCCGGGGGACGGTGCCCGGCAACCGGACGGGCACGGCGAGCAGCCGGGCCGGGTCGTCGACACCCGTCACCCGGCGGCTGAGGAAGACCGGCCGGACGACGGTGCGTGTGATGTCCGGCGGCAGCATGGGCGCGGCGGCGACGGCAGCGGTGGTCTCGACGACGTCCCCGCGTGGCAGAAGGATCTGGCCGAACGACTCGTCGGGGTCGATGAGTCCGCGGCCCGCGTCCAGCGGCGCTCGTTCACGCTGGGCCGACGAGCTGACGGCGGCCGCGGCCCGCGAGCGCAGGTCGAGGTCGACGGCGCGGGTCAGCTCCGTCCCCATGCGGGCGTAGAGGAAAGCGCCCAGTGCGCTCAGCACCACGGCCATCGCCAGGAGGAAGGCGAGGGTCAGCCGCAGCCGGACGGGCAGCCTAGCGAGCGCGGTCACCATGGTCGTCCCGCAGCCGGTAGCCGGCGCCGCGGGCGGTGCACAGCGAGCGGCGGCCGAAGGGGCGGTCGATCTTCTGCCTGAGGTAGCCCACGTAGACCTCCACGACGTTCGAGTCCGCGTCGAAGGTGAAGTCCCAGACGTGTTCGATGAGTTCGGCCTTGGAGAGCACTTCGCCCGGCCGCCGCATCAGGCATTCCAGCAGCGCGAACTCCTTGGCCGTCAAGGTGATCGGGGTGGTGCCCCGGGCGACCGAGCGGGCCGCCGGGTCGAGGCTGAGATCGCCGACGGTGAGCACGGCGGGCCGTTCGCGGGCGCCCCGGCGCATCAGCGCACGCAGCCGGGACAGCAACTCGGCGAACGCGAACGGCTTGACGAGGTAGTCGTCCGCGCCCAGGTCGAGACCGCGCACCCGGTCCTCGACGGCGTCCCGCGCGGTCAGCAGCAGCACCGGCGCCCATCGGCCGGCGGCCCGGATCTCGCGCAGCAGGCCGAATCCGTCGATCCCCGGCAGCATCACATCCAGGACGATCGCGTCGTAGTCGGTCTCCCCGACGTACCAGAGGCCGTCCTCTCCGGTGGCGGCCACGTCGACGGCGAAGCCGTTCTCCTCCAGGCAACGCCGCAGCAGCTGCGCCATCGCCCCTTCGTCCTCGACCACGAGAATCCGCATGGCGCCTCCTCGCGCAGGCTCCGCTGCGCCCAGCGTAGTGCGCGGCCGATAAGGAGACGCTGAGTCGGTCGGGGCGGGGGCACGGGCGGTGCGGCCGGGCGTTTCAGGGTCCCCTTAGGCGGGCGCGAGGAGGCTGAAAGCCCATCGCCCGACCAGGGAGTTCGCATGATCCGCACCGGTGTGGGCCGCACCGCCACGAGCATCATGATCCGTACGGGCCCGGCGCGCAGGGCCCTGGTTCTCACCGTCGCCGCCGGCTGCCTGGCCGCGGTCACGACGGCCGCCTGCTCGTCGCCGTCAGGCCCGAGCCGTCACCCCGCGCCGTCCGCGACGACCAGTCCGCCGCCCCGCGGCTTCTCGGCGACCGTCGACAACCCGTGGTTCCCCCTGCCGCCGGGCAGGACGCTGGTCTACAGCGGCGTCAAGGACGGCGCGAAGTCCACGGAGTACCTCACGGCCACCCGCGAGATCCAGAAGATCACCGGTGTCCCCTGCCGCGTCGTCGCGGACCGCCTCTACGTCGGCGGCACGCTCCGTGAGTCGACCCGCGACTACTACAGCCAGGACGCCGCCGGCACCGTCTGGTACTTTGGCGAGGACACCGCCGAGCTGGACGAGCACGGCAACATGCTGTCCACCGAGGGCACTTGGCACGCCGGGCGGGACGGCGCACGCCCCGGCGTCTTCCTGCCCGCCCGTCCCGTGCCCGGCGCCACCGGGCAGCAGGAGTTCTACCCCGGTCAGGCCGAGGACCGCTTCCAGGTCCTGGACCTGAGCTCCCGAGTCTCCGTCCCCTACAAGTCCTTCGAGGGGGCGTTGCGCACGAAGGAATGGACGCCGCTGGAGCCGGGTGTCGTGGACAACAAGTACTACGTCAGGGGCATCGGCACCGTGCGCGAAGTCACCGTCAAGGGCGGCCCGTTCGAGGAGAACGTGCTCACCGCGATACGTAACGGGGGCGGGTGAGAGCCCGGTGCCCCGCCGACGCCGCTGGACGCACCTCCACTCCCCCGGCCGGCTCGGCCGACCGACACCCGCCGCGCGTCAACTGCGCACCGCGGCCAGGCACTCGTCGTACAGATCCATGATGTCGCCCTCGCCGTCGCGGTCGACCCACGCCATCGAGGCGGCATCCAGGCACGCGAACGCCGTCGCGATCACCGCGCGGGCCCTGGGATCCCCGCCGCCGGCAGGAGCGTCCATGCGCGCCTCGATCAGCGGCAGCAGGTCCTCCTGGAACCGCAGCCGCTTCTCCAGCCAACCGGCACGCAGCGAGGCGGTGTTGTGCAGGAGGCGGAACCGCTCCAGGGCCTGTTCGCGGCTGTCGTGCAGGGCCAGTACGGCGGCGACTCCCGCGCGCAGGACCTCCCAGACGCCGGCGTCGGCGGGCTGCTCGCCGACGGTGGCCGCCAGGACCTGCCCGAACCGCTCCTGGCCGCCGCCGAGCAGGTCCTCCTTGGCGCCGAAGTAGCGGAAGAGGGTGCGCTGGGAGACGCCGGCCTCGCGGGCGATCTGGGCGATGGTCGTCTCGTCGTAGCCCTGCTCGGTGAACAGGCGCAGGGCCGTCTCGAGGATCTCCTGGGAGGCCAGCTGCCGGGTCCGGTCCCACAGCGTGGCCGGTGCGCCCGTCGCCGCCTTGGCTTCCTGCCGCTTCATCCCCCCAGGTTAGCCCAGCACTGCCAAGGTGACGCTCGCACGCAGGTTGGCAGTCACTGCCAGACGGTCGTACGCTGTCAAAAAGACGAAAGGAACGCACCATGACGGCACCCGCAGCCTTGATCACCGGTGGAACCAGCGGCATCGGCAAGGCGACCGCCGAACTGCTCCGCTCCCGCGGCTACCGCGTCATGGTCACCGGAGTGACCCACCACGCCGACGCCGGACTTCCCGAGGACGTCGTGACCGTCCGGGCCGACGCGCGGTCCCTGGCGGACATCGACCACGCGATCGACCGGGCGCGCCGGCACCTCGGCTCCCTCGACCTGCTCTTCCTCAACGCGGGTGTCTCCCGACCGGGCCCGATCGAGTCGACCGACGAAGACGCCTTCGACGCCTTGTTCGACATCAACGTCAAGGGCACCTTCTTCACGCTGCAAAAGGCGCTCCCCCTCCTCAGCAAAGGGGCCTCCGTCGTGTTCACCATCGGCGCCGGCGAAGGAGTCGGAGCCGCCATGACCGCCGCCAAGGGTGCTCTGCTGCCCCTCATGCGATCCCTCGCGCTGGAACTCGCCCCTCGCGGCATCCGCGTCAACGCCGTCAGCCCGGGGCTGATCGACACGCCCGTCTACGCCAGGATGGGTGTCTCCCCGGACATGCTCGACGCCTGGGGCCGGGACGTCCCGCTCGGCCGCGTCGGTGCTCCCGCCGACATCGCCGAGGCCGTGGCGTTCCTCGCGTCGGATGCCGCCGGCTACATCACCGGCGACGATCTCGTCGTCTCCGGGGGCATCGGCGTGCACGCCCGCGCCTGACAGGCGGTGCCCCACCGGGCTCTCACCGGGAACGGTCATCGCACTAGACTCACCGGGTCCTCAGGGCCGACCGACCGCAGGAGGCGCCGTACCCGTGGGGAAGGCCCGCACACTCGCGCAGGTGTACCGGCGGTTCGGTGAGGTCGACGGAGCCGGCGCGTCGCCGTTGTACGCGCGCGTCGCCGTCGCCCTGAGTGAGTCCGAAGTGGCCTTGCGGGCCATCGAGTTGGCGCCGGTTCGTAAGCGGCAGCCCGCCGTGGTCCTCGCCGCACTGCACGACCTGGCCCTCGCCGGACGCGCCCCGGCGCTCGCCGCGGCCTATGCGGCCGGGGACCTGGATGGCGCCGCCGACGCGGCGGTCGACACGCTGGTGCGCAGGGCCGACGAGGTCGTGGCCGTCGCCGTACGACGCAAGCCGCGGGCCGACGAGACCGGGCGGTGCGCCGTGCTGTATCCGGCCGTCGCCGAGGCGGCGCACCGGGTGGGCGCCGATGCGATCGGGCTGGTCGACGTGGGCTGTTCGGCCGGGCTCAATCTCAACGTCGATCGGGTGGGCGTCGCCTACGGCAACGGGCAGGTGCTCGGCGACGCCTCGTCCCCGGTGCGGTTCTCGGCCTCGGTGGTGGGAGAACGGCCCCTGCCCGCAAGGGCGTTGCCCGAGGTCGTCGCCCGTGTCGGCGTCGACGGCGATCCGGTCGACGTGACCGACCCGGACGAGGCCCGCTGGCTGCGCGCCTGCCTGCCCCCGGATCAGCCGGAGCGGGCCGCGCAGTTGGCGGCGGAGTTGGCGCTGGCGGCGACGGCTCCTCCGGCGCTGCTGACGGGGGACGCGGTCGAGATGCTGCCCGAGGCGCTGGCCCGGGTGCCCGAGGGTGCGCTGCCGGTGGTCACCACGACATGGGCCCTGTCCCGGCTCCCGCTGGAGAGCCGGCTGCGCTTCCTGCAGTGCCTCGACGAGGCGGCGACCGACCGGGCGGTGGCGTGGGTGTCGGTGGAGGGGGTGGGCGTCGCGCCGGCGGTGCCGACGATGGGCGACCGGCGCGCTTCCGGGCACAGCATCCTCGGCGTGGCGGTGTTCCGGCACTCGGCTCTGCAGGCCGAGGCCGTCGGCCGCTGCTGGTCGCGGGGGCGGCTGCTGGCGTGGCTGGCCGACTCCTAGCGGCGCGCGTTCTCGCATCCTGGCGGTGCTTCGGCGGACTGCGGGCGGTGCTTCGGCAGATCCCTGGCCGTGCTTCGGCTGGCGGCTGGCGGCGCGCTGACGCACCCCGGCAGGCGCGTCAAGATCGCATCAATTCCCCACGTCAACCGTGGTGCACAGCCCCGTCCCGGCGTCACACTGCGCTGTCGGTGCTCGGGGAGGGGCCAGGGATGTCAGCGGGGATGTTCACCGTCGCGTCGCAGCAGCTGTCGGCGCCGGACTCGGCCCTGTTCGACATCGTGTGGGGGCTCGGCGCCACCGTGGCCGGCTGGGTGGCGCTGATCAACCCCCGCGGCATCCTCGAATGGATCGAACTGCGGCGGGGCGTGGGCGGCAAGGTGTGGCGCAGTCGCCTGGTCGGCGGAGTGTTCGCCGTGCTGGGACCGGGCTCGCTCATCAAGGGGATCGCACATCTGGTGGGCTCGAAACCGTCCGAGCGTTCCACCATGTTCCGGCAGACCTACACGCTCTCCCCCGTCCTCGCCGCCGTCGTCATCGTGGTCATGGTCCTCGTCGGGGTGCACACCTGGCGCACCAACTCCTTTCTCCAGGGGGCCTGGACGGCGGGCGGACTGCCGCGCGCCTGCGCCGTCCTGGCAACCCTGGCGGCCCTGTCGGTCACCACCTTGACCGTCTTCGGCTACGTGGCGGCAGGACTGCTGTGCTGGGTGCCGGCCGGCGCGGCGGCGGCCGGTCTCTTCCTCACCCGGAGCCGTTGTCAGGCGTCGTGAGCCCGTTCCAGAACCCGCAGTGGTGCCGGGTCCGTGTCGTGCCGGTCGCGACGATGTGGTCCGGCGCCAGGGACTGCACCGTCCGCCGGGACCAGTGCGGTGACGACGGGCCGTTGGGGTCGGCCGTGCGGGCGAAGGCGGTCCAGTAGTCGATCATCGTGTCCGCCAGGCGGTGCTGTGCCGCCGTCAGGTCGCGGGGGCGGCCGCCGAGGTCGAAGAGGTAGGGCAGTTCGCTCGCGTGCGGGGCGCCGAGCGGGAACGGCGGTGTGCCGGACGTGAGGGGCGGCGCGTGCTCGTCGGCGAACTCGTAACGCCAGACGGGCACTTGGGCCGAGAGCAGGTGGTCCGTCCGGGCGGTCGGGCAGGCGAAGTTCGCGTCGCCGATGACCGCCCCGAAGACCGGGCCGCCGTCGGTGCGGTGCACCGGGTACTCGCGGACGATGGCCTTCGCCTCCCCCGGGGAGGGGAAGAAGGTGGCCGCGACGTCGAGCCAGGTGCCGGGCGTGACGGGGTTGCCGGCCTGGATGATCCCGGCGGCCCAGCCGTTGCCCTCGTCGTGGTTGCTGCCGAGGAGGACGGGGACGTGGTGGAAGCGGCCGGAGGTGATCGCCGCCCCGGGGTCCCTGGGCAGCAACGGGGTTGCGTAGGCGGGCTGTTGGTCGCCTTCCTGGGCTGCGAGGAGACGGGTGACGGGCGCGCGCCGCAGACAGGCCATCACGTCGCGGGCCGAGCCGCAGCCGGCCTTCGCCGCGAGGTCCGTGCCCGTGGCGCGCGCCGTGGACAGCGGGACGGCGGACGGGGCGAAGGGCCGGTCGGCGCGGCCGGTGCACGGGCCGCTCTCGATGATCGCCCGGTCGAAGAGGCCGGCCGAGGCGGGTGAGGCGAGTTGGGCGCAGACGCTGTACCCGCCCGCCGACTCACCGGCCAGGGTCACCTGGTGCGCGTCGCCGCCGAAGGCGCCGATCTCGGCGCGCACCCAGCGCAGCGCAGCCTGCTGGTCGGCCAGGCCGAAGGTGCCGGAGCCGGGCAGCCCCGTGTGCGCGAGGAACCCCAGTGCTCCGAGGCGGTAGTTGACGGTGACGACCACGACGCCACCCCGGGTGGCCATGCGGTGGGCGTCGTAGGAGCTGCCCGCCCCCGTGGTGAAGCCGCCGCCGTGCAGCCACACGACGACCGGCCGGGGGTGCGCGGGCCGTGCGCCGTCGGGTGTCGTGACGTTCAGGTGGAGGCAGTCCTCGTCGGTGCTGCCGCCGGGGACCTCGCCGGCCGGCTGCGGGCAGGCGCTCGCTGGGCGGGTCGCCTCCCGCACACCGGACCAGCCGGCCGCGGGGCGGGGCGGTGCCCAGCGCAGCCTGCCGACCGGGGGCGCCGCGTAGGGGATGCCCTCGAAGGTGCGGTAGCCGTCGTGGGCAGCGCCCCGCACGAGGCCGTGGTGGGTACGGACGGTCGTCGGCGCGGCGGCCTGGGTGGGCCGGGCGGCGGGCTGCGTCGGTGGTGCCGCGGACCAGGCCGTCGCGAGGACGGCGGTCAGGGCGCAGCCCAGAATGGTCAGGACGCGGTGCATGGTCATCGTCTCCCCGTTCCGGTTCGGTCAGCCGCCGCCCATGCCGCCCTGCGCGGCGATCATGGTCGTCGGCAGGTCGCGTACCGCCTTCTCCAGGCCGGGCGCGAGGACGGCGAGGGTCGCCGTGCAGGCGTCGATGCGGTCCCGGTAGGTCTTCTGGTCCTGCCGGGAGACGACCGGCCGGACGGCGCCCGCCGCGGCCAGCGCGAGCAGCGCGGCGTCGGCCGTGGGCAGGTCCCGCACAGGGGCGTCGCCGCGCAGCGCCGCGGACACGCGCGCGTGCAGGGCGGTGGTCAGGGCGCGGTCCGTGATCGTCACGCGCCGGGTGCCGAAGGGAGTGCGCGGTTCCTTGACGGTCAGGACTCCCCCCGCGGCGAGCCGGTCCTCCACCTCCGTCAGGGTCCGCTTGCGGTGGGTGCGCACGAGGTGCTTCCAGCCGTGGCCGCCTGCCGCGTCGTGCAGCATGCCGTCCAGGGCGGGATGGCCGGCCGGTCCGGTGCCGGAGACGGTGACCGTGCCGTCGTGCTCCCTGAGGCGGCCGCGCAGGGCGAGGTCGATCAGAGCGGCGGCCCGGAGCAGCAGCCGGGTGCGGGGGCGGTCGTAGGGGCCTTCGGCGGTGTCGTCGTAGGCGAGCAGATACATGAGGCTGGGCAGGTCGTCGATCACACCTCGACGCTACGGGCGGGTGGCCCGGCCGCGGATCGGCCAGGGGAGCGGTCCGGGAGTGGGAGCGTGGGAGGATCGCGGGCCGGCCTCCTACCTGAGGAGGAGCCTGGGGGCTGTACGCCGCTTGCCAGCCCGTGAGCCGCGGCCGGTTCGTCCTGCCGACGGGCCCGTCACCGAATCCGGGCGGCAGGCCAGGGCGGGCCGTGAGGATCGGCACGCGTGATCCTCAGTGGGCATCCTCGGCCCGGTGGTGCGGGGGGTGGTTGCGCACGGTGCGCCAACGGGAGCGGGTCTGTTCGACGATGCTCTCCCACTGGCGCCGAACCTCGTCCTGGGACGGACGCCGGCCCTGGCGGATCCGGGTGAGCTCGTCCCGTACCTCGCGCCCCAGCGCCGCCGAGGCGACGACGACGAGCATGGCCCCGAACAGTGTCGTGGCCATCCCGAAGACCGCACCGGCGGCGCCGTAGCGCGAGGCGTAGGAATTGAACAGGCGCGGCAGATATACCGCCGCGACCACCGAATACGCCGCCGTCAGGGCGGCTGCGGAGAGCGCGAAGGGAAGCAGGACCTGCCAGGCGAGCCGCTTCGCGGACAGAATCCAGCCGCTCCAGATCAGGAAGGCGGCGGACACCGGCACCTCGCACACCGCGGCCGCCACGCCCAGGCGCCCCCCGCCCAGGACGACGTAGATCCAACCGATCACCGCCGAGTACACGGTGAGCGTGCCGATCCACCACAGGCCGCCTCGGGTGTTGCGCACACCCATCGGCTTCAGTTCCCAGGCCTGCTCGAACAGGCGCTGCATGGCGCGGGAGAAGCTCAGCACCGAAATCGCGAGGAACAGCATCCCGAAGACACCGACGCCGGCGCTCGCCGACCCTGCGGAGAACACCGTCCTGACCGCCTCGGCCCCGCCACCGGTGAGACCGTACCGGTTGATGATCCGGTCCGCGGTCTCCTCGCCGAACAGGGCGCCGCCCAGGACCGCGAGCGGAATCAGCGCGGTCAGCGCACCCGAGGCCAGAGCCATCGCGCGGTCGAAACCCGCGATCTTCTGGAACCGGCTGATGACGCGCAGCACAAAGGCAGGACGCAGCCAGAATGTCAGCGTTCTGATGAGGCGTTCGCGACTGGTTCCAGGCGTCCGGTCCTCCGTTGGTTCAGGATCAATTATGGCGAAACGAGCCTAAGCGAGGGCCGTCTGTCCAGCGAGACTCGACACAGAAACGGGCAGAAACCGACCGGAACCCCGCACCCGGGCGCCCACGGCCGCGTCCGTCCTGCGTCCTCCGCCGTCGGCCCCTCAGGGGCGGCGCGGCTCCACGAGGCCGTGGTCGTAGGCGGCGACGACGGCCTGGACGCGGTCGCGCAGGCCCAGTTTGCGCAGCACCGCGGTGACATGGTTCTTGACGGTGGCCTCCGACAGGCCCAGCCGTTCGGCGATCTCCGCGTTCGACAGGGCCTGGCCGATCAGGGTGAGCACCTCGCGCTCGCGGCCGGAGAGGTCCTGGAGGGAGGGCGGCGGCGCCGGGTCGGGCGTGGTGCGCAGGAACCGGTCGAGGACGCGGCTGAGGACGGTGGGTGCCAGGAGCGCGTCGCCGCGCGCGGTGAGGCGGATCGCGTCGACGAGTTCGATGGGACGGATGTCCTTGAGCAGGAAGCCGCTGGCCCCGGCCCGCAGGGCGTCGACGACGTGCGCGTCCACGTCCCAGGTGGTCAGCACGAGCACCCGGGACGGGCCGCCGTGGGCCACGATCTGGCGGGTCGCCTCGATGCCGTCCACGACGGGCATGCGTACGTCCATCAGCACCACGTCCGGCGCCAGGTCCCGGGTCAGCCGGACCGCCTCCCGGCCGTCGGACGCCTCGCCGACCACCTCGAGGTCGTCCCGCGCGTCGATGATCATGCGGAATCCGGTGCGGACGAGGGCCTGGTCGTCGGCCACCACCACGCGCAGCGTCATGACACGTCCTCCACGGGCAGTCGGGCAGCCACCTCGAATCCGCCTCCGGGTCGTGGCCCGGCGCGCAGGCTGCCGCCCACGAGCCGGGCGCGCTCCTTCATTCCCACCAGCCCGCGCCCCGCGCCCACCAGACCCGAACCGCCCTGCCGCGTACGGCCGTTGTCGACCACGCTGACCTTCACGCACTCTCCTTCCGCCGTCACGCGCACGCTCACCTCGTCGGCTCCAGCCGCGTGGCGCAGGGTGTTGGTGAAGGCCTCCTGGACGATCCGGTACGCCGCCAGGTCCACCGCGGCCGGCAGGGTATCGGTGGCGCCGTCGCGGTGGACGTGCACGGTGATGCCGGTCGCGCGCACGGTGTCGGCCAGCTCGTCCAGGCGCGCGAGCGAGGGCCGCAGCCGCTCTCCCGGCTCGTCCTGGCCCGCCTCGGGTCTGAACGCCCTGAGCAGCAGGCGCAGTTCGCCGAGTGCCGAGCGGGCGCCCGTCTCGATGGCCCGCAGCGCCTCACGGGCCTGTTCGGGGCGTTCGGTGAACACGTCGTCGGCGGCGCCCGCCTGAATGACCATCACCGACAGCGTGTGCGCCACGACGTCGTGCACCTCGCGCGCGATCCGCGCCCGCTCCTCCACGACGGCCCGGCGTGCCTCCGCCCGCGTCCGTTCCCGCTGCGCCCGGCGCCACTGGCCCGCGGTCCACGCCAGGACCACCGTCAGCAGATAGACCGCCAGTCCCCCGGGACCGCCCGCCGCGAACGCAAGCGGCGCCGGCAGGCACATCGCCGCCAGCGCCCACACCGACATCCGCCGGGGCCTGGTGGCGGACAGCACGCACAGGGTGACCTGCGCTGCGAGCAGGGCTCCCGTCAGGGACACCTCGGGCAGCAGCGCCCATACCCCAAGGCCGGTCAGGGCGTTGACGGCCAGGACGGCGACGGGCAGGCGCGCCTGCCACCTCGACGCAGCGACCTGTACGAGGACCAGGGCCAGGGCCACCGGCAGCCGCCACCCGTGCTCGGCACCGGCGACGACCACCGCCGTACCCAGCACACCCAGCACCAGACCGGCCGACCCCCACCACAACGCCCGCTCCGCCCGGGGCGGCAACTCCCCCCGCGCCTCCCCGGCGAACACGTCGTCCGGCTCCCTGCTGCTGCGCTCCACGCTCCGACCCTATCCAGCGGCGGCTGCGGGACCGTTCACCGACGGAAGGCGTCATGACGTGCGCGCATCGTCCGCACGTGCCCCCGCCTCACGCCCACACCGCCTTCACCACGGCGTGGCCCGCCGACGCCGCCCGGCCGTAGAAATCGCGGAGGTCTTCGTGGTGGTGGGAGAACTCCTGCCGGGCGTGCTCCCAGGTGTCGAGCTTGGCGCCTGCCTCGCCCCACAGGTCGTCGAAGGAGACGGCCGCGAGGAAGGCGGCGGCCTCTGCCACGCCGGACGGTTCCAGAATCATCAGGGGCGGGTCGGACAGGTCGTCGTCGGCGCCGTGTGCCACGGGGCGGCCGCCGTAGATCGGCAGCGTCCAGGGCTCGTCGGCGTCCGCTCGGAGCACGCCGGCCGCGGCGTAGAGGTCGTTGACGGAGTGGAAGACCTTGTCGATCGAGTCGGCGATGCCGGCCGCGTACTCGTCGGGGTGGTTCTCCCACGCGGCGAGCATGAATGCCGCGAGCCAGGTGTGGTCGTCGCGGATCTCCGATTCCGCGACGGCCCGCAGTTGCAGATGGATGCTCACCGCGACAAGTCCCCCGATACGGCGGCCCGCAGGTCGGGCCGAACGCAGGGAAACGTACTCGACGGCACTGACAGCGGGTCCGCTCGTCACGGCGCCGCATGCGTACGGGCGTGCGATACGTTGCCCGGCATGAATGGACTCGGACCTGTCGCCTGGCCACCCGACCCGGTCAGGACCGAACGGCTCGTGCTGCGCCAGTCGGAGGCCCGGGACCGTTCGGCGCTGATCGAGCTGTTCGCCTCGCCGGAGGTGGGCACGTACGTCGGTGGCGCCCGGCCGCGCGACGAACTGGAGCGCACGATGCCCGAGGTGCCCGGTCGGCGTCCCGGCTTCTTCGTGGTCGAGCTCGACGGAGCACTGATCGGGATGGTCACGCTCGACCGGCACGACGCGGAACGCTCCGGCCACGTCCGCCCGGAGGCGGACGAGGCCGAACTCGGCTACATGTTCCTGCCGCGCGCCTGGGGACGCGGCTACGCCGCCGAGGCGTGCGCGGCGGTCCTCGACTGGGTCGCCGCCGCGCTCCCCGGCGAGCCGGTGGTGCTCACCACCCAGACCGCCAACGACCGCTCGATGCGGCTCGCCGCGAAACTGGGCTTCACCGAGGTGCGGCGGTACGAGGACTACGGCGCCGAGCAGTGGTACGGCGTACGCACGTCGGCGGCACCGGCCGGCTGAGCCAGGTCCCCCCTCAAGCGCCGTTGTGGCCGAACTGTTCGGTGACACGGGCCTCGGCGTCGAGGCTCTGGGCGAGGGCCTCCTGGGCTGGGCGGTGTCGAGACGGGCGTCGAGGCGGGCGTCGAGCCGGGCACCGAGACGGGCACCGAGACGGAGATCCAGCGAGGTGTGATCCCCGGGGGGTGATGGCAGTCACTTGTGGTCGCGACCTGCCTGGTTAGGGCCGCTCCCCTCCCCGCCGGTCCGCCCCGCCCGGCCTCCGACGGCGACAACGCACGCCAGTACCGCCACGCCCGCGCCGATGTACAGCAGCGCCGGGTAGTCCAGGGCGCGCACCGCCTGCCCGCCGACCGCGCCGGCCAGCGAGAGGCCCACGAACAGTGCGCTGTTGTTCCAGGACAGCACGGCGGTCGCCCGTTCGGGGAAGAGGTCGACGAGGTGACGTTGCTGGGCGGGAAAGAAGGCGTACGCGGCGAACGCGAACAGGCCCAGCGCGCAGGCCAGCGCCCAGGTCGTGGAGAACACCAGCCCTACGACAGCCTCCAGCACCGCCGTCAGCATCAGCGCCACCCCGGTGACGCGCGTGGCCTCGATCCGGTCCGCGAACCGGCCGCCCACCTGTCCGCCCACGACGGCCCCGACGCCGTAGACGACCAGCAGCCACGTCACCGTGGTGGACCTGCCGTCGGCGTGCAGCGCGACGGCCAGGAACGTGTACAGGCTGTACACGGCGAAGGCCCAGAGCGTCGTCACGGCGACGGCGGCGACCGCGACACCGGGCCGCCCGACCCGGTGCGGCGCCGTCGCCGGCGAGGCGACCGCCGGCACCGGACGCGCGCGCCAGACGAACGCGTGCGGGAAGGCCAGCAGCAGCGTGCCCGCGGCCAGGATGACGAAGGCCGCCTGCCACCCCACGTACCGCCCGAGCAGCGACCCCGCCGGCGCCCCCACCCACAGCGCGGTCAGCAGCCCGGACCCCACGACGGCCAGCACCTGGGCCCGGGCCTGGGGCCGCGCACGCGTGCTGACCAGGGCGTACACGGTCGGCCCCGTCGCCGCGGCCGCGATACCGGCGACCACGCGAGCCACCAGCAGCAGACCGAACCCGGGCGCGAGCGCGGTCGCGACATTGGCCGCGGAGAACAGCACCAGGGCCACCACGAGAACCGTCGCCCGGTCCCACCGGTCGGAGATCCACCCGGCGAAGGGCGAAGCCACGACGTACGCGACGGAGAAGGCCGTGATCAGCAGCCCGGTACTGGACGCCGACACATCGAACGACGCGGCGATGTGCGGGAGCAGCGGCGCCACGACGAAGAGATCGGTCCCGACCATGAACTGCGTCAGCCAGGCGAGCACGACCGGCCCGGCGGACAGACCGGGCACCGTGTCCGCGACCGGTTCGGCGCGGGACGAGTACATACTTCGACGCTAGATCGTCGGCCGGGAGGCGGCCATCGGGCAGACGAGCGTACGAGCGCAAGGGGCGGGCGCCGGGGAGTGCGTGCCGCAGCCACCCTCCACCGCTACACGTCAGCCGCCGGCGTCGCGTCCACCTTGGTCAGCTGGGTGCCGATGGAGTAGACGGCGGGTTTGCCCTTCGGGGAGATGACACCGAGCTCCGTCTGCACGTAGTGGCGTACGACCTTGTACATCTGCGCGTTCGGACTGCGCTTGACGAACGGTTTGTCCGAGTCGCCGAGATGGATGTACGACTGCAGGTCCTTGGCGAGGAAGGTCTCGTCGACGGCGCTGTCGGAGAGCACGAGCGCGCCGCCGTCGGCGACCTTGGCCGCGAAGACGTCCCCGGTGTGGGGCGCGGTCTTCTTGAAGTCGACCCACGCGTGCCCGTCCATGTTGTCGAGCCGCTCGGTGTACCAGGACCTGCCGGTACGTCGGGCCGCGGTGTCGGTGAGCGCGGTCCTGCTGCCGCCCGTCTCCCACAGATCGGTGACCAGGTCCGGCAGCTGCGAGGGCGCGGTCCCCCCGATCTTGGTGTCGGGGTCGGCGACGGTCATCAACCCCGCCTTGTCGAGGGCGATGTGCGGCACCTTGGACACATCGGCTCCGTAGAAGTCGCGGGCGACGACCATCCGCCAGCCGTCGCCGGACCGTTTGAAGACGAGGAACCTGATGTCCTTCGGCCACGGCTTGCCCGGCTTGCCGTGGGTGAGGGGCGCGCCCTGAGTCCGCACCAGGAACCAGTCGGCGCGCGAGGACGCGGGCGGGATGTAGAAGGTGCGGTCGATGTAGACGAACGGAGCGAGCGTGTCTGCGACATCGCTCTTCTTGAGGCCCGGGACCTGCGTGTAGTACGCCTGGTCCATCGCAAGGACGGCACCGCCTTCCGCCTTCGCCATGAGAGAGGCCGAACTCTTCGCGTTGGCGCGGTTGTTGGCGTCCTGATAGGCAGTCACCACCTTGTTCGCCTCGACGGTGGTGAGCAACGGCTTCTCCGCCGGCACCGCGTCCGCGCGCTGGGAGCCGCCGTCGGCGGTGGAACATCCGGTCAAAGAAGCCGCGACCGAAGCAACGGCCGCGGCGAACACGCCAATACGCGTGGCACGAGCCGTGTGAGCAGAGCGGGCCGAGTGAGCCATGGCAAGTCATCCCCGTATCTTGAGTACTTTCGGCGAACGCCGCGCAGAGCGCGCACGGCGCGCACGCGATGATCGCCGGGCCACGCTATCGACCCTTGCCCCAGCGGAAACCCCTGCCCCACCACGAAGCGGACCACCACCCTCCACACCGGGTCAACATGCGCTCGACAGCGCCCAGTTCAGGGTGACGGACGCGCGTGAGCGTCAGTGGTCGAATCGGGATGCGCCGGCTTGCGCGGCAGTTGCATACTCGGCGCATGACGAAGCCCTCCGGTCGGTTCCGGGATCCGCGCAGCACGACGTACGACTACGTCGGCTCGATCGTCGTGCGGTGCTCCGGGTGCGCGAAGGCCGCTCATGTCGTTCCAGCACCCGAAGACCCCCATGCCGAGGGACACCCTCTGTTCAGGCCGCGCCGTCTGGTCTGCCGTGGCTGCGGGCTGTCACAGGTGTGGAGTGGCCGTAGCGTCACGTTCTCCCGTGGCACATGCCACCCCGCGACGGACCCGTACTTCGGCAGGCCGCTGTGGCTCCAAGTAGAGACCCGGCATGGGTGGTTGTGGGCCTACAACCTCGAACACCTCGGCCTGATCCGCCGTTTCGTCCAAGCGTCCCTGCGAGAACGAGCGCCCTGGTACGACACGGGACAGAAGATGACCTTGGTGGCCCGCCTTCCGGTATGGATCAAGCGAGCCAAGAACCGAGACGAGGTCCTGCGTGCCGTCAGTCGGATCCAGGCCTCACTGATCGCCGCCTGAGCGTGTACCGCGCGCCCTCACCTCCACTCGCCCATCCGGCAGGGCCGGCGCGCAGGGCCGATGAGTTTGCCGACCTTCCGCGGTCTTCCGTGTGACAGTCCTGACGGTCATGACTGTCATGGACGAGAGCGGCGGGAGGCGGGCATGAGCGCTCCGATTCGGCTGTACATGTCGATGTCGCTGGACGGCTACATCGCCGGTCCGGACGATCGACCGGGCCAGGAGCTCGGACGCGACGGTGGACGCCTGTTCAACTGGCTCGACGACCGGGAATCCGACAGCCCGAGCGGACAGGTCTACCGCGAGGCGTCGTCGACCGGCGCGGTCATCTCCGGCCGCCGGACCTTCGAGCTCGCCGGTCGCTGGCAGGGCGACCATCACGACGGCGTACCGATCTTCGTCCTCACCCACCAGGTGGACGACGGGGACGTGCCACCGGGCCACGCCCGATTCGTCACCGACGTCGAGGACTGTGCCCGTCAGGCCCGCGCCGCCGCCGGGGACCGGCCGATCCTGGTCCATGGCGCGGGCGCGGCGCAGGCGCTTCTGCGAGCCGGGCAGATGGACGAGATGGAGATCCACCTGGTTCAGGTCCTCCTCGGCGGCGGTCGACGGCTCTTCGACCACCTCGGTGGCGAACACATCGAACTCGACCTCGTCCGACGGCTCGAGGACCGCGACGTCACACACCTTCGCTACCGCGTACGCCGTCTCGAGGAGACCGCATGAAGACGCTCTTCGTCTCCTACCGCGTCACCGACCTGGACCGCTCGCTCGTTTTCTACACCGCCCTCGGCTACGCCGAGTTGGGCAGGGTTGACACGGGCGACGGAAGTCACCTCGTGATTCTCGGCTTCCCCGGCGAACCGGCGGCCTCGCTCGAACTGGTCCACCGTCCCGCCGGCGGACCCGTCGACGTGGGCAGCGGTTTCGATCACCTCGCGATCCAGGTGGACACACTCACCTCCACCCTGGAGCAACTGACCGACGCCGGGCTAAACCCGGGCCCCGTCGAGTACCCGGGCGGTCCTCAGGGCCCGAAGACGTCATGGCTCACCGACCCGGACGGCTACCGGATCGAGCTGGTGGAGTGGCCCTCCGGACATGCCGAGGGCATCACGGCGGCAGACTTCTCCTGAGGCGGTCGCGGAAAGCGCGGTGCCGGAACTCCTCCTCGCGAGTCAAAGTGAGTGCATTGTGCACTTTCTCACGGGAGCGAGACGCCCGGGAGCCGGTAACGTGCTGACCGGCCGGCAGGACGACGGCCAAGGAACCGCTCAGGAGAAACGGCCCGTGTCCCTCTCGACCTCCCCCTCGCCCGCCCCCGAGGGCAGCTACTTCGAGGCCATAGACGAGACCCGCTACAAGCCGACGGCCCACGCCGGCGGCGCCTGGGACCCGGACGAGCAGCACTTCAGCCCGCTGGGCGGCCTGATCGTCCACGCCCTCGACCGCCATCGCGCCGCGGGCCCCGGCAACGGTCTGGTGCTCTCCCGGATCAGCTACGACATCCTCGGCCGTCTCGCCCTCGACGAGTGCGAGATCGAGGTGGAGACCGTCCGCCCGGGCCGCACCATCGAGCTCCTCGAAGCGGTCGTACGCATCGCAGGCCGTCCGGTCGTCCGGGCCCGCGCCTGGTACCTCGCCGCCCTGGACACCGCCGCCGTCGCGGGCGGTCCCGACGACCGTCTCGCCCCGCCGGAGTCCCTCACCCGCTGGCGCATGTCCGACGCCTGGCCGGGCGGTTACATCGCCTCCGTGGACGTCCGCCCGGTCGGCAAGCCGCAGCCGGGCCGGACGACCGCCTGGATCTCCACGCCCCTGGAGCTGGTCGCCGGCGCCGAGGTCAGCCCGCTCGCGTCCTACCTCGCCCTGGTCGACACCGCCAACGGCATCGCCGTGCGCCAGTCGCCCACCGAGTGGATGTTTCCCAACGTCGACCTGACCGTCCACCTGCACCGCCGGCCACGCGGCCCCTGGACGGGCCTGGACACGACGGTCACCTTCGGCCCCACCGGCCAGGGCCTGACCAGCACGATCCTCCACGACGTCCACGGCCCGGTCGGCCAGGCCCAGCAGATCCTCACGGTCCGGCCCCAACCGGGCGTCTGACGAGACTCCCCACCCACAGAACTCCATCAGTGACCCCTGCACCTCCCGGCCGCCACCCTGGATCGGCAGAAGCAGAGGCAGCCCCAGAGGCAGAGCGGCGCGCCCCCGCCGCACCGTGCCCGCCCCTTTCGGGCAAGGGACAAGCGGAATACCGGCCTTCACGCTGCCCCCATCACACCCCCGCACCCGTTACCAGAGCGTAATCAACGAGCCACTTGCCAGTCCTCCAACGCGTCCCACAGAGTGATGTATGCGCTTACAGACAGCGCATACATCAGCCTCGCTCAAGGAGGAGCACCCCATGCACCGCGCCGCCAGAACCGCCTCGCTCGCCCTCGTGGCGGCGTCCGCGCTCACCCTGACCGCATGTGGTGGCTCGGGCGCGGACGTGGGTGCGGATGCGAAGCAGACGCTGACCGTCTGGGCCATGGGAACGGAAGGGGAGAAGCTCGGCGACGTCGCCAAGACGTACGAGAGGGCGCACCCCAACGTCACCGTCAAGGTGACCCCGGTCGGCTGGGACGTGGCGCACCAGAAGCTCGTCGCCGCGGCCGCCGCGGGCAAACTCCCCGACGTGATGCAGATGGGCTCGAGCTACCTGGGCGAGTTCGCCGACATGGGTGCTCTGGAGCCGGTCGACACCAAGACCTTCGAGCAGGGCGACTTCTTCTCGTCCGCCTGGGACCAGGGCGTCTACGACGGCAAGTCGTACGGCGTTCCCTGGTACATCGACACCCGCGTCCTGTACTACCGCACCGACCTGGCGAAGAAGGCCGGCCTCAAGGGCGCTCCCGCCACCATGGCGGACCTGCAGAAGGCGGCCAGGGCCTATCAGGACAAGGCCGGTACCAAGTGGGCCCTGTCCATCCAGCCGAGCGGGCTGGACGCCGTGCAGAGCTTCTACCCCTTCCTGTACTCGGCCGGCGGCGCGATCCTCGACGGCAAGGGCAAGCCGGTCGTCAACAGCCCCGCCGCCGTCAAGGCCCTGGAGAATTACGGCAGTTACTACAGCAAGGGTCTGAGCGACAAGACCTTCCGGCCGGGCTACGACGTCACCAAGGACTTCAACACCGGCGCCGTGCCCATGTTCTTCAGCGGTCCGTGGATCGTGGGCCTGCTCAACGACAACTACCCGGACCTGAAGGGCAAGTGGGCGGTGGCCCCGGTCCCGGCGGACGAGACGTCGGCATCGTACGCGGGCGGATCCAGCCTCGCGGTCTCCGCCGACAGTTCGCACAAGGCCGCGGCCAAGGACTTCATCTCGTACCTCACCGGTGCCAAGGGACAGGCCGACTGGTACGCGGCGACGAAGGACCTGCCGGCCAACACCCGTGCGTGGCAGAGCGGTGAGCTCGCCGGCGACGCGGACATGAAGGTGTTCCGGCAGCAGATGCAGACCGCCAAGGCCCTGCCCGCCCAGCCCAAGCTGACCGAGATCACCTCCAAGGTCGACGACGCGATCGGGGCGGTCTCCCAGGGCAAGTCCTCCGCGAAGGCGGCCCTGGACAAGGCACAGTCCGCGATCGAGAACCTGGTGGGTTAGTCGGCATGTCTGTTGTGACCGGATCGGCGGCGGACGACGCCGCCGTGACGAAGACCCGGCGGGCCGGCGGCGCGCAGCCGCCGCCCGCGGGCGCACGGCGCGGCCGGGGTCGTCCGCTGGGCCGGCGCAATCTGCACGGCTGGCTGTTCTCCACGCCGTTCCTGGCGCTGTTCGGTGTCTTCATGCTGTTCCCGATCGTGGCGACGCTCTGGATGAGCTTCACCGACTTCGGCGTACGGAACGTCCGGCGGCCCCTGGAGGCGCAGTTCGTCGGCCTGGACAACTACACGAAGCTGTTCGCCGACGACACCTTCCGGACGGCCCTGTTCAACACCGCCTACTTCGTCGTCGTCGGCGTCCCCCTGACCATCGTGCTCGGCCTGCTGGTCGCCCTGCTGCTGAACAACGGCGTCGACCGGGCCCGTACGTTCTTCCGGGTGGGCTTCTACGCCCCGGTCGTCACCTCCATCGTCGCGGTCGCCGTCGTCTGGCGCTTCGTGCTCGACCCGTCCGACGGCCTGGTCGCCGGTGTCGCCGCGGAACTGGGCGCGAGGACACCGGACTTCCTCGGCTCCCAGACCTGGGCGATGCCCTCGCTGATCCTGCTGGCCGTCTGGCGGAACCTGGGCACCGTGATGGTGCTGTTCATCGCGGGCCTGCAGGCGATTCCCACCGAGGTGCGGGAGGCCGCGCGGCTGGACGGCGCCGGCGCCTGGCACGAACTGCGGCGCATCACCGTCCCGTTGCTGCGCCCGACCCTGCTCTACGCGACCGTCATCACCACCATCGGCTACCTCAACGTCTTCGAGGAGCCCTTCGTGATGACCCAGGGCGGGCCCGACAACGCCACCCTGACGGTGTCGCTGGACATGTACCGGGAGGGCTTCAACTTCTTCCACATGGGCTATGCGAGCGCCATGGCGTACGTCCTGTTCGTGGTGATCATGGGCATCACGGTGCTCCAGCTCCGACTGCTGAAGGACAACACCCGATGAGCGCCCCGACCGTCCCCGGCCGCACCGCCCCCTCCCCGGCCGCCTCAGCCCCGCACGTCCGGCGCCGCGAGGGCCGCGTCCGCCGGCCCGTGCTGTACCTGGTCGCCTCACTGGGCCTGCTGCTGATGGCGACGCCGTTCCTGTGGATGGCGCTGTCCTCCTTCAAGACCCGGCAGGACCTGACGGCCAGTCCCCCGGTGTGGATCCCGACGCGTTGGACGCTGGGCAACTTCCATGCGCTGCTGGCCCAGTTGGACATGCCGCGCTACTTCGTGAACTCACTGGTCGTGGCCGTCCTGGTGACCGTCTGCAACCTGCTGTTCTGCTCGATGCTCGGCTACGCGCTGGCGAAGCTCGACTTCACGGGCCGTACCAAGGTCTTCGCCGTGGTGCTCGCCGCGCTGATGGTGCCGGGCAACCTGCTGATCCTTCCGCTGTACGTGCTGATGAGCGGCATGAATCTCATCGACTCCTACGCCGGGCTCGTCCTGCCCTTCGCCGCGAGCGCCTTCGGGGTGTTCCTGATGCGGCAGTTCATGCAGTCGGTTCCCGACGAGCTGCTGGAAGCGGCCCGGATCGACGGCGCCGGCGAGTGGTACATCTTCTGGCGCATCGTGCTGCCGCTGGTCAAGCCGGCCCTGGCCACCCTGGCGATCTTCACGTTCCTCGGCTCGTGGAACAACTTCGTCTGGCCGCTGGTCGCCACCAACGACCCCGGCAAGTACACGCTGCCGGTGGCCCTCGCGACCTTCGCCAACGACCCCAACCGCACCGTCGCCGGCGGCAACGGCATGCTCATGGCCGGCTCGCTGCTGGTGGTGCTGCCCGTCCTGGCCGTCTTCGCCGTCCTGCAGCGCCACTTCACCCAGGGCATCGCGACCGCCGGCCTCAAATAGCCCGTACGACGGACCGATCCCGACCGTGATCCTGATCCCGAACACACAGACAGAAACGGACGATGACGCACACCTCCCTCCGCTTCCCCGACGGCTTCCTCTGGGGCGCCTCCACCGCCGCCCACCAGATCGAGGGCAACAACGTCAACAGCGACTGGTGGCGCAAGGAGCACGACCCGGAGGCGGGCATCGGCGAACCGAGTCTGGACGCCTGCGACAGCTACCACCGCTGGGAGCAGGACATGGACCTGCTCGCCCAACTCGGCTTCACCGACTACCGGTTCAGCGTCGAGTGGGCCCGCATCGAACCGGCCCCCGGCGCCTTCTCCCGGGCCGAGACCGCGCACTACCGCCGTATGGTCGAAGGCGCCCTGGCCCGGGGGCTGCGCCCGATGGTGACCCTGCACCACTTCACTGTGCCGCAGTGGTTCGAGGACCTCGGCGGCTGGACGGCCGATGGTGCCGTGGAGCTGTTCACCCGCTACGTCGAGCAGTGCGCGCCGATCATCGCCGACGGCGTCCGCCACGTCTGCACGATCAACGAGCCCAACATGATCGCCGTGATGGCGGGCCTGGCCAAGCGGGGCGAGCAGGGCTTCCCGCCCGCCGGGCTGCCCTTCCCGGACGAGGAGACCACCCGCGCGGTGATCGCCGCCCACCACGCCGCGGTGAAGGCGGTCCGGGCCCTCGACGCCGGCATCCAGGTCGGCTGGACCGTCGCCAACCAGGTCTACCAGGCGCTGCCGGGCGCCGAGGACGTCACCGCCGCCTACCGGCATCCCCGCGAGGACGTCTTCATCGAGGCGGCACGCGGCGACGACTTCATCGGCGTCCAGTCCTACACCCGCACCCGGATCGGCGCCGGCGGTCCCATCCCCGCGCCCGAGGACGCGGAGCGCACCCTCACGCAGTGGGAGTACTACCCGGCCGCCGTGGGCCACGCCCTGCGCCACACCGCTGAGATCGCCGGCCCGGACATGCCGCTGATCGTCACCGAGAACGGCATCGCCACCGGCGACGACTCCCGCCGTATCGACTACTACACCGGCGCGCTCACCGCGGTCGCCTCCGCCCTGGAGGACGGCCTCAACGTCCAGGGCTACCTGGCCTGGAGCGCCCTGGACAACTACGAGTGGGGCTCCTTCGCTCCCACGTTCGGCCTCATCGCCGTCGACCCGGTCACCTTCGAGCGCACCCCCAGGCCGTCCGCCGCGTGGCTCGGCGGCCTCGGCCGCACCCGCGAACTACCGCACGCCGCCGCCTGATCGGGCCGCAGTCCCCTACTCGGGAGCCGGTGGACCCCTGACACCCACCGGCTCCCGCCCCCTCGCCCCACCGCCTCACCACCCTCCCTGCCGCCCCACCACTCGCGTCACCGCCTCACCACTCGTGCGGCCGATCGCCCATCGCCCGTCACGTATCGCCATCGTCCGTCGCTCACCGAGGAGTTGATCCCGTATGAACCGTCGCCGGTTCCTCACGGCCGCCACCGCATCGGCAGCGGCCGTCTGCGCCAGCGGACCCTCCGCCGTCGCCGTCCCCGGCACCGCGCCCCGTGCCGGCACCGCCACCGCGCCGCTGCGCACCTGGTTCGAGTCGACGTACCGCTCGATCACGGCGATGACCACGGACTTCGGCCTGACCGCCGACAAGATCGACGTCAGCGGCACCGGCACGCCCGTCCCCTCGCCGCAGACCTCGCCGACCAACATCGGCTGCGGCATGTGGTCCACGGTCGCCGCGGCCGGCCTCGGCGTCATCTCCCCCTCGCTCATGCACGACCGCCTCGCCCGCACGGTGGCGGCCGTGGAGCGGCTGGAGCGCGCGCACGGATTCTGGTTCAACTGGTACGACGCGCACGACGGTTCGGTCCTGACGACGTGGCCGGAGAGCGGGGACCCGGTCCGGCCGTTCCTGTCCACCGTCGACAACTCCTGGCTGATCACGGGCCTCAGGATCGCGGCCGACGCCGACCCCGCGCTGCGCCCGCGCATCGCCCGGCTCCTCGCCGACGCCGACTGGTCGTACTTCTACACGCCCTACGACGCCGCCGACCCGGTCGCCGGCCCCGGCCAACTCCTCGGCGGGTACTGGCCCGACAGGCCCGGCAAGGGCGAACCCACGGGCTTCCACTACGGCGCCCTGAACACCGAGCCGCGCATGGCCAGTTACCACGGCATGGCCGACGGCTCCCTGCCCACCGACCACTACTGGCACCTCTTCCGCACCCTGCTCCCCGGCATGGGGCAGGAGCAGGAGCCCGAGGGCGGCTACGTCACGGTGGACGGCGTCCGCGTCTGGCAGGGCCACTACACCTACCGCGGCCGCAAGCTCGTCCCCACCTGGGGCGGGTCGATGTTCGAGGCGCTGATGGTGCCCCTGTTCGTGCCCGAGACGGAGTGGTCACCGCGCTCGTGGGGCACCACGCACCGGCGCTATGTGCGCAGCCAGATCGAACACGGCCTGGTCGAGGAGAAGTACGGGTACTGGGGCTTCTCGCCCGCCAGCATCCCTGCGGGCGGCTATCGCGAATACGGCGTCGACGCCATCGGCATGCAGGAGGACGGCTACAACAGCCTGGGCGTGGTCACTCCCCACGCCTCCTTCCTGGCCCTGCCCCAGGCGCCCGACGAGGCCGTCGCCAACCTCCAGGAGCTCGCCCGCGACTTCGGCGCCTACGACGAGGACCACGGCTTCCGGGACTCCGTCGACGTCACGACGGGCCGCGTCAGCGATGTCGTCCTGGCGCTGGACCAGGGCATGATCACCGCGGCCCTGGCCCAGCATCTGCACCCGGGTCTGCTCCAACGCCCCTTCCGCACCGGCGGGTTCCGCTCCCGGGTACGGCCGGTGCTGGGCAAGGAGTGCTTCAGCATCTGAGCAGGCGGCAGCGCCGCGTCCCTTGCCCGCCCGATCGCCGGGACCTAAAATGAATGCGCTTACAGTCGTATGCCCGTGCATTTCTGTCCCTGCCGTCCCCACCGCCCCTTCCGGAGTCCCTTCACGTGAGCACTACCCCCACGGTGTACGACGTCGCCGATCGGTCCGGGGTCTCCATCGCCACCGTGTCCCGGGTGTACCGCAACCCTGACTCCGTCCGGGCCGAGACGCGTGAGCGCGTCCTGACGGCCGCCCGCGAACTCGGCTACGTGCCCAGCGGCAACGCCCGTGGACTGGCCAGCCGCTCCACCGGCGTCCTCGGGCTCTGCTTCCCGGACTACTCCGACCCCGACGCGGAGGCGACCCAGGCGGAGGACGAGGACGCGGCGACGCTCTACTCCGACCAGATCATCCGCGGCATGGAGCGGGCCGCGCGCCGTCACGGCTACGCGCTGCTGATCGCCGCCTCCCTGAAGGGTGGCCCGGAGAGCCTGGTGGCCAAGGTCGCCGGGCGCGTCGACGGCTTCGCCGTGCTCGCCCGGACCGTGCCCACGCAGGAGCTGGAGGTCATCTCCCGCCGTCAGCCCGTGGTGATGCTGGCCGGGCCGCGCGAGAACGACCAGCTCGACCATCTGGACCACATCGAGGTCGCCAACTACGACGGCCAGCACGAGCTGACCCGCCACCTCGTCGAGGACCACGGCCTGCGCCGCCTCGCCTACATCGGCACCGCGGAGGAGTCGCCCGACGTCGAGGCCCGCTTCCGCGGCCACGTCGCCGCGTGCCGGGCCCGTGGAGTGGACGTCGCCGACGAACCCGATCTGCGGGTGGCGCTGATGACACAGGCGGAGGGCGAACGCGCCGTGGACGCTCTGCTGGCCCGCGGGGGCGAGCGCCGCCCCGAGGCCCTGGTCTTCGCCAACGACCAGCTGGCCGTCGGTGCCCTGCACGCCCTGCAGCAGAGGGGCCTCCGCGTGCCGGAGGACGTGGTGGTGACGGGCTTCGACGGCATCCCGCTCAGCCGCCTGGTACGCCCGGCCCTGACGACCGTGCGCCAGCCGATGCTGCGTATGGGAGAGGAAGCGGTCGAGCTCCTGGTGAGGCGCCTGACCGGCGCACGCGATGCGGAGCCGGTCTCGCTGATGCTTCCCGTGACCGTGGTACGCCGAGCGAGCTGCGGGTGCGGCAAGGAGGAGGCGGGGAAGAGGACGGAGGCTAAACCCTCCGCGGGTAGTTGAGGCGGCCGTATCGAAGGCTCACGTACGGCTGAAACGGCTGGAACAGGGCCCTGTTGCCGGAGGCCCGGAGGCCCCCGCCGGACCGACGCTAACGCGCTGGCGCCGCGGCGAGCAGGTCCTCCGACAGCGTCCACAGGCGGCGGCCGTTGTCGGGGTCGACGGCGTAGCGGGCGACCCCGTGCAGGGTGCCGGAGCGGCGGTCGACGACCTCGGTCTCGTTGCAGTCGACGAAGTACCGTCCCCCGACGCCCTCGACGAGCGGCGACGCGGCCAAGAGGACGGAGGTGGCGGCGCCCTGCTCGACCGTCTTGACCAGTTCGGCCGGGACCCGTCCGCTGCCGCGGCCGCCGGTGTGCCGCTGGAGGTTGGTGTAAATGGCGCCGGGCATCAGGGCGTTGGCGGTGATGTTGTCCTGCGCCCAGCGGCGGGTCGCCTCCACCGCGAACAGGACGTTGGCGGTCTTCGACTGGCCGTAGGCGAGCCAGGGGTCGTAGGGGCGGAAGGCGAAGTTCACGTCGTCCCACACGATCGGTGACCGCTGGTGGCCGGTGGAGCTGACGACGACGATGCGGGCGGAGCCGTCGGCGGCCAGTGCGTCGTGCAGGCCCGTGGCGAGGGCGAAGTGGCCCAGGTGGTTGGTGGCGAACTGCCACTCCCAGCCCTGCGCGGTGTACTGCTCGGGGCAGGCCATGACGCCGGCGTTGTTGACCAGGATGTGCAGCGGGCCCTGCCAGGCGGCGGTGAACGCCCCGATCGACGCGGGATCGGCAAGGTCGAGGTGCGCGACGTACACCTGCTCGTTCCCTGTCGCGTCGGCGATCTCCTTCGCGACGCGCTCCCCCGCCGCCGTGTCCCGGACGGCCAGCGTCACGGCCGCACCGGTCGCGGCCAGCACACGGGCCGTCTCCGCACCGAGCCCGGAGGAAGCGCCGGTGACGACCGCGCGCCGGCCGGTGAGGTCGATGCCTGCCGCGACCTCGGCGGCCGTGCTGGAGAAGCCGAAGGGTGTGGTGATGATGCTCATGGAGGGGACTCTCCTGGTTTCTGTCGTGGTCGGGGGTCCGGCGAGGCCGATGTCGGCGTTCGGCGGGTCGGATGTCAGGGCGTGGCGGGGTCGGATGCCGGGACGTGGCAGGGCCGTCTGCCGGGACGTGGCGGGGCCGTCTGTCGAGGTGGGTACGGGGCCGTTCGTCACGGTGTGAGCAGGCGGTCCTGCTCGACCGGGGGTGTGCCGCCCTCCCAGTCCAGGGGACGGCCGAAGCGGACCAACTCGCCGTAGAGGGCGGGGTCGACGTGCTCGGCGAAGATCAGGTCCAGTACGGCCTCGGCGGCCCGGGCAGGCGACTGGGCCTGGCTGAAGTCGCTGAACCAGGGGCGGGAGGTGGCGGTGTCGACCATGCCCGGGCAGACGGAGGCGATGAGGATGCCGGCGGCGAGGTCGTGTTCGCGGCGTTCGGCGGCCGGCGCGAGGACGGCGTTGACCTGAGCCACCTTCGAGGGGACGTTCAGCCAGACGGCCAACCGGCCTCCTGGGCAGTGCCGTTGTGGATGGCGCTGCGCCACGACTCGACGGCGCACTCGACCTGGTCGAGGCTCGCGCCGTCGAACAGGTGCCGCAGGCGGGGCTCGAGGCTGGCCGAGCGTGCCCGGACTGCTGGCCACGACGAGGAGCCGGCCGCCCGGGCGCAGGATGGGAGCGAAAGCGCGCGGGACCGCGTGGGTGGCGGAGTTGGAGACGTCGATGAACTCGTCGGCGCGAGGCCTGCGACTCCTCGGGCAGCAGACGGGCGACGGCGCTGGACACGACGAAGTCGACTCCGCCGTAACGGACTTGGAGGTCCTCGGCGAGGCGGGCGATGGCTTCGGTATCCGTGACGTCCAGGACCCGGCCCTCGACGTGGGCGCGGCCGGGCCCCTGGTCGGCGCCGGTGACGAGGGCGATGCGGGGAGCGTTCATGCAGGCAACGCTAGAAACGCCGCCAGCATGAGTCCAACGAGACTTCGACACCACGGGTATGCGCAATCGTCATGGTACGTCCCACGCGCCCACCGCTCGCCCGGCCAGCCGGTTCACTCCGTGTTCTGGTCGTCCTGCGGGACGTGCAAGGAGGGGGCGTAGGAGATCCCGACGATCAGGCCGTCCGCCGTGAGGAGCCTGGTCACCGTCTGCCCCCCACGGCTCGGTGCGGGCCGCGTGCACCAGGTCGAAGCCCGCGCGCTGAAGCTCGGCACCGGCGGCCGCGACGGCTTCCGGGCTGGCCACCTCGAACTCGATCGACGCCTGCGGGACCACCAGGTCGGCGGGCCACTGAGCGGTGCCGAAGCATGCTTCGGCGGCCTGCGAGAGCGGCCAGAGACCGAAGTGCTTGCTGCCGGCGACGCTGCCGCTGGAGTAGTAGCCGTTGCCCTCCCCCTCCAGGGGCAGCCCGAGAGCGTCGATGAACAACTCGCGACTCGAGGGAGGATCGGCGACGACAACCGCCACGCTCGTGATGAAGAGAACGTCCGTCCCGGATGCCCCTTCCTGCTGCGCCGCCGCGCCTGAACCGCGGGGCCCGGACCCTTCTCAACGTATCCGCGGAAGCCCTTCCGGGCACTTCCGGCACCGTGCGTTGTCGCGGGTGGGCACCAGGGTGCCGTCCACGATCAGCACGGTGTCCTCCGCGAACCGCGTGGGGGTCCGGAGGCCGGGCATCGGCCCGAGGTGATCGACGATCCGGTCCGCCGCCGACTTGAACACTGTCAAGAGCGGCGCCAGTTGCCCCATGGTCTGTTCGTGCGCCAGTAGGCCGCCGCCAGCAGTGTCCGGGGCTATCCAGGACGGCTCCGACGCCGTGATCGCACCCGCCACGCCGGATCATCGCCGCGGGCCGGCGTGCCCGGTCAGCAAGCCCCTCGCCTCAGCGGAACTCGTGGACCACCTCGAGCTCGCCGACGATGTGGGCTTCGCGGTTTCCGCGTCCTGGCCAGTTCCGTGGCCAGCGGTTTCGGGACAGCCCTCAGGACGCTTCGCCACCGGTCATACGTGAACGGTTCGTGAGCTGTTTGCCCGTCGGGCGCATCGGCACGATGGTCCAGGAAAGAGGACGTCGGGCAGTTGACACCGGACCTTATTGGCCGCCGAGCAGGCCCCGTCGCGGGCCTTGTCACGGCGGAAAGACACAGGGGGAAAGCACTATGCGCACCCGTACCTTGCGAAGCGGAGTTCTTGCCGTGCTGGCGACGGCCGGCCTGCTCGCCGGCACGTCCCAGGCGGTGGCGGCGCAGCCGGATTCCGCTCCGAAGGCCGCAGCGGCCCAGGCCGCCGCGCCGGTCTACATGACCACGGTGGTGGACCAGTGGACGCACTACACACCCGACTGGCAGACCTCGTCGCACGCGGGCACGCTGTACGCGGGCAGGAACTACTTCTACTGCTTCACGTACAGCGTCACCTACACGGGCAACGGCCGTACGAGTTCGGTCTGGCTCCGCACGGACGACGACACCGGACACCGCAACGTGTGGGTGAGCGACGTCAACCTCGACACGTACGACTACATCTACGACGTCAACCTGCTGCCCCACTGTTAGCGCACGAGACATCCGTGCGCGGACCGAGGGACCCGGTCGGGGCGCAGTGCCCGGGCCGGGTCCGTCACCGCGTGGGTGGAAAGAGGGAGCTGCGCGGCGACGACGTCCGGCACCGAGGCGACGAGACGGCTCACGTCGTGCTGGTGGACCTCCGGCAGCGGGGCCTCGCGGATGGGGAAGTCCCGGTGCCCGGACCTGGTCAGCGGTCGGCGCCCTGCACGAGGCCACCGCGTGGCAGGGCGCCGTCGGCCCCGTGGTCGCAGGTCATAAACCCGGCGACGTCGACGATCACCCCCGGGATACTGGTCGCCCATGGATGAGGTCGAAGTCGTCGTCGCCCATTCCGAGCGGGCGACCCTGCGCGTCGGTGACGTGTTCCTGAAGGTCGATGCCGATCAGGCGCGCATCGACGTCGAGGTCGAGGCGATGGCCCTGGCGCCGGTGCCGACTCCGGAGATCCTGTGGCGCAAGCCGCCCGTCCTCGCACTCGCCGCGCTCCCCGGGAAGGCGCTCGGCATCCTCGGCGAACCGTCGACCGCGTCGCCGGCGGCGTGGGCCGCGGCAGGTGCCGCCATCCGCACATTGCACGACGCGCCGTTGCCATCCAGGCGCGGCCAAGCGGGCCGTAGCGCCGACGAGTTGGCGGCGGATCTCGACAGCGAGTGCGAGTGGCTCGTCACGAACGGCGTCCTGCCCGCCGACCTGGTCACCCGCAATCGCCAGGTCGCCGAAGCGGCACTCCGGCCGTGGACTCCGGTGTTCACGCACGGCGACCTGCAGATCACCCACGTGTTCGTCGACGGCGACGAGGTCACCGGCATCATCGACTGGTCCGAGGCGGGGCAGGGCGACGCCCTGTTCGATCTCGCCATCCTGACGCTCGGACACGAGGAGCGCCTCGGCGACGTCCTCTCCGGCTACGGAACCGACGTCGACCTCGACGTGATCCGCGCCTGGTGGTCGCTGCGCAGCCTGCTGGTGATTCGCTGGCTGAGCCGGCACGGCTTCGACCCGTTCGCACCGGGCTGCGAGGTCGACGTGCTCAAGTCCCGGACGCCGACCGACTCCTCGATGCCCACCTCGATGCCGGCCGACTCCTCGCCCTCGGCCGGCATCGACAAGAACTGACGTACCGTCACTGCCGAGCGCCCGTACAAACCGTGTCACCCGAAGGCGTCACGCCGACTCCCGCACCACCAACTCCGTAGGCAACATCAACTGCTGCCGCTCCGCCCCCGGTTGAGTGATCTCGCCGAGGATACGGACCATCGCCCGGCCCAGTTCCTCCACCGGCTGGCGCACCGTCGTCAGGGGCGGGTGGGCGTAGCGGGCCAGGGAGTCCTCGAAGCCGATGACGGCGACGTCGTCGGGCACCTGCCGTTTGCGGTGGCGGAGTTCTTCCAGGGCGCCGAGGGCCATGAGGTCGGAGGCGGCGAAGACGGCGTCCAGGTCGGGGACGCGTTCAAGAAGCGAACGCATGGCGCTGCGTCCGCTCTCCCAGCTGAAGTCACCCGTCTCGACCAGGACTTGGCCGGCCTGCACCCCGGCTTCGTGGTGGGCGGTGCGCCAGCCCTCGAGGCGGCTGCGGCCGACGTCCATGTCGAGGGGGCCGGCGATCGTGGCGATCTTGGTGCGCCCGGCGGCGAGCAGGTGCCGGACGGCCTGCGCGGCGCCGCCGGCGTTGTCGGCGTGGACGTAGCTCAGCCGTTCTCCGACGTCGCGGCGGCCGGCCAGCACGGTGGGCAGCCCCATGTCCTCCAGCATCGCGGGCAGCGGGTCGTCGGCGTGGACGGAGACCAGCAGGACGCCGTCCACGCGGCGTGCCGCCACCGACTCGGTGAGCTGCTCGCGCTCGGCCTGGTCGCGCACGAGCATCAGCTGGAGTTGCGTGCGGTTGTCGGCGAGGGCCTCGCTGACACCCCGGATGAGCGCGGCGAAGAAGGGTTCCGAGCCCAGGCGGCTCGCGGACTCCGGGATGACCAGGGCCACCGCGTTGGTGCGGCTGGTGACGAGACCGCGGGCGACGGTGTTGGGGACGTAGTTGAGTTCCTTGATCGCCGCCAGGACCCTGGCCCGCGCGTCGGCGCTGACCAGTTCCGAGCCGTTGACGACCCGGGACACCGTCGTCCTGCCCACGCCCGCACGGGCGGCGACCGTCTTGATCGTCGGACGGCGATTCCCAGCCATGCACTCCCCTCCCGGCAGTAGCGGCGGTGTCCGCCGCCCTGGTGACCAGCACCGATTCTTGCAGAAGCCGCTGCCGGCCGGGCCGCGCGCCGGGCAGGAAAAAGGGACGCAAGGCCGGGCCAATCACCTCTGCTTGGTTTCAAGTCATTGACAGATCGGCTCGTTGCCGTGAGTCTGCCATGCATCGGTGGGAACGTGCCCACCTTTCTTTTGGGCATTGATGGGCACGTTCCCACTCCCCACCAGAGCCGCATGAGTCGCCGCGAAACGTGTCATTTCGGCGCGCCCGCGTCGCCGCCTAGGAGGAGATCCATGAGCAGTCCCGTTTCGTTCGGCAGAAAGAGGCTGGCGTCAGCGCTCGCGGCCGTCGGTGCGCTGGCACTCGTCGCCGGCTGCGGCAGCGGCGACGGCTCGGCCACGGGCGGCGGCAAGAAGGACGGCAAGACCGTCATCACCATGGGCATGTTCGGAGTGATGGGCTTCAAGGAGTCCGGCCTGCTCGAGAAGTACGAGCAGGAGCACCCCGACGTCCAGATCAAGGCCGAGATAGCCGGCGACGAGCAGACGTACTACACCGCGCTGCAGACCCATCTCGCCGCGGGCAACGGTCTCAAGGACATCCAGGGCATCGAGATCGGCCGCGCCAAGGAGATCACCGAGACGCAGGCCGCCAACTTCGCCGACTTCTCCAAGACACCGGGCACCGACCACTTCCTGCCCTGGAAGCAGTCCCAGATCACCACCAAGGACGGCAGGGTGCTGGGCCTCGGCACCGACGCGGGCCCGATGGCCGTCTGCTACCGCAAGGACTACTTCGCCAAGGCCGGCCTGCCCACCGACCGCGAGCAGGTCGGCAAGCTGTGGGCGGGCGACTGGAAGAAGTACGTCGAGGTCGGCCGCACCTTCAAGAAGGACTTCAAGGGCGGCCACGTCTCGTACATGGACTCCTCCAGCGGCCTGTTCAACGCCATGGTCTACGGCTACCCGCAGCAGTACTACAACGAGAACGGCGACCTGATCTACGACAAGAACCCGGTCGTCAAGCAGGCCTGGAACCTGGCCGCGGACGCCGCCGACGCCGGGCTGAGCGCCAAGCTGCGCCAGTTCCAGCCCGGTTGGGACCCGGGACTGGCCAACGGCACCTTCGCCACCGCGGTCTGCCCGGCCTGGATGCTGAGCCACATCAGCGAGAAGGCCGGTCCCGCGAACAAGGGCAAGTGGGACGTCGCCCGGGCCCCCAAGGGCGCCAACTGGGGCGGCTCCTTCCTCGGCGTGACGGAGAAGAGCCCGGTGAAGGCGGAGGCGCAGAAGCTCGTCGCCTGGCTGACCGCGCCGGAGCAACAGGCGTACATCTTCAAGAAGTTGGGCAACTTCCCGTCCTCCCGCCAGGCGCTGGAGCGGGCCGACGTCAAGAACGTCACCTCCCCGTACTTCAGCGGCGCTCCGATCGGCCAGATCTTCGGTGCCGCGGCGCAGGAGATCCCCGACAAGCAGGTCCTCGGCCGCAAGGACGGCACGATCAAGGACACCTTCACGCAGGGCCTCGCCCTGGTCGAGCAGGGCCAGTCGCGGGACAAGGCATGGAACACCACCGCTGAGCGCATCGACAAGGCGGTCGGCTGACCCTCGGGCTTTTCGACACCCCGGGCGCGCCCGCACCCTGCCGGGCGCGCCCGGGGCCCGGCTCAGACACCCGCTCTCAGGAAGGAACTCCGGTGGCCACCTCCACCACCAACGCCCTGGCCGGCGAGGAGCGTTCAGATCCGCCCGCGAAGTCCCCGGACGGGAAGGCCGACCGGCGGCGCAGTGCGCTGCTGCACCGGCTGGACCTCAAGGGCGCACCGTACGCGTTCGTCGCGCCGTTCTTCGTGGTCTTCGCCGCGTTCAGCTTCTACCCGCTGGTCTACACGGCCTGGATCTCCCTGCACCACGTGGAACTGGCCACCCTCAACTCCATGGAGTGGGTGGCGTTCGACAACTACGTCAACCTGTTGAAGGACTCCCGGTTCTGGAACGCGCTGCAGAACACCATCACCATCGGCGTCATCTCCACCGTGCCGCAGCTGCTGATGGCACTCGGCATGGCGCACCTGCTCAACTACCGCATGCGCGCCTCGCTGTTCTTCCGTGTCGCGTCGCTGGTGCCGTACGCCACCTCGGTCGGTGCGGCGGCCCTCGTGTTCACCATGCTCTTCGAGCGCGACTTCGGGATGATCAACTGGGTGCTCAGCTGGTTCGGCATCCACCCGCTGGACTGGGAGGCCGACAAGTGGCCCGCCCAGGTGGCCATTTCGACCATGGTGATCTGGCGCTGGACCGGCTACAACGCGCTGCTGTACCTGGCGGCCATGCAGGCCATTCCGGCCGAGCGCTACGAGGCGGCCTCCATCGACGGCGCCTCGCGGTGGAAGCAGTTCACCCATGTGACCGTGCCCGGGATCCGCTCCACCATCGTCTTCACCATCGTGCTCTCCACCATCGGCGCCACCCAGCTCTTCGGTGAGCCGCTGATCTTCGGCCAGGGGCCCAACGGGGTCACCGGCGGCGCCGACAACCAGTACCAGACGCTGGGTCTGCTGCTGTACGAGGAGGGCTGGAAGAACTACCAGATGGGCCGCGCGGCGACCGTCGCCTGGGCGATGTTCCTGCTGCTCATCCTCGTCTTCGTGGCGCAGCGCCTGATCAGCCGGCTGCGCTCCCGCACGCCCTGACCAGGAGCCGTCATGACCGTCAACTCCCTTCCGGTCCGCACGGACACCCCGGCCCGGACCCCCGCCCCGAAAGTCCCCCACGGCGGCCGTCGGATGCTGCTGCGCGTGCGCGCCGGCCGCCAGCACCACGCGGGCCCGCTCGCGTACGTCCTGCTCGCCGTCATGGCGATCGTGTCGATCTTCCCGCTGTACTGGACGATGGTGGCGGCCTCCACGGACAACACCCGTGTCAGCCAGACGCCTCCGCCGTTCCTGCCCGGCCCCAACCTGTTCCACAACCTCGCCCGCGCGTGGGACGAGGCGGCCATGGGCAAGGCCATGATCAACAGCCTGATCGTGGCCGGGGTCATCGCCCTGTCCACGGTGCTGTTCGCGACACTGGCGGGCTTCGCCTTCGCCAAACTGCGCTTCAAGGGACGCAACATCCTGCTCACGCTGGTGATCGGCACCATGATGGTGCCGCCCCAACTCGGCGTCGTACCACTGTTCATGATGATGTCCGAGCTCGGCTGGTCGCAGCAGCTGCCCGCCGTCATCTTCCCCACGCTGGTGAGCGCGGTCGGGGTGTTCTTCATGCGGCAGTACCTCGCCGAGGCCCTGCCGGACGAGCTCGTCGAGGCCGCCCGCGTGGACGGGGCGCACTCGCTGCGCATCTTCTGGAGCATCGTCCTCCCGGTCGCTCGGCCCGCGATGGCCGTCCTGTTCATGATCACGTTCGTGCACGCGTGGAACGACTTCTTCTGGCCGTTCGTCGTGCTCGACATGACCAACCCGACCGTCCCGGTCGCCCTCACCCAGCTCAGCGCGGGCTACGTCCGCGACCAGTCACTGATCATGGCGGGCGCGCTGCTCGGCACCCTGCCGCTGCTGGCGATGTTCATCGTCTTCGGCCGCCAGATCGTCAGCGGGATCATGGCCGGCGCGGTGAAGGGCTGATCGTCTCCTGGGGCCGGTGGCCGAAGCCACTGGGCCGACCCTGAGGCCATTACCCCCGCCGTCGGGCCAGCCCTGATGCCGGTGGCACAGCCAGCGGGTCAGCCCTGAGGCTGGTCGCCCAGCCACCGGGCCCGACCCTGATGCCGGTGGCACAGCCAGCGGGTCAGCCCTGAGGCTGGTCGCCCAGTCACCGGGCCCGGCCCCCACCCACCCGTATCCCTTCGCACTCCGCGACACACCCACCCCCTTGAGAGGAACCACGTGGTCACCGCAGCACGACATGGCGGACCTGCCCCGGACGCGGCACGCATCTTCCCCGACGGCTTCCTGTGGGGCTCCGCGACCGCCTCGTACCAGATCGAGGGCGCAACCGCCGAAGATGGCCGCACCCCCTCCATCTGGGACACCTACGCCCGCACCCCCGGCCGCGTCCGCAACGGCGACACCGGCGACATCGCCACGGACCATTACCACCGCTGGCGCGAGGACGTCGCGCTGATGGCCGAACTCGGCCTCGGCGCCTACCGGTTCTCCCTCGCCTGGCCCCGCGTCCAGCCCACCGGGCGCGGCCCGGCCGTGCAGAAGGGCCTGGACTTCTACCGCCGTCTCGTCGACGAGCTGCTGGCCAAGGGCATCACCCCGGTGGCCACGCTCTACCACTGGGACCTGCCCCAGGAGTTGGAGGACGCGGGAGGCTGGCCGGAGCGCGTCACGGCCGAACGCTTCGCCGAGTACGCGGCCATCGCGGCGGACGCCCTCGGCGACCGCGTGAAGACCTGGACCACGCTCAACGAGCCCTGGTGCAGCGCCTTTCTCGGCTACGGCTCCGGTGTCCACGCCCCCGGCCGCACCGACCCGGTCGCCGCCCTGCGCGCCGCCCACCACCTCAACCTGGGGCACGGACTGGCCGTTCAGGCCCTGCGCGCAGCGCTGCCCAGCAACGCCCAGTGCTCGGTGACCCTCAACTTCCACGAGGTCCGCCCGCTCACCGGCAGCGACGCCGACACCGACGCCGCCCGCCGGATCGACGCCCTCGCCAACCGCGTCTTCACCGGCCCGATGCTGCAGGGGGCGTACCCGGAGGACCTGCTCAAGGACACGGCGGCGCTGACCGACTGGTCCTTCGTGCACGAGGGCGACCTGGAGCAGATCCACCAGCCGCTGGACTTCCTCGGCATCAACTACTACACGCCGACGCTCGTTTCGGAGGCCGACGGCAGCGGCACGCACAACGCGGACGGCCACGGCAGGAGCACCCACAGCCCCTGGCCCGGCGCGGACCTGGTCGCCTTCCACCAGCCTCCCGGCGACACCACCGCCATGGGCTGGGCCGTGGACCCCTCGGGTCTCTACGACCTCCTCAGCCGCCTGTCGACCGCTTTCCCGGACCTGCCACTGGTCATCACGGAGAACGGGGCGGCCTTCGACGACTACGCCAACCCCTCCGGCCAGGTCGACGACCCCGATCGGATCGCCTACGTACGCGGCCACCTGGCCGCCGTGCACCAGGCCATCAAGGACGGCGCGGACGTCCGCGGCTACTTCCTGTGGTCGCTGCTGGACAACTTCGAGTGGGGCTACGGCTACAGCAAGCGCTTCGGCGCCGTCTACGTCGACTACCCGACCGGCACCCGCATCCCCAAGGCCAGCGCCCGCTGGTACGCCCAGATCGCCCGGACCGGCATCCTGCCCGGCGCCTGACCGGACCCGGCGGCGGCGCCACCCTGCCCGCCCCGCACGGTGCCGCCACCGCGGAGCCTGTCCTCATGTCCTCATGTCCTCCGGAATCAAGGGACATGAGGACGGGCTCAGTTCGCCTGCTCGGCAGGGGGCATCACCGGTCGGTCACGAGGACGGCCTTCCCGGTGATCTCCCGGCGTTCGAGCGCCGTATGGACCTCGGCGGCCCGCATCAGCGGGTACACGGAGCCGATCCGCGGGGTGATCTCCCCGCGCGCGGCCATGTCGAGCAGCCGCCCCAGTCGCTCTCGATACCCCTTCCGATCCCCCTTGATCTCGGACGGCACCATGCTGAGCGCGGTGCGCCGACCGGGCCGTAGATTCATCAGCTTCACCCGCATCGCACCCCGTACGGTGTCGGCGACCATGTGTCCCGGCCGGCCCGCGAACGCGTAGCTGACCAGCACTCCCCCAGGCGCCAGGACCCGGTACGCCTTGCGCAGCCCGGGCCCGCCGATGTGGTCGAACACCGCGTCCACGCCGGCTGGTTCGAGCTTGCGCAGGACGGTTTCGAAGTCCTGGCGGCGATAGTCGATGAAGGTCACTCCGTGGCGGGCGAGCAGTTCCTCGCCGCCCGGAGCCGAGGCCGTGCCGTACATACGCAGTCCGCGCAGGCCACCGAGACGGCTGAGCGCCTGTCCGACGCCTCCGCTCGCCCCCTGGATGAGCACCGCGTCCCCGGCCTCGACCCGGCCGTGGGTCTCCAGGACGCTCAGTGCGGTCAGGTGGTCGAGCGGCACGGTGGCGGCGAGACGGGGGTCGAGGCCTTCAGGCAGCGGGACGAGCTGCCACAGGGGCAGGGAGACGTACTCGCTGTATGCGCCCATCTTCGTCAGGGCGACCGCTACCCGCGCACCCGGTGCGAGCCAGGCCGGCGGGCTGTCGTCGGTGTTGAAGTCGACGATCTCGCCGACGAGTTCGTAGCCCGGCGTGAACGGCACCTTGCGCTGCAACAGGTAGTCGCCCGACCGCGCCATCAGATCGGTGAAGCCCACTCCCGCGGCCAGCACCCTGATGCGGGCATGGCCGGGCGGCGGCTCCCCGAGGGTGGCCTCGACGGTCTTCATCGCCTCGGCGCCGCCGAACCGTTCCACGACGATCTTCCGGTACGTGATCTCGTTCATGATCCTCACCCTTTTATGTGTCGTGTCATTAAGTTACACGACACTTATTAATCCGGCCAGACCGGGAAGCAGGGCGGGGAGGCAAGGGGGAGAGAATAGGTGTCGTGTAACGTAGTTCTCTCGTCCGCCGACACCAGGGAGCGCAACGCGATGGACCCGGCCGAAGAAGTCCGCTTCCTCATCCTGGCCGCCCAGCGTGAAGGAAACCGCCAACTCGCCCAGGAACTGCGCCCGTTGGGCGTCACCCCCGCGCAGGGGGAAGTGCTGCGGCTCCTCGCCGAGCGTCAGCCGCTGAGCATGTCCGGGCTCGGCACCCTGCTGGTGTGCGAGAGCGGCGCCAACCCCAGCCGGCTGGTGGATCGCCTGGTCACGGCGGGACTGGTACGCCGCGAGGAGAGCAGCCGGGACCGGCGCCACGTGGAGCTCTCCCTCACCCCCGCGGGGCAGGAGACGGCACGCGCGGTGGCCGCGGTGGAGGCAGAACTCCACGCCCGGATCGGCGCCGCGGCGACCGGCCAGGACCTCGACGCCGTGCTCACCTTCCTGCGCACGCTGGTGGCGGGCCAGAGCGCCGGCGAAGCGGTGGCCCTGCGGGCGGGCCGGGCCACGAAGCCGGCTCGCGCGCACTAGGGCCCGTCCGGCGAGGGAATCACACGTGCCGGCCCTCCCGGAGCGATCGACCAACACGGGCCGGTCGGCCAACTCGGGTCGATCGGCCAACTCGGGTCGATCGGCCAACTCGGGTCGATCGGCCAACTCGGGTCGATCGGCCAACTCGGGCCGGTCGGCCAACTCGGGTCGATCGGCCAACTCGGGTCGATCGGCTAACTCGGGTCGATCGACACCTCGATCTGGGCGAGTTGAGCAGCCAGGATCTCCTCGAACGCGGCGCGACGGTCGGCCCCGAGGGGGCGGACCTCACGGGCGAAGTGCGCCAGGGTGGGGAAGCGGTCAGGGTCGGCGCCCAGTACCGCGACGCGGAAGTGCTCCATGCCCTGCTCGTACTCCTGGGCGGTGATGGTGCTGACGCCGGCCTCGGAGGCGATCAAGGCGGCAATGAGGACGGCGAGCCGGTGGTAGCGCACCGGGATCTCCTCGTCGGGCAGCCCCGACGCGCGCAAGGCCCGCAGCACCTCTTCCATGACCAGCCGGGAACCGGCACCTCCTGACGCGTAGCGCCCCCAGACCGCGGCGAGCTGGGGCTGCTGCCCGAAGGCCTCCCGCACGCGCAGGGCGAGGGCAGTGATGCGCTGCTTCCAGTCGCCGTCGGGGCGGTAGCCGTCCATCGCGGCCGCGAGAATCCGGTCGGCGACCGCACGCAGCAGCTCGGTCTTGCTGCGGAAGTGCCGGTAGAGGCTGGAGGAGTCGGTCCCGAGGGCCGCGGCGAGCTTGCGCACGCTGAACGACTCGGCGTCGCTCGTGCGCAGCAACTCCGCCGCCGCATCCAGGATCTCCTCGGTCGACCAGCGCCTGCGACCTGCCATTTCGCTCCTCTCACCAACCTTCAGCGTACCCTATGCACTTGGTGTTGCACGCACTGCGTGCATAATGAGGACAAGAGCACCCCCGGAGATACGGAAGGACGCACGCCATGAAGAACCCACTGGATTCCGCGGGGCTGGATGCCGCCATCGAAAACGTCCACCGCGCCGGGATGCCGGGCCTGTTCGCGCAGGTGCGGGACGGTGACCAGGTCTGGCGCGGCGCCGCCGGAGTCGCCGACGTCACCACCGGCCGCCCCGTCACCGCCGACATGCGGCACCGCGTCGGCAGCATCACCAAGACCTTCACCGCCGCCGCGGTGCTGCAGCAGGTCGAGAGCGGTCGTATCGGTCTGGACACGCCGATCGGCCGGTACCTCCCGCAGCTGGTCCCCGGCGAACGCGGGGACACGATCACGGTCCGCATGCTGCTCAACCACACCAGCGGCCTCGCCGAGTACCTCCCCCACGCCTATCCGTCCCTCAAGGCGTTCCCCGCCCTGGCGGAGACCGGGCCGGAGAGCCTGGAAGACCACCGGTTCACGCACTTCCGCGCCACCGATCTGATCGGGCTGGGGGTCACCGCGCCGGCCGTCGGCGCTCCGGGCACCACCCCCGGGCTGTACTCCAACACCAACTACCTGCTCCTCGGCCTGCTCCTGGAACAGGTCACCGGCACCACGGCCGAGCACTGCATCACGCGCGACGTCATCGAGCGCGCCGGACTCCGGCACACCGGATTCCCCGCCACCCCGTACGTCGACGGACCGCACTCGCGGCTCTACGAGGCATGGTTCGGCATGATCGATCCGCCGCGCGACCACAGCGTCCACGACATGTCCTGGGTGGGACCGTCGGCCTCACTGATATCGACCGTCACGGACCTCAATCGCTTCTACGGCAAGCTCATGGCCGGCGAGATCGTCGGCCCCTCGACACTGGCGCAGATGCAGCGCACCGTCCCGGTCGTCTCACAGGAGGGAAAGGTGATCGACTACGGCCTCGGCCTGCACCCGATGCGGGACCCGGGCAAGGAGACCTTCTGGGGCCATGGGGGCACGGTCTGGGGCGGTGGTGCGCTCGCCATGATCCGCGCCGACGGCAGGCGGCGCCTGGCCGTCGCGGTGAACCTGCAGCGATGGAACGGGCTGGACTCCTCGGGCAGGCCGCGGCCGCATCCCATCGACGATGCACTCGCGACGCTGTTTCGGGTGGCCATGTACGGCTGACCGGGCTCGTGCCGGCCCGCTCGGCCGCAGCACACTGTTCGTGATCGCATCCGCGGCCGACACTGGTGGAGTGGGCGGTCCGTGGCGGCGGGCGTCCGGAGTCGTGGAAAGGATCTCACCGTGGGAGAACATGCGAGCCACTACGAGCGCAGCCTGGCGGATCCGGACGGTTACTGGCTCCGGACCGCCGAGCTGATCGACTGGGACGTCGAGCCGTCCCGCGCGCTCGACGAGACCCGGGCCCCCTTCTACCGGTGGTTCCCCGACGGCCGGCTGAACACCTGCGCCAACGCGCTCGACCGGCACGTGGCGCGCGGCCTCGGCGACCGCACGGCACTGATCTGGGACTCGGCGATGGTGCCCGCGAAGCGGTCGTACACCTACCGCGAGCTGCGCGACGAAGTAGCACGCGTGGCAGGGGCGTTGAAGGCGCTGGGGGTCGGCAAGGGCGATCGGGTCATCGTCTACATGCCGATGGTTCCCGAGGCCGCGATGACGATGCTGGCCTGCGCCCGTATCGGCGCCGTGCACTCGGTGGTGTTCGGCGGGTTCGCGCCGAAGGAGCTGGCGGCGCGCATCCAGGACGCGCGGCCCAAGGTCGTCGTGGCGGCGTCGTGCGGCATCGAGCCCACGCGGGTGGTGGCGTATCAGCCCATCCTCGACGAGGCGCTGGCGATGAGCGACCACCGCCCGGACCACACGCTGATGCTCCAACGCGACACCCTGCGGGCCGAGTTGGGACCCGGATACCTCGACTGGGACGACGTGGTCCCCGGAGCGGACCCGGCCGACCCCGTCTCGGTGGCGGCCACCGACCCGCTCTACATCCTCTACACCTCCGGCACGACCGGAAAGCCGAAGGGCGTCCTGCGGGACACCGGCGGCCACGCCGTCGCGCTCGCCTGGTCGATGGGCGCGATCTACGACGTCCACGAGGGCGACGTCTTCTGGACGATCTCGGACGTCGGCTGGGTCGTCGGCCACAGCTACATCGTGTACGCCCCGCTGCTGGTCGGCGCGACCACGGTCGTCTACGAGGGCAAGCCGGTCGGCACACCGGACGCGGGCGCGTTCTGGCGGATCGTGCAGGAGTACGGGGTCCGGACGATCTTCACGGCGCCGACCGCGATCAGGGCGATCAAGAAGGTCGACCCGAAGGCCGCCGAGGTCGCCGCCTACGACATCTCGTCCCTGGCCGCGCTGTTCCTCGCGGGTGAGCGGCTGGACCCGGAGACCCTCCAGTGGGCCTCGGAGGCGCTGGGTGTGCCGGTCACCGACCACTGGTGGCAGACCGAGACGGGCTGGCCGATCGCGGCGAACCCGCGCGGGCTGGAGCCGATGCCGACGAAGCCGGGGTCGGCCACACTGCCCGTGCCCGGATGGGACGTACGCGTGGTCGACGCGGAGGGCGGGCAGCGGGAGCCCGGTCACGAGGGCGAGATCGTCATCAAACTGCCGCTGCCGCCAGGCGCGTTGGCGACGCTGTGGGGCGACGACGACCGTTTCGTGGAGTCATACCTCAGCCGCTTCCCGGGCTACTACCACACCGGCGACTCCGGATACATCGACGACGACGGCTACCTGTTCGTCATGGGCCGCACCGACGACGTGATCAACGTGGCCGGGCACCGCCTGTCCACCGGGGCGATCGAAGCGGCCCTGGCCACCCACCCCGCGGTCGCCGAATGCGCGGTCATCGGCATCCCCGACCCCTTGAAGGGCCATGTCCCCTTCGGGCTGGTCGTCCTCAAGGCCGGCGCCGCACCGGACGACGACGAACTGCGCACCGAACTGATCGCGGCCGTACGGCGCGACGTCGGCCCGGTGGCGGCCTTCCACGACGTCGCGATCGTGCCGGCCCTGCCGAAGACCCGCTCGGGCAAGATCCTGCGCAGGACGATGAGGGGCATCGCCAACGGCCGCGACGAGGCCGTACCACCGACGATCGAGGACGCGTCGGTACTCGACACCCTGACCCCGATCCTGCGGGACCGGCCCTAGCAGGAACCTGCTCCAGCAGGACCTGACGGCGAGTCACGTGTGCTCCCGTGCGCCCGCCGTCAGGTCGACGAAGGCGACGCCCGTCCGGGCGTCGGCCGCGGACACATCGTCCAGGACTGCCGCCATCAGGTGCTCGGCGGACGGTGCAAGGCCGAGCCCGGGAAACCGAAGTTGCGGCGCCTCTCCGGCAACTCGGCGAAGTCCCCTACCGCCTCGATACGCCAGCCCGGCTAGCGCTGTCCGCCTCCTCCTCAAGAGGGAGGCCGGGCCTCGATCCTCCTGGGCTCCCAGTGCCAGGTCGATCCCGTGGGCGATCCGCGGCGGCGGCACCCGACCCTAGCCTCGAGATGCGAACCGGCCATACGTGAACGGTTCGTGAGCTGTTTCGTGTGCCTGGCACGCCAGCACGATGGTGCCGGAAAGGGCGCGCGGCATGCACACCGAGGCAGACCGCCCTCGACCGTGGTACTCGTGGCGGACGAGGAGTCCCGGCTCGAGCCTTCACAGCCGAGCCCACCAGCCCGTCATCGATCAAGGAGCACCAATGCGCCTGCGCAAGCGAGCAGTTGCCGCCGTGTTCGCGGCCACCGCAGCCTTCACCGCCCTCGCCCCTCAGGCCATGGCCGCCCCCATGCCCTGGGAGACCAGCAAGACCCCCACCACCACTCGCAACACCACCCTCACGCCAGTCGGCGACCATGGCACGGTCACCGTGCTGTGCGGGGACCCCTGCTACCAATAGGCGGTCGCCGGGGTCTAGGAGCCGTGGTCCGGGGTTTGGCCATGCCACGGAACCGAGGATGACGGTCTTCGCCCACCCGATGAGACTCGGCCTGTCCGAACATTGCGCCAACCGCCGAACTCGCTGAATCCATAGAGGAGTCCAGATGCGTCTGCACAGGCGAGCCGTAGCCGCCGTGTTCCTCACCACGGCAGTCCTCACCGCCCTGGGCCCGCAGGCCGTGGCCGCCCCCATGCCCTGGGAGACCAGCAAGACCCCCACAGCCGTCACCCACGCCACCGCCTCTCCGACGGCCGCCGGCGGCACGGTCACCGTGTTGTGCGGGAGCCCCTGCTACCAGTAGGCGGCCCGCCACCGCAGTTCACAGCGCTACACACACCCAGCTGGCAACCGAACCTGAGCAACCATCACCCCACGGTGCCCACGCCGAATCCAAGCATCTCCAGCAAAGGAGTACATCCCATGACCGGACAGCGTCGTAACGGCCGCCGGACATCGCTCTACGGAACGCTGGCGGCGACCGCAAGTCTCGCCACCGTCATGGCGATGGCCGGCACCGCAGGCGCCGAGGCCCGCCACTCCCCCGCCCCCTTCGCCACGCAGGCTCAGGCTTTCGGGCTGAGCACCGGTGAAGCCAGGACGCTGCAGAGCCGAGCCGACACGCTTCTCGCCGAGGAGGGCGGAACCCAGATCGCCGCCAACAAGATCAGGCTCAAAGACGGTTCCGTGCTCGTGCTCGCTCTGCCGGGTGGGCATGCCGCCTACGGCAAGGACAGCAACGGCCGGGCCCTGGCACAGTACCCCTGCGACTTCGGCCACTTCTGCGCGTTCAGCGGCACCAACTTCACCGGCGACGTCAGGGACTATTTCAAGTGCCGAGAGAATCCCATGCCGTTCACGGGGCGCGGATCGTGGGAGAACAACCAGTACACCGGCACCATCGCCAACTTCGAGAGTTCCGACCACGTGTCGCGCTGGCACGACGACGGCGCCTACTCCGAGGACAAGGACGCCGACTGGACCTGGGTCGTCTGGCTACGGAACTGCTGACACCCTCCCTCGCCCTGCGGCCGGTTCTTGAATGCAACTTCGCACCATGCCCACCCGCTCACCTGGTTGCCTGCAGGGCGGTGCAGGCCCCCTCGTTCGACGGCATCAACCATGCGGTGCGGGTGGGCTGCACCGTCGAGCGTTCAACCAACTCGTGTACGGCCAAGTGGGGCGGATAAATTAGGCATTTGGCCGATATGATTCGGATCGTCTGGTCTTCTACCCTCCCGGCATGACGCCCCCCGAGGGGAACCGGGACGACGTCGTCGAGGTCCTCGACAGCAATCGACCGGGGCTGAAGGAACGCTGGCAGGCGCTGCCGCCCCGAGCCCGCGCCACGGTCGCCCTGTCCACCTGCCTGGTCGTCCTGGCCCTGCTCGCGGGCTACTTCCTCGCGCCCCACCCGGCCGCCCCGCAACCCCCGCCGGTGGCCGGCCTCCACGTCCGGATCACCCACATCGGCGTACCGCCCCCGGGCAATCCCTACTTCGGCCTCCGGCTTCGGGCCACCGCCACGTCACTCGTCGCCATTTCAGGGTCGCGGGAGGGCTACCCGGACCTCATCCTCTACGTCCCCCTGCCGGCCAACCCTCTCGCGCCCGGCCAGGTCCGCAGCCTGTACGTCCGGGCCGCCGTCTGCAACTGCTGGCTGCCGCGTCCCCCCTCCGGCACACCGCTGCTGTACCTGACGCTGCACACCTCCCACGGGGAGCGGTACCTCGCTGTCGTGCCCAACAGGGGCCAGTTCGAGCGGCTCAACCGCATCTTGCGGCGCGCGTGCGCGAATTGATGGCCTCATGCAGCAAGACCGCGTGCGCAGGGCCGCCCTCTCGAAGGCCCACCGAAACGGCCACCTCTTGGCCCCCTTTCGCGGCCAAGGACCCGCAAACGCTCGATGTGCAGGCGAAGATGAATCGCGGGCGGACACATGACGGTGGCGGGAGGCCGGTCGGGTGCCGGACGAGCAGACGCAGCGTGCCGCGGCACGGCGCGACGTGCTGGGCGCGGCGCGTCTCGGGCAGCCTGTCGCGCGGTGCAGCCCACTCGATCTGGAGGTGCACCCCGCCGGCTCCCCGACGCGCTACGCCGGCAGCCCAGGCGTGCGGGAGGCGCCTCTCCCCGGCTATGTGGCGCGCGATCACGACTGGGTGTTGGCCAAGGTGGTGAGCGAGGCAGCAGAGGGCCGCAGTCACATGGTGGTGTTGGTCGGTTCATCCTCGACCGGAAAGACCCGGGCGTGCTGGGAAGCGGTCCAAGCGCTGGCGGAGCCAGGGTGGTGGCTGTGGCATCCCTTCGCCCCGGGCCGGGCCGAGGCGGCGCTGGCCGGCCTGCCCGCGGTGCCACCGTGCACGGTGGTGTGGCTGAACGAGGCCCAGCACTACCTCGGTGATCCTCAGCTGGGTGAGCAGATCGCTGCGGGGCTGCATGGTCTGCTGACCGATGTCGGCCGGGGACCGGTTCTCATTGTGGCCACGCTGTGGCCAGAACTCGTACAGCAGTACACCGCCCTGCCCCAGCCGGGCGAGGGAGATCCGCACAGCCGGGTACGGGAGCTGCTCGCCGCGCGGATGTTGTCGGTGCCGGAGGCCTTCGACGACGCGGCGCTGCGCGCGGCTGCCGTATTGGCCAAGGAGGGTGATGTGCTGCTGGCCGGTGCGCTCACCCGGGCCGGGACAAGTGGGCGGATCGCCCAGGATCTGGCGGGAGCACCTGAACTGCTGCGCCGCTACCGGCACGGCTCACCCGCCGCAGCGGCCCTCCTCAACGCGGCGATGGACGCCCGGCGCTTGGGCGTCGGCCCGCATCTACCGCAGCCCTTTCTGGCCGAGGCGTGCGTCGACTATCTCGAGGACGTGGACTACGCCCAACTCGGCGACAGCTGGGTGGAGTCGGCCTTCGCCGAACTCACCCGCCCGGTGCACGGCAAACAGGCACCGCTGTGCCGCATCACCCCTCGGCCGCGGCATCGGTCCCCCACCTCCGCTCCCGCCAACCCCCTGGCGGCGAACACCCCGGCTCTCTTCCAGCTAGCCGACTACCTGGAGCAGCACGGCCGGGCCACGCGCCGCAGACTGTGTCCGCCGGCCTCGTTCTGGGCCGCTGCCGGGCAGCACCTGTCTCGCCCGGACGACCTCGATGCTTTGGCCCGCGCGGCCAGGGCCCGTTACCGCCTGCGGTGGGCCGAGCACCTTGCCCGGCGGGCTGCAGAGGCCGGCCAGGTGCGCTCGCTGCTGGTGCACGCGGCCCGGTGCGAGCAGGCCGCCGACTGGGCGCAGGCCAAAGCGCTGTACCGGCGGGCCGCTGATGCCGGGAAGGCTCGTGCCTGGCCCCTGCTGGCGGAAGTACACGAGCAGGCCGGCGAGCCCCGGATCGCCGAAAACCTGGCCTGGCAGGCGGCCGCGGCCGGTCATGTACGGGGGCTGGCCCGAATCGCGGTACTGCGGGAAGAGACCGGAGACCCCGCCGGGGCGCAGGCTTTGGCACTGCGGGCGGCCGACGCCGGCCACGGTCAGCCGCTGCAACGGCTGACCGCGCTGCGACACACGCTTGGACAGCACGAGGACGCCGAGGCCACCGCCCTGCTCGCCGCCGACCACGGCCACCCGCACGTGCTCACCGTGCTCGGTGAACTGCGCGAAGTTTCCGGGGACTTGGCGAGTGCGCAAGCCTTGTACCGGCAGGCTGCCGAAGCCGGCCACAGCTATGCGCTGGTCTGCCTCGCCATGCTGCGTGAGGAGCTCCACGACCTGGACGGCGCCGACGACCTGGCCCTGCAGGCCACCGCGGCCTGGAACCCACGCGCCGTGGCGCTGCTGAGCGGGCTGCACACCGAAGCCGGCCGCCAGGATCGGGCCGAAGCCCTGTGCCACAGGGCCATCGCGGCCGGCCACAGCCAGGTGCTGCTCGTCCTGGCCGGGCTGCGGCAGCGGGCCGGCGACCTGGGCGGCGCCGAAGCGCTGTACCGGCAGGCCGCCGAGGCCGGCCACAGGCAGGCCCTGCTGTCCGTGGCGCGGCTGCGGGAGAAGGCCGGCGACACCCCGAGCGCGGAGACGCTCTACCGAGCGGCCGCCGACTCCGGTGACATCTCCGCGCTCACGGCGTTGTCCGCGCTGCGGGAGCGGGCCGGTGACCCGGCCGATGCCGAGGCACTGGCCTGGCAGGCCGCTGACGCAGGCGCACCCCACGTCCTCTCCCGCCTGGTTGCGATCCGCCGTCGCGCCGGCCGCCGCCAGGACGCCGACATCCTCGCCGCCCAGGCCATCGACGCTGGTTACACCCCACGGGCCGACTTCCGCCGCAACAGCCCCCACCCGCGTTTCCCGCACGGCCTCGACCCGGACGGCACCCCCACACCTCCCTGGCCCTGAGCTGCCCACGGCCAGCACATCCCCGCTGCGGTCGGCCTCACCGAGCGCCCAGAGCAGCAGCGAACGCCCACGCGCCACCTCACGGCATCTCCCTCACGGCCGTCGCGAGGAAGGCGGGCTCCCCGCTCCGGCCGGACCGCTCGTGGATCACAACTCGCGGTGCAAGGGACAGCATGTGCGCCCGGCCGGCATCGGCAGGGTCATGGTGCGGCGAGGGCGGTGCGTGCGGCGTCGAGGAAGTCGGCATGCGCGGCCTGGTACTGGTCCGCGGAGGCGTTCGCGTCGAGAGAGTTCTCCAGGGCATCGCCGGCGGAGCTGACCGGATCGGGGCCTTCCAGCCGGACGAGCGTAAGGGCCTCGGTGACGGTGCTCAGGGCGGTGCGGTAGCGGTCGCGGCAGCCCGCCGCCTCGGGGCTGCCCAGTGCCTGCTGCCATTCGAGGCGGCGTTGGTGGCCCGCGTCGGTGGCGGCGAGAAAGGCGGCGTAGGCGGTCCGGCGCACCTCACGCTGCGCGGCGAGGTGTTGGGCGGTCAGCGTCTGGCGGGCCACGTCCAGTTGAGCGTCGGCCTGCAGGCGTCCGGCCTCCCACGCGGCGTCCGCCTGCCGGCGTCCCGCCTCCCACGCGGCGTCGGCCTGGCGCCGGCCGGCCGCCCAGGCCGCGTCCGCCTGCCGCGCCGCGGCATCGACCGTGCTCTGCGCCTGCTTGCGGGCGGCCGAAAGCGTGAACCATCCCGTGACCGCACCGCCGGCGAGGGCACCGGCTATCCCCGAGCCGGCGGCGATCCACGCCGTCATCACCGCGTCCGACACACAGCCCCCTGCCATCCCGCATTGCCCCACCGACCCCAGCAGTGTGCCAGTCGGCGCCGGACGCCCGCGTCCACGGCGTTCAGGGCGTCCGCAGCCACTGTGCCCGCTTGCCGTTGCGCTGCGGGTGCTCTGCCGCGCCGATCACCGGTCACGGGTCACCGGTCACCGGTCACCGGTCACCGATGAACTCCTCATCGGCAGAGACGCGTTGAAACCACGTGCGTGCCCTGCAGTGGTTGCCAGGGTTCCCCTGTAGGAGCATGAACTCCGGCTACGGCAGGACGGCCCAAGGGGTGGATGGGTGGCGGAAGAAGCAACAACTCGCGCTGCGGCCCGGCATGAGCTGCACGACAGGCTCAAGGACGGCCTGGCGTCGAGTGGGTTGACCAAGGCTCAGCTTGCCGCCCGGTCGGAGCTGGAGCGCGCCATCGTGTCCGGCGCCTTGCGAGTCGATGGCCCGCTGCCGTCGGCGCAGACGGTGGCGGCGCTCGCCCGCGCACTGGAGCTCCCGGTATCAGAACTCCTGCACCTGCAACGGATCGCGGCCGACGAGACCGGCGCCGCGGTCCTCGACGGCAGACAAATGCTGGGCCGGCCGGTCGAGGCGTGGGAGCCACACGCTTTGGAGGTTCACCCGGCCGGGAGCGCCGCGAACGGACACGAGCCGGGCGCGTCCACAGTCCGGCTGCTGTCGGGTTATGTGCACCGCGAGCACGACCGGATGCTGGCCGAGGCGGTGCGGGAGGCCGAAGCAGGCCACAGCGGGATGGTGGTGCTGGTGGGTGCCTCCTCCACCGGGAAGACCAGGGCGTGCTGGGAGGCGGTGCAGCCGCTCGCCGGAACCGGCTGGCGGCTGTGGCATCCCTTCGATCCGACCCGCGCGGAAGCCGCGCTGGAGGACCTGGGGCGGGTGTCGCCGCGGACCGTGGTGTGGCTCAACGAGGCCCAGCACTATCTCGGCAGTTCCGGCGGTGGCGAACGCATCGCCGCCGCGCTCCACAACCTGCTCACCGATCCGGCGCGCGGGCCGGTGCTGGTCCTGGGAACCCTGTGGCCCGAGTACGCCCGGCAGTACACGGCCTTGCCCAGCTTTGACGGGTCGGACTCGCACAGCCGGGTCCGCGAACTGCTCGCCGGACGCACCCTGTCGGTGCCCGACGCCTTCGACGCCGCCGCCCTGGAACGCGCGACAGCCCTGGCCAACGACGGTGACCGGCTGCTGGCCGATGCCCTCACCCGGGCCGGGGGCGACGGACGTGTGACCCAGGACCTCGCCGGCGCGCCCCAGCTTCTGCACCGCTACCAGCACGGCACCCCGGCCGCTCGTGCGCTGCTCGAGGCCGCGATGGATGCCCGCCGTCTGGGCCTGGGGCTGCACCTTCCCCAGCCGTTCCTCACCGACGCGGCTGCCGACTACCTCACCGATGCCGACTACGACCAGCTCACCGACGACTGGGTCGAGGCCGCCTACGCCGAACTCGCCCACCTCGTCCACGGCAAGCAGGCGCCCCTGCGTCGCGTCAGTCCCCGCCCCGAGCGCCGTCCCCCGAACTCCCCACCGGTGCGCTCCTCCAGCGGCCCTGCGCTGCCGGTCTTCCGTCTGGCCGACTACCTGGAGCAGTACGGCCGTACGGTGCGCCGGCAACAATGCCCGCCGGCAAGCTTCTGGCACGCCGGCCATGCTCATCTCACCCGGGCCGAGGACCTCAGCGCCCTCGCCGACGCGGCCCGGCGACGCCACCGACTGCAATGGGCCCACCACCTCACCTGCCGCGCCGCTGACATCGGCGACGCCGACGCCCTGGTCTACCTCGCCCGCTTCAAGGAGCGCTTTGGACATCACGAGGCGGCCGAAGCCCTGGCCGTGCGGGCGGCGCGGGCCGGCGACACCCGGGCGCTGACTCAGTTGGCCCGGGCCCGGGAGAAGGCGGGCCACCAGGACCGCGCGGCAGCACTCGCCCGCCAGGCGGCCGCTGCCGGGGACGATCGGGCGCTGCTGCGGCTCGCCCGCATACGGGAACAGCTGGCCGACCATGAGGGTGCCGAGCTCCTCGTGCAGGAAGCCGCCGCGGCGGGCAGCACCGAGGCGCTGCTGGAACTGATGCGTATCCGCCACGAGGCCGGAGACACGCGGGGCGCCGAAGCAGCCGCCAGGCAAGCCGCCGTGGCGGGCAGCGAAGCGGCGCTGACCCACCTGGTCAGGATCTGGCACGCGGACGGCCGCGCGCAGCAGGCCGAGGCCCTGGCCCGGCGTGCCGCCGCCACCGGCAGGACGCAGGCCCTCGGCGACCTCGCGCTGAGGTGCGAGAAGGCCGGCGACCGGCAGCGGGCCGAAACCCTTGTCCGGCACGCACGGGACCTCGGCGACGCCGGCGCACTGGCCGCACTGGTCTGGCTGCGCGAGGAGGCCGGGGACCCTGCGGCCGCCGAAACCCTCGCCCGCGAGGCGGCCGTGGCAGGACGCACCGACGTGCTGGTACAACTCGTCGTCCACCGGGAGACGGCCGGCGACCAGCAGACCGCCGAAGCTCTGGCCCGCACCTTCCTCGACCCGCCGCACCCGCCCTTGGCGGGCGACCGGTCGCACGACGGCGCAGCCCGTCCAGCCGGGCAGACGGCAGCCGACACGCCCGCCCCCGCCACCGCCGCCCTGACCGCGCTGGCCCGCCACCGCGAACGAGCCGGCGACGACCAAGGCGCCGAAATCCTCTTCCAGCAGGCCGTCGACTCCGGCGACACCGACGCCCTGGCGCCGCTGGCCCGGATCCGGGCCCGGGCAGGCCACAGCGCCGAGGCGGAAGCCCTGGCCCGACAGGCGGCCGCCGCCGGCGACACCCGCGCCCTCACTCACCTGGCGCGAGCCCGGCGACGGCACGGCCAACTCGAGGCCGCAGCGCTCCTGTTCCAACAGGCCATCGACGCCGGCAGCCGCGCCGCCCGCACCGATCTGGCCCTCCTGCGCGACCAGCTCGGCGACCGCACCGGCGCCGAAACCCTCGCCCTCGACGCCGCCGCCCACACCGGCGACCTCGACCCGCTACGCGAACTGGTCCGCACCCGACACCGTCGCGGCGACCGCACCGGCGCCGAGGCCCTCGCCGTGCGCGCAGCCGACGCCGGCAGCATCCACGCGCTGCTCGACCTCGCCCACGCGCGAGAAGAGGCCGGCGACCACACCGGAGCCGAAGCCCTCCTCCGGCGGGCAGCCGACACGGGCAACGCGCATGCTCTCCTCGAGCTCGCCCGGAAACGAGACGAGGCCTCAGACCACAGCACGGCACAAACCCTCGCCCTGCGCGCAGCCGACACCGGCAGCCTCGAAAGCGTCTCCAACTCCAACACGTTCCGCGCCTACGCCCGCCGCCGATGGCCCCACGGCCTCAACCCCGACGGCACCCCCACCCCACCCTGGACAGAGCCCAGCACGTAACCGCGCACGCATCGCCGCGCAGACCTGACCTGCCCAAGTACGCCTGCCCTACGGCGGGTTGGCGCGCACCGCCGCGAAGTCCTGCCGGACAGTTCTGCCGGCCTGCACCCGATCCGGCTGACCGACGGCGTCCACACAGCGCCCGGCGCGGGACGAGTCGACCGATCGCGCGCCTCGACGCTCACGCCGGCATCACTCACCTTGCCGTCACCATCGGCTCCAGCAGCCGTCGCGGCGCACTCACCGCCCGCGCCACAGCATCGCGCCCGGGACCCGGCGCCGGCTCGAACCCGGGGCCGGGTTCGTGCAGGATCTCCAGGACCGGGACCACCAGGCCGCAGTCGCCGCAGCGGCCCTCGTGGTCGAGAAGACCTCCGTCCCGCTCGTGGCGGAAGACGCGCTTCGCCCCGGTCGGGGAGTAGTGCGCGTCGCCCCAGTTCATCAAAGTGCGCAGGACGGGCCAGAGTTCGATGCCTTTGGCGGTCAGGCGGTACTCGACCGCCCCGCCCGGCTCGTCGTCGCGGCTGAGGACGCCCTCCTGCACGAGGGTCTTGAGGCGGTCGGTCAGGACCGCGCGCGGGATCTTGAGCTGCGTGGCGAAGTCCCCGAACCGGCGCACCCCGAAGAACGCGTCGCGGACGATCAGGAGCGTCCACCGCTCCCCCACCACTTCCAGCGTGCGCGCCAGCGAGCAGTTGCGGTCCGCGTAGGTGCTGGGGAGTGTCATGCGGTCGATTCTACTCCTCCAGTTCAGTCATTGAACTGACTGTGCTACGGTCCTCATCAGTGGCAGTTCAGTCACTGAACTTGCCCCTCTGTCCGCCGAGCCCGCGAAGGCCGCCCCATGTACCAGTTCCTTGTCTCCTTCACCGTCCAGCCCGAGCACCGCGACGACTTCGTCCGGGCTGCCCGCCGCACCGCCCGCGACTCCCTCGCGAACGAGCCCGGCTCCCACCGCTTCGAGGTCATCGCCGACGAGGAGAACGACGACGTCTTCTACCTGAACGAGGTCTACGCGGACGTCGACGCCTTCGACGCGCATGTCGGCGGCCCCTACTTCGCCGCCTTCTTCGCCGAGGCGAGCGCGTACGCCGAAGGCCCGACCTGGCTCATGCGCGGGACGGTCGTCGGCGACCGGGCCGCCACCACCGCGTGACCGGACAACCCGCCCCTCACCAGGGGTGACGCGCACCCGGCGCACCCATCCGCCCACGAACGACGAGGTCCACCATGTCGTCAGTACTCATCACCGGAGCATCCAAGGGCATCGGCCGAGCCATCGCCCTCGAACTGTCGCGGCGGGGCCACCGGGTCGTCGCCACCGCCCGCCGCCCGGAAACCCTGGCCGACCTGCCCGTCGACCAGCGCCTGCGTCTCGACGTCACCGATCAGGAGACCGTCGACCAGGCCGTCAAGGACGCCGGCGACGTCGACGTACTGATCAGCAACGCCGGTGAAACCGTCCGCGCACCCCTGGAGAGCGTCCCGCTCGCCGAGGTCGAGCGGCTCTTCCAGCTCAACACCCTGGGCGCCCTGCGCGTGGCACAGGGCGTGCTCCCGGCCATGCGGGCACGCGGCGCCGGCCGCCTGATCTTCGTCTCCAGCGTCCAGGGACGCCTGGTCCTGCCGATGATCGGCCCCTACGGCGCCAGCAAGTGGGCCCTCGAGGCGCTCGCCGAGACCCTCGCCATCGAGACCCGCCACTTCGGCGTCAAGGTGAGCGTCGTACAGCCCGGCGCCGTCTCCTCGGGCGGCGGCGAGCGTGCCGGCGTGTTCCTGAAGGAGAACGACCCGTACGGCCCCCTGTACGAGCAACTCCCCCTGCTGCGCGGGGAGTCCGTGACGCCTGAGGAGGTCGCCGCCGCGGTGGCCGCCACGGTCGAACACCCCGAGCCGCCGCTGCGCGTGCCGGTCGGCGCACCCGCCGAACGCGCCCTCAAGGCCCGTAAAGAGGCTTCGGAGAACGAGCCCTTCCTGATGACGAAGATCGATTGGTAGCCATGTCCGAGAACAGCCAGCCCCCTGGACCCGGCGTCATGACGAGCCGGCCCGCCGCTCCGCGCCCGACCGTCGTCTCGCACGGCGCGAGCGCGCCGGCGGACACGCCCTCCCGCCCCTGGCCCGGTGTCCTCACCGTGTGTCTCGGCGTGATGATGGCGTTCGTCAACGTCTCCTCCACCATCTCCGCGCTCTCCGCCATCCAGCCGGACCTCCGTCCCACGACGAGCACCCTGGTCTGGGTGACCAGCGCGTACTCCCTGGTCGTCGTCAGCCTGGTGATGTCCGCCGGCACACTCGCCGATCTGGTCGGCCGCCGCGCGGTCTTCCTCGGCGGTGCCGTCGTGTTCACCGCCGGCAGCGTGCTGGCCTTCGCCTCCGGCAGCGCGGGCATGCTGATCACGGCGCAGGCGGTGATGGGCATCGGCGGCGCGGCGGTGCTGCCGTCCAGCCTGTCGATCGTCAGCCACTCCTTCACCGACCCGCACGAACGCACCCGGGCGATCAGCGTGTGGGCCAGTTGTTCCGGGCTCGGCCTGGCCGTCGGACCGATCGGCGCCGGGCTGCTCCTGGGCGGCTTCTCGTGGCACGCGGTCTATCTGCTCAACGTCGTCATCGGCGCTGCCGCCGTGGTCCTGACGCCCCTGCTGGTGACCGAGTCCAAGCACCCGACCCGCCAACTCGACCTGCTCGGCGTCCCGTTGTGCACCGTGGCGATCGCGTCGGCGACGTACGCGATCATCGAGGGCGGCTCCGCCGGCTACACCTCCGGCCGGATCGTCACGGCCTACGCCGTCTTTGCCGTGACCCTGGTGCTGTTCCTGGTGACGGAGGCCCGCCACCACGATCCGATGCTGGACCTGCGACTGTTCCGCAACCGGTCGTACTCCACGGTGATGGGCGTCGCGACGGCCACCATGTTCGGCTTCGTGGGGACCGCCCTGCTGACCGTGCTGTACATGCAGCGCGTGCAGCACCTGTCCGCGCTGGCCACCGGCCTGCGGCTGCTCGCGATGTTCGCGACGTACATCGTGGTCAGCGCGCTCGCCGGGCCGCTCGTCAAGAGGATCGGCTTCACGCTCACCCTGACGGCGGGCCTCGTCGTCATGGGCGCCGGCGCGCTCGCGCTGCTGGCCACCGGCCCCTTCTCCGGCTACGGCACGGTGTGGCCGGGCCTGTTCGTCGCGGGCGTCGGATCGGCGCTGCTGACGGCGCCGTCCACGGCCGCCGCGGTCAACAGCGTGCCCCGGCAGCAGGCGGGCATGGCCAGTTCCTCGGTCAACATGTTCCGCCAGCTCGGCGCGGTCCTCGGCCCCAGCGTGCTCGGCACCGTCGTCACCACCCGCTTCCCGCACTACCTGGACGACCGCCTGACCTCCGCGGGCGTTCCCGCTCCGGCGGCCGCGCACATCACGGACGCCGCGACCCACGGCGGCAGGCCGGCGCAGTCGCCCCTCGCGCACACCATCGCGGACTCGGCGGCCCGCGCCTTCACCGACGCGGTCCACCTCGGGCTCCTCATCGGCGGCATCGCCCTGCTCGTGACGGCGATCCCCACGGCCCTGTTCGTACGGCACCGCAACGAGCCGGCCGGCTAGGGACGACCGGCCCTCATACCCCGGCAACCGCTCCAGGTTGTGAGGGCCTGGTACGTCAGGACGGCTTCGGCTGCCGGACCCACCCCAGGGACCGCTCGACGGCGAGTTTCCAGCTCTCGTACTCCCACTCCCGTCGTTCGGGTTCCATGTCCGGCAGCCACTGGGCGGCGCGGTGCCAGTTGCGGCGCAGGACCTCCAGGTCGGGCCAGTAGCCGGATGCCAGGCCGGCCGCATAGGCGGCGCCCAGGGACACCGTCTCGGCCACCAGGGGCCGTACGACGGGAACGTCGAGCACGTCCGCGAGGATCTGCATGAGCAGGTGGTCGGAGGTCATGCCGCCGTCGACCTTGAGCTGCTTCAGGGCGAGTCCGGCATCGGCGTTCATGGCATCGACGACCTCACGGGTCTGCCAGCCGGTGGCCTCCAGCACGGCCCGGGCCAGGTGCCCCTTGGTGATGTACGAGGTGAGGCCGACGATGACACCGCGGGCGTCGCTGCGCCAGTGCGGTGCGAACAGGCCGGAGAACGCGGGGACGATGTAGCAGCCGCCGTTGTCCTCGACCGTGCGCGCCAGGGTCTCGATCTCGGGTGCGCTGTGGATCAGGCCGAGCCGGTCGCGGAACCACTGGACCAGCGAACCGGTGACGGCCATCGGGCCTTCCAGCGCGTAGACCGTGGGCTGGTCGTCGATCTTGTAGGCGACCGTGGTGAGCAGCCCGTGCTGGGAGCGCACGAGGTCGGTGCCGGTGTTCATCACCAGGAAACTGCCGGTCCCGTACGTGCACTTGGCCTCGCCCGGCGAGAAGCAGGTCTGCCCGAACAGGGCCGCCTGCTGGTCACCGAGCGCGGCCGTGATCGGCACCCCCGGGAGCAGCGCGCGGGCCTCGCCGTACCTCTCCGCCGAGGAGCGGATCTCCGGCAGCATCGAGCGCGGTGCGCCGAAGAAGTCCAGCAGCTCTTCGTCCCAGGTCAGCGTGCGGATGTCCATGAGCATGGTGCGGCTGGCGTTGGTGGCGTCGGTGATGTGCACGCCGCCGTCCGGGCCTCCGGTGAGGTTCCAGACCAGCCAGCTCTCCATGGTGCCGAACAGCACCTCGCCGTCCCGGGCGCGCCGCTCCAGCCCGTCGACATGGTCGAACAGCCAGCGGATCCGGGGCGCGGAGAAGTAGGTCGAGGGGGGCAGGCAGCAGCGTTCGAGGAAGTACTCGTCCCCGGGGTGCTGCCGCAGTTCGTCGACGAGGGGGGCGGTGCGGGTGTCCTGCCAGACGATCGCCTTGCCGAGCGGGACTCCGGTCCGCCGGTCCCACAGCACCGTCGTCTCGCGCTGGTTGGCGATGCCCATGGCCGAGATCTGCGACGCGTCGATCTGGGCGTTCGACAGGGCCTCCGGTACGACGCGCTGGAGGTTGCGCCAGATCTCGACGGCGTCGTGCTCGACCCATCCGGGCCGGGGGAAGTACTGCTGGTGCTCCCGCTGGGCGACCGACACCAGCCTCCCGCCGTGGTCGAACAGGATGCATCGCGTGGAGGTGGTGCCCTGATCGATGGACATCACATACCGCTCAACCATGATCGGCCCTGCCTTCCGGTCTGTCGCGGAGGTGCTGGGGGCTGGGGGCCTACCAGCGGGCCGCACCCAGGTCTCTGGAGATCGCGCGTGCCGCTTCCCGCAGCACGGTGATCAGGGCCGGCTGAGGCCGGCCTTTGGTGTCGCAGATCCGCTCGACGGCGCCGGACACCCCGATCGCACCCACCACCAGACCGCCCTGCCCCCGGATCGGTGCGGCGACCCCGGCCTCGCCCATGCTCATCTCCTGCACCTCGGCGCCCCAGCCCAGATCCCGTATCTCGGCCAGCGCCCGGTTGAGGCTCTCCGGGTGGACCAGGGTGTGCCGGGTGTACGCCTCCGGTTCGGCCTCCAGCACGGCGTCGACGGGCGTGACGCCGTAGGCGAGGAGCACCTTGCCCAGCGAGGAGGCGTGCAGCGGCAGCAGCGCGCCGACGTCCAGGGTCTGCAGCGTGTCGTCCGGCCGGAAGACGTGGTGGATGACGAGCACCCTGCCCTCCAGGGGCGTGCCCAGCCGTACGGCCTCCCCGCTGCGGGCGGCCAGCGCGTCGGCCCAGTTGATGGAGCGCGAACGCAGTTCGTTGACGTCGAGGTAGCTGGTGCCGAGGTGCAGCAGGGCCGCCCCGAGCTGGTACTTCCCGGTCTCCGGGTCCTGCTCCACGAAGTCCACGTGCTGCAGGGTGCGCAGGATTCCATGGGCGGTGCCCTTGGCCAGGCCGAGCGACGACGCCACCTCGCCCAGCCCCATGCGACGGGATCCGCCCGCGAGCAGGCGCAGAATCGCCGCGGCTCGTTCTATGGACTGGACCGGGCCTGCCATGACGCGATGGTAGTCCGGGTTTTCACGATTTGGGACTGCCGTTCGGTAATGCCGACCGGGATTCGTTGACCCGTCGCAATTCCCTCCCTAGCGTGCCATCACGCCCGGCACACGACACTCAGCGCTCCCCCGAGGAGGACACATGACGACAGCGCAGCTCACCGCCGCGCCTCGGGGGGAAGCCGAGCACGTCTTCACGCTCCCGCACGACCCAGGGGCCGTCTCGGCCGTACGCCGAAGCGTGCGTACGGTCCTCTGCGACTGGCACCTGGACGCAGACAGCACGGAGGACGTACTGCTCCTGGTCTCGGAGCTGCTCACCAACGCCATCGTGCACGCCCTGCCCCCGGCGACACTCAGACTTTCGCGCACCGAGCTGGACGGCTGCGGCGCCGTACGTGTCGGGGTCACCGACCGTGGGCCGGTGGCCCCGGCCGGCCTGTCGCCCTGTCCCGAAGACCCGGACGAACACGGCCGCGGCCTCGACATCGTCACCGCACTGGCGACCCGCTGCGGCGTGGACGCCCAGTCCGGCGAGACCAACCGGTGGGCCGAGCTGCAGGTCGGCAGGGCGTAAGCGGAACCGGGGACGAAGGGCAGCACCCCCGCTCGTTATGCCGAGCGGTCGTGTCAGGTGATGCGCTGGTGAAGTACCGCTTGCTCCGCGGGGTTGTCGGTCAGGTCGAGTGCGCGGCGGTCCGCGGTACGGGCCTCTTCGACGCGCCCGAGCGCGCGCAGCAGGTCGGCGCGCGTCGCGTGGAAGAGGTAGTAGCGGTCGAGGTCCGGGGCGAGGTCGTCCACCTCGGCCAGGGCGGTCTCGGCGTCCACGGCGTAGCGCAGCGCGACGACCCGGTGCAGGCGGGTGACGGGCGACGGCGCGAGGTGCAGCAGCATGTCGTACAGCAGCACGATCTGCTCCCAGTCGGTGTCCTCCCAGCGTGCCGCCTCCGCGTGGCAGGCCACGATCGCGGCCTGGAGCTGGTACGGGCCTGGTTGTCGCCGGCGGATGGCGCGTGTGAGCAGCCGGGTCGCCGCGTCGATGGTCTCGCGGTTCCACAGGGAGCGGTCCTGGTCCTGCAGCTGCACCAGGGTGCCCTCGGGAGTGAAGCGGGCGGCGGCGCGGGCGCGGTGCAGCCGGATCAGCGCCAGCAGGCCCGCCACCTCGGTTTCGGCCGGCATCAGCCGGTGCAGGAGCGTGGCCAGCCACTCGGCGTCGTCGGCCAGGTCATGCGACTGCGCCTGCTCGGCGGTGGCCAGATACCCCTCGTTGAACACCAGATAGATCACCGCGAGCACCTGGGCCAGGCGGTCGGCCAGCTCCTCGTCACCCGGAACGCGGTACGGGATACCCGCGTTGGTGATCTTCTGCTTGGCGCGGGTGATGCGCTGGGCCACGGTGCTCTCCCGCACCAGGAACGCCCGGGCGATCTGCGCGGTGGTCAGTCCGCACACCACCCGCAGGGTGAGCGCGATCTGCGCCTCCTGCCCCAGTGCCGGGTGGCAGCAGGTGAAGATCAGACGCAGTCGTTCGTCCGGCTGCGACGGCTCGCCCCGCTCCGGTTCCCGCAACTGGGCAAGTTTCGCCCGGTAGTTCTCCTGGCGGCGCAGCAGATCGAGACCGCGGCGCCGGGCCACGGTGAACAGCCAGGCATCCGGCCGCTCCGGGACACCCTCGGCCGGCCAGTGCTTCAGCGCCGCGAGCACGGCGTCCTGCACCAGGTCCTCCGCGGTGGCGAAGTCGCCGGTGAGGTGGATCAGCGAGGCGGCCAGCCGGCCCGCGTGCTCTCGCATCACGCGGGCCAGCTGCTCGTGCGACGCTGCGGTCCCGGCCACCTCGGGCGATGGGTCCGTCACAGCCCTGGTCATCCCATCGGGGTGATTTCCACCGGGCGGATCTCCACCACGGGGCAGGCGGGCCAGGTGGCGACCATGCGCAGGGCTTCGTCCAGGTCGGCGACATCGATCTCGGCGTAGCCGCTCACGACCTCCTTGCCCTCCACGAACGGGCCGTCGACCACGATCGGCTTTCCGCCCTCCAGGCGCACGGTCGTCGCCGTCTCGGGCGCACGCAGCTTCTGCCCGCCGGTGATCTTTCCGGCGTGGGTGGCGAACCACTCGTTCACCCGCTCGTACGCCCGCGCCCGCTCGGCCGGGCTCATCGCCCGCAGTTCACCGGCGAACTCCTCGGTGTCCACGAACAGCAGTACGTACTTCATGCATCGCTCCCCTGGTTCTGCGGCGCGTCCATCCGCCGCTGCGCCTCTTGCGGGGACACGTCCTCCACGTGCGTGGCCACGGTCCAGGTGTGCCCGAACGGGTCCACGACGTGGGCGTCCCGGTCGCCGTAGAACTGATTCTGCGGCTCCCGCCGGACGGTCGCCCCGAGCTGCGCGGCGCGGGCGACGACCGCGTCCACGTCCGACACGTAGAGGAACAGGAAGACCGGGCTCCCGGCCAGACCCGCGGCCGGTGGTGCCTGCGTACCCATCCACGGCGAAGGGTCCTCGACGATGACGACCGCGTCCCCGATCTCGATCTCGGCGTGCACGATTGTCCCGCCGGGCCCCGGGAAACGCATCCGCTCGGTCGCGCCGAAGACCTCCGCGTAGAACTCGAGTGCCTTGGCAGCGCCCTCCACGACGAGGCAGGGCGTCACACGGCGGTAGGTGTCAGGGATCGGCTGCGGGCTGGCTGTCGATGTCATGGGATCGTCCTCTGCTCGGTTCGCTGCGCAGTGCCGATCGGCGCTGCTACCAGGAAGACGGTCGGCGGAACGCCCGATACGACAGGCTGCGGAAGATCTTGCCTGTGCGCGGCGCTCGGCACCGGACACCGCCCTGGAACGCCGGCGCTTCCCTCCTCCGTCACATGATCGGGCGACCCGCGACGCCGCCTGTGGGCTCGTCGGTCAGGACCACGGCCGCCCGGATGCGTTTGCCGACCGGCTCGCGGTGCATCCCGAAACCGCGGCTCACCGCCATGACGATCTCCAACCCGTGCCGGCCGACCCGGCGCGGGTCCGGTGCCAGGATCAGCGGCAGCCTCGTACTGCTGTCCCACACGGCCACCTCGACGGCCCCCTCGCTGACCTCCAGTGTCAACAGACACGGTCCCGGAGCGTATTTACGGGCATTGGTCACCAGCTCACTCACCACCAGCTGGACCATGCCCGTCGCCCGCTTCGACACCGGCAGCCCGTGGACAACCTGCAACGACGTCAGGAAATGGTCGGCCATGTCCCGGGCGGCAGCGATCTCCTCGCTGCCCTCGAACACGGCAGAGACCGTGATCGGACGATCCGCAGGCGGCTGCCGGCCCTCGTTGTCCCCAGCAGCTCCGTACAACCGCCTCACCTCCGAAGCGCCGCCACGGCGGACCCGGTCACCCTCCACCGTCGGCCCCTCCGCACACCACACCGTCCGACTCCCCGGCCCGAGAACGAGGGAGGGGCCGTTTCGACCTCCCCAGGTGTCACGGCCCCTCCATGCACAGCACGGTCCCGGTTACCCGGAAGATCCGTGCTCATGTCCGGCCGCCAGCAGTTTCTGAGCGAACACCGACAAGGGCTTCTGACACGGAGTGTGACGCCGTGCTGCGGTGCTGCGCTGTACCGGGTGGACCCAGGGGTTCCCGGCTGTCCCGGACAACGCCCGGAGCGCCCGATAACCTGGCAGACTGCCGACCAAACGATCATTGATCGTGAGAATTCGGGTTTGCGGCAGCCAGGTGTTGTCGTCGTTCGGGGTGGGTGCAAAAGGTGCTGTTGGCGGACCGCTATCACCTGGAAGAGCTGCTGGGGCGTGGCGCGATGGGCGAGGTGTGGCGGGCGGCCGACCAGCTGCTCGGGCGTCCGGTGGCGGTCAAGTTGATGCGGGCGGAGGAGGCTACGGACGCCCAGCGGTTCCGGCTGGAGGCGCAGACAGCGGGACGGCTGAACCACCCCCATGTCGTGGGTGTGTACGACTTCGGCTCCCATGCGGGCCAGTCCTACCTGATCATGGAACTGGTCGACGGTTGGACACTCGCCCAGGAACGCTCCCTGCGCGGCGCCCTGGCCCCCCACGAAGCCGCGGACATCGCGGCGCAAATGGCAGCGGGTCTCGCCGCCGCGCACCGTCAAGGAGTGATCCACCGGGACATCAAGCCCGCCAATGTGATGCTCTCCACCGATCGCACCGTGAAGATCACCGACTTCGGCATCGCCCGCTTCGCCGACGAGGCCGCCAGCACCCTGACCGCCACCGGCAAGATCCTGGGAACCGCCGACTACCTGGCCCCCGAACGGGCCCTGGGACGCCCCGCGCTCCCGGCCTCCGACGTCTACTCGCTGGGCTGCGTGCTGTACGAACTGCTCACCGGCAGGCCTCCGTTCCGCGGCGCCACCTCGCTGGCCGTCGTCCAGCAACATGTCGACGCCGCCCCGCCCCCGCCCGCCCAGCTGCGCCCGGAGATACCACCGTCGCAGTCCGAGTACGTGTTGCGCCTGCTGGCCAAGGACCCCGCCCACCGGCCCACCGCCGAACAGGCCGCCTACTGGCTGGGCGGGCAGGAACGGACGCCGTCCTCCCCTGCCGCGCCGGACGGCACCGCCCACCTGGCGGCGCCTCCCGTCTCCTCCCAGCCGACACCGCCACGCCCCGCCGAGGCCGGTACATCGCACTCCCGCCCACGCCGCAGTCGCAAGGCGGCCCCGAAAGCCCTGCTCGGCGGCGCGGCCGTCGCCCTGTTCGCGGGGGCCGCGGCCTTCGGCGCGTCACTGAACTCCGGGGCCGACGGCCCTTCGTCCCCCACGACGCCCACCCCGACGGCCATCACCTCCGCTCCGGCCGACGCCACGCCGTCGGTTGCGGCTCCGTCGACGGCGCCGCCGTCACCACACGACCAGGGACACGAGGAGGGTCACGAAGGGAAGGGCAAGCACGGCAAGGGGAAGGGGCGGAAGTCCGACGACTGAGCCAGGGAGCGGGATCGTTCTCCCCTCGGCGAGCATCGGCCGTCCACACGCAAGAAGGGCCCTCCCAGGCTTTCGCCTGCGAAGACCCTTCGCACCGTCGGGACGACAGGATTTGAACCTGCGACCCCTTGACCCCCAGTCAAGTGCGCTACCAAGCTGCGCCACGTCCCGGTGCCTGTCTGACCTGGGGTTTCCCCGGGCCGGACGTGCACAGAAACCATACCGCACTCGGGTCGGTGGTCGTGCATGGCTTTTCGGCGGCGGCGCCTCTCGCCGCGGGTCAGGCCGTCGGCTCGGCGCAGGGCCGCTCGCGCAGTGCGCCCGGTGCCGAGATCGGCTTCGGGGCGTCGGCGCGGATCAGGTTACGGATCGCCGGGACCGCGAGCAGGGCGACGGGTATGGCAAGGCTCATCGCTCCGGAGACGAGCAGGACGTGGCCGGCACCCAGGACGCCCGCCGCAGGGCCGGCCAGGGCCTGGCCGACCGGCATCATCGCCAGGGAGCCCGCGACGTCGTAGGCGTGGATGCGGTTGAGGACGTCGGGCTGGACCTGGGTCTGGACGCTGGTGGCCCACATGACACCCCAGAAGGACATGCCGGCACCGGCGGCGGCCGCTCCCGCCGCCATCAGCGGGACGCCGAGCCCCGCGCCGACCGCAGCCGGGAAGCCCGCGAAGGCGAAGAGGGAGATCGCGCCGGCGCGGAGCATGCGGCGGGGGCGCAGGCGCAGGGCGAGCAGCCCGCCGACCACGGTGCCGGCCCCGAGGGCGGAGTTGACCAGGCCGTAGGCGCGGGGGCCGTGCTGCTGGACGACCTCGGTGGCCACGAGCGGGACCGTCGGCCCCCAGACGGCGATCATGTAGACGCACCAGACGGCTATGACGCCCCAGAGCCAGGTGCGGGAGCGGAATTCGCGCCAGCCTTCGGCCAGGTCGGCGCGGAAGGCGCCGGAGCCGCCGTGGTTCGCCGCGTTGCCGGGGGTGAGTGGGGGCAGGCGCAGCAGCAGGAGGCACAGGGCGCTGATCGCGTAGGTGGCGGCGTGGGCCGCGAAGACGCCGCCCGGTGAGGCGAAGCCGACCAGGAGGCCCGCGGCGGCGGGGCCGGCGAGCTGGGCGGCGGACTCGGCGATGCGTATCGCGCCGTTCGCGCCCTGGACGTCGGAGGCGAGCCGGGGCACCGTGCTGGCGACGCCGGGCTGGAAGACGGCGCCCGCGACGCCGTTGGCGAAGCCGATGGCGCAGATCTGCCAGAGCACGACATGGCCGGAGTAGAACAGCGCGGCGGCGACGGACTGCGTGCCGAGGCGCACCAGATCGGCGCCGATCATCAGCTTGCGGGTGCTGAAGCGGTCGGCGATGACGCCGCCGAAGACGACCAGGCCGGCGAAGGCGGCGGCCGTCGCGGCCATGGCGAGTCCGACCGCGCCCGCCCCGTAGCCGTGCTGCAGCAGGCCCGCGGCAAGGGCCACGGGAAGCATCGTGTCGCCGAGCCGGGCGACGGCGCGCGCGACGAAGAACAGGCCGAAGTCACGGGACCACACCGGGCGTTCCTTCGCCGGGCGCCTCACCCTCGTGTCGGCAACGATGTCAAGGCTGTCCTGACCCGCGCTCACCCCGTACGTCCCCTCCCCTCCCGCTGCCCGGGGGACCCCTCAACCCCGGCCCCCACTCCCGTCCCCGCTCCTGTCTCCGAGCATGCCACGCAGCACCGACAACGCTCGACGCGTTTTCATTCCCGCGCAATCCCCAACTCCGGGTAGGCGTCGAGCAGTCGGGACGGGGCCGCCTGGCGCCAGGAGTCGGCGAGGATGTCGCGCAGTTCCGCCTCGTCCTCGATGGCTGAGAGGCGGGCCCTCACCCAGGCGAACATCGCCTCGTGCTCGGCGATCCAGAACTTCTTCGGTTCGGCCAGCACCAGTTCGTCGCGCTCCTCCTTGGGGCAGCGCACGGCGATGGACGTCTCGTCCTCGGGCAGCGTGGCGAACATCTTGCCCGCGACCCGGAAGGTGGGCATGCTCCAGGCGATCTTCTCCGTCGTGTCCGGCAGGGAGAGGCAGATACGGCGTACGTCTTCGGCGTCCGGCATGCCCAGAACCGTAGCCGCTGCCACTGACAATCACCTGGTGAGAGCGGCCGGGCTCAGTTTCTTGAAGTAGATCGACGTGGGGCGCAGGACGCCGTCCGGCGCGGCCGCGTAGTCGGGTATCGCGCCGATCCGGGTCCAGCCGGCCGCACCGTAGAGGCGCTCGGCGGGGCTGTCCGTCTCGGTGTCCAGGTGCAGCAGCGTGATGCCGGCCGCGGCGGCCGCCGCCTCGGCGGTGGCCAGGAGGCGGCGGCCGAGTCCTCGGCCCCGCGCGTCCCGGTGCACCATCAGCTTGACCAGTTCGGCGCGGTGGCGGCTGTTGGGCTTGTCCGGGAAGGCCAGGGTGACGGTGCCCAGTACCCGGTCCCCGTCCTGCGCCGTCCAGACGGCGAGCTGGCCTGCGGCGACGCCCGGCACGCGCTCCTTCCACCAGGCGAGCGCGTCCGTCCAGCCGAGCGGGGCGAGGAAGCCGATCGAGGCACCGCTCGCCACGGTGTCGACGAGCAGATCCGCCAACCGCTCCACGCGCGCGTGCAGTTCATCGGCGTCCAGCCGGGTCACGGTCACGTCCGCGGTCATGGCAGCACCACCGCCAGCACGTAGCGCACGTCCTCGTCCCCCGCGCACCGGAACCGCGTCGGCCCCCACACCCGCAGCCGCAGGCAGTCCCCGGTGGCGAGGTGGTGCTCCACGTCCTGCGCGGTCACCGCGAGCGCTCCCTCCAGGACCCAGATGTGCTGTTCCAGGCCGGGTACGGGCGGGCGGTCGTAGGAGATGTCCGCCCCCGCGGACAGCCGTCCCTCCACCAGTTCGCCGCGCAGTCCGGCGTGCGGGGGCGAGACGGACCGCCGAACGAAACCGGAGGCCCGGTCCTGCCACACCTGCTGTTCGGCGGCCCGCACCAGTTGGGCGGGCTCCGCCTCGACCTCGCTGAGCAGCTGGGACATGGTGCGTCCGTAGACGCCGCACAGGCGGTTCAGGAGGGATGCGGTCGGGCTGATCTCCGCGCGTTCGGCGCGGGAGAGGGTCGAGCGGCTGACGCCGCTGCGCTCCGCCAACTCGCCCAGGGACCAGCCCCGTTCGGCCCGCAGCTCGGCCAGGCGGGTGCCGAGCCTGGCGTCGACGGCGTCAGGCCCGGTCTCGGCAACGTCCTGTTTCATATTGGGGATGCTATCCCGTATCAGGGATGGGCGTCCCGGTGGTTTCCGTCACTCCCGGCCTCCGAACGCCGCCAGTGTCCGCTCCAGCGCCGGCAGCGCCCGTACCACCCGCTGGGAGCGGATCAGCAGGTCCCAGGCCGGTTCGAACTTCTTCCAGCCGCCCGCGTAGGCGAGGTGCCGCAGCCGTTCGGGGCGGCCCGGCTGGGCGGCGGAGCCGCGCCAGATGTTGGACCAGCGGTAGAAGTCGCGGTACGCGCGCCAGTAGCCCTCCTCCAGCTGCTCGGGGGTCATGTTCTTGGGGCGGTACACGACGTGGCGGGTGTCGTAGAGGTCCCAGTCGCGGTGCACGATGCGGTCCTCGGACTCCAGCTGGCGCCACAGGCCGGTCGTCGGGTACGGCGTCATGATGTGGAAGGTCGCCGTCTCGATGCCCTGCTCGACGGCCCAGGCCACGGTGCGGTCGAAGACGTCGGGGCCGTCCTGGTCGAGACCGAAGACGAAGCTGGCGTTGACCATGACGCCCGCGTCGTGCAGCCGCCGTACCGCTGCCGCGTAGTCGGTGCCGATGTTCTGGTTCTTGCGGCGCTCGGCGAGGTTGGCGTCGTTGACCGTCTCGAAGCCGACGAACAGGCTGCGCAGGCCCGCGTCGACCGCCCGTTCCAACAGGTCAGGTTTCAGGACCGAGTTGACCGTGCCCGCCGCCTGCCACAGTCTGCCCATGCCCTTCATCCCGTCGAACAGGGCTTCCGCGAAGCGGCGGTTGCCGAGCAGGTGGTCGTCGAGGAAGTACAGGTGCCGGCCGGGCAGGCGGTCGATCTCCGCGAGGGCGTCGTCGACGGTCTGTGTGTAGAAGGACTTGCCGCCCTCGAAGAACGCGTCCTTGTAGCAGAAGTCGCAGTGGTGGGGGCAACCGCGGGAGACGACGATCGAGTTGGGGACGAGGTACAGGTGCCGCTTGATCAAGTCCCGTCGCACCGGCGGCAGTCCGGCGAGGGTGCGCAGGGTGGAGTCGTAGCGGCGGGCGGGTACGCCGTCGCGGAAGTCCTTCAGGAACAGCGGCCAGGTGTCCTCTCCCGGGCCGGTGAAGATCGTGTCGGCGTGGGCGGCCGCCTCGTCGGGGAGCGAGGTGACGTGCAGGCCGCCCATCGCCACGTGCACGCCGCGGGCCCGGAAGTGGTCGGCTATCTCGTAGCTGCGCCGGGCCGAGGTGATGTACGGCTGGATCACCAGCAGGTCGGGGGTGCCGAGGGCTTCGAGGTCGAGGCGCTCCACGTGCTCGTCGTGGAGGGTGACCTCGTCGTCGGGGTCGAGGTAGCCGGCCAGGGTCGCGAGGCCCAGGGGCGGGAACAGCGAGTACTTGATGGGCCGGAACAGCGGGCTCGTCGCCTCGGTCAGGGCCGGAAGGATCATCGTCACGCGCATGACAGCCCAGACTGCGGGCGACGGGTGGCCGGTTCCCGACGGTTGGCTCAGACGTGCCGACGCGGGACTTCTACGGTTGCGCCGCCTCACCCGGTGCGGCCTCGCTCAGGGCCGTCAGCACGGGGCGGATCAGCGGGTGCTCCTCCGCGCCGCGCCGTACCGCCGCGAAGACCCGGCGCGTGGGTGCCACCCCGTCGACGGGCCGTACGACCACGCCTGTGAGGTCCATGCCCCGCAGGGCCGAGCGCGGGACCAGGGCCACGCCGGCGTCGGCGGAGGCGAGCGCCACGACCGCGCGGAAGTCGTCCGAGGAGTGCTCCAGGCGGGGCTGGAAACCGGCGGCCTCGCAGGCCAGCACCACCACCTCGTGGCAGGGGTTGCCGGGGTAGGGGCCGATCCACGGGTCCTTGGCGAGCTCGGCCAGCGGCACCTCGACGGTGTCGGCCAGGCGGTGGGTGAGCGGGACGACGGCGTCGAAGGGCTCGGCGTAGAGCGAGACGTGGGTCAGGCGCGGGTCGTCGGCCGGCGGCGCGCCCCGGTACTCGACCGCGACCGCGACGTCGACCTGCCGGTCCAGCACCATCGGCAGGCTGGCGTCGCCCTCGGCGTCCTGGACGCGGATGCGGATGCCGGGCGCGGACTCGGCGAGGTGGGCCACCGCGGGGGCGACGACCTGGGCGATGCCGGTCGCGAAGGCGGCGACGGTGACCGTGCCGGCGGCGCCCGAGCCGTACGCGGCGAGCTCCGCCTCGGCCCGCTCCAGCTGGGCGAGGACGGCGTTGGTGTGGCTGAGCAGGATCTCGCCGGCGGGGGTCAGCCGTACGCCCTTGGCGCCGCGCTCGACCAGGCGGTGGCCGGTCTCCTGCTCCAGCGCCGTCAGCTGCTGGGAGACCGCGGAGGGCGTGAGGTACAGCGCGGCGGCAGCCGCCGTCACCGTACGGTGGTCGGCCACCGCACGGAGGATGTGCAGCCGCCGCGCTTCGATCATGAGACCGATTATCGCAAGCCCCGCGAGAAACCCGGCCCTCCGGTCACCGGGACGTCAACCACCCCCGCACCGGGCCCCCTCCTCCGCCACCGCGGCACGCACCGGGAGCCCAGCCCGCCACCCTTGCGGCACTTGCCGGGGCGCGCACCGCGGAGATCGCCGAGCCGAGCCGCCGCTGGGCCCACGGGGGCGCAGCCGGCCCTCGCCGCAGCCACCCCGGCTCAGCCCTCCAGCTCAGCCCGCGCCGCGACGAACGCGTCGACCGCGCGGTTCACGTCCGCCGTCGAGTGGGCTGCCGACAGCTGGACGCGGATGCGGGCCTGGCCCTGGGGGACGACCGGGTAGGAGAAGCCGATCACGTACACGCCGCGCTCCAGGAGCAGCTCCGCCATGCGGCCGGCCACCGTCGCGTCGCCGATCATCACGGGGGCGATGGCGTGGTCGCCGGGCAGGATCTCGAAGCCCTCCTCCACCATCCGGCGGCGGAACAGCACCGTGTTCTCGGCGAGGCGGACCCGCAGGTCGTCCGCCGACTCCAGGAGGTCGAGGACCTTCAGGGAGGCCGCGGCGATCACCGGGGCCAGGGTGTTGGAGAACAGGTACGGCCGCGAGCGCTGGCGCAGCAGCGCGACGATCTCGGCACGCGCGGCGACGTAGCCGCCGGAGGCGCCGCCGAGGGCTTTGCCCAAGGTGCCGGTGATGATGTCGACGCGGTCCATGACGCCGTGCAGCTCGGGGGTGCCCCGGCCGCCGGGGCCGACGAAGCCGACCGCGTGCGAGTCGTCGACCATGACCATGGCGTCGTAGCGGTCGGCGAGGTCGCAGATCTCCGCCAGCGGGGCCACGTAGCCGTCCATGGAGAAGACGCCGTCGGTGACGATCAGGCGGCGCCGGGCGTCCGACGCGTCCTTCAACTGCTTTTCCAGGTCGGCCAGATCACGGTTGGCGTAGCGGAAGCGGCGGGCCTTGGACAGGCGGATGCCGTCGATGATCGACGCGTGGTTGAGGGCGTCGGAGATGACCGCGTCCTCGGGGCCGAGCAGCGTCTCGAAGACGCCGCCGTTGGCGTCGAAGCAGGAGGAGTAGAGGATCGTGTCCTCCTGGCCGAGGAAGGCCGACAGGCGCGCCTCCAGCTCCTTGTGCACCTCCTGGGTGCCGCAGATGAAGCGGACCGAGGCCATGCCGTAGCCCCAGCGGTCCAGCGCCTCGTGCGCGGCGGCGACGACCTCGGGGTGGTCGGCCAGACCGAGGTAGTTGTTGGCGCAGAAGTTGAGGACCTCGCCGGGGCGGCCGCCCGCGGTGACGTTCACGGTCGCGGACTGCGGGGTGCCGATCACGCGCTCGGGCTTGTGCAGGCCGGCGGCGCGGATCTCGTCGAGGGTGGCGCGCAGGTCGTCGCGCACGGAGTCGAACATGGGGGAAGCTCCTAAAAAGCCGTCGCCGAAAGGGAGTTACGCGGTCCAGTCGAGGATGACCTTGCCGCCGCGGCCGCTCGCCGCGTCGGCGAACGCCGCCTCGAAGTCGCGGTGGCCGTACCGGCCGGTGATCACGGGCGACAGGTCGAGGCCGCCTTCCAGCAGCACCGACATCGCGTACCAGGTCTCGAACATCTCCCGGCCGTAGATGCCCTTGATCGTGATCATCGAGGTGACGATGCGGGCCCAGTCGACCGGGAATTCCTGCGCGGGCAGGCCGAGCATGGCGATCCGGCCGCCGTGCGTCATGTTGGCGATCATGTCGCGCATGGCCTCGGGGCGGCCGGACATCTCCAGGCCGATGTCGAAGCCCTCGCGCAGGCCCAACTCCCGCTGTCCGTCGGCGATCTCGGCCTGCGACACGTTCAGGGCGAGGCTCACGCCGATCTTGCGGGCGAGCTCCAGGCGCTCCTCGCTGACGTCGGTGACGACGACGTTGCGGGCACCCGCGTGGCGGGCCACGGCGGCGGCCATCAGGCCGATCGGCCCGGCGCCGGTGATCAGCACGTCCTCGCCGACCAGCGGGAAGGAGAGCGCGGTGTGCACGGCGTTGCCGAACGGGTCGAAGATCGCCGCCACATCGAGGTCGACGGGCACCCGGTGCACCCACACGTTCGACGCGGGCAGGACGACGTACTCCGCGAAGGCACCGTCCCGGCCGACGCCGAGCCCGATCGTGGACCGGCACAGATGGCGCCGCCCGGCCAGGCAGTTGCGGCACTTGCCGCACACCAGGTGGCCCTCACCGCTGACCCGGTCGCCGACGGCGATGTCCGTGACGTCCCGGCCGGTCTCCACGACCTCGCCGACGAACTCGTGCCCGATCACCAGCGGGGTGCTGATCGCCTGCTGCGCCCAGCCGTCCCAGGCCCGGATGTGCAGGTCGGTGCCGCAGATACCGGTACGCAGCACCTTGATCAGTACGTCGCCGTGTCCGACCGCGGGCTCCGGAACGTCCGCGAGCCACAGCCCCGGCTCCGCCTTCTCCTTGACCAGCGCCTTCACGTACGGCTCCTGTGCTCGAGGGTCCGGATGCGGGCACGCCGAAGCAGCCCGCATCCGGGGGTGGGGGGTGGAATCACCCAGCAATCTGCCGCACCGCACCACCCCGGGTCCATCGAGGATTTCTTAAGCCGCGCCCCAGATCCGCTTCACACCCGCCCCGTCGCCCCTGGCCCGCCGCCTCCGGCCCGTCAACCCTGCCCGTCACCCCTGCCCCCGATCGAAGTAGGCCACCAGAGCCGGGTCGAGGGGCGGCACCTCCTGCACGGCGCCTCCCGCGCGCAGCGACGCGGTCGCCCCGTAGCCGGCCGCGACGGCCATCCGGGCGGCCACCGGTGAGGTGTCGGTGACCCCGCCCTCGCGTACGAAGCGCAGGAACTCGTCGATGATCAGCGGGTCCGCGCCGCCGTGCTCGGTGTCGTCCACGGGCTCGGAGACCCGGTACTCGGCGTCGGGCTCGGCGCGGTGGCCGGAGCGGCGGGCGTTCCACACCCGCACCGCTCCCCCGGGTATGTCACCGAAGTTCTCCAGGCGGCCCGCGTCGCCGATGACGGTGTAGTTGCGCCAGTAGTCGGGGGTGAAGTGGCACTGCTGGTAGGCGGCCAGCACCCCGTTGTCCAGGCGCATGTTGACCAGCGACACGTCCTCGACGTCGATCACCGGGTTGAGGGCGCGCTGGGTGTGCGGCGGCCAGCGGCCGTCCTCCGTGTACCAGTCGGCGCTCTTGGGCTCGCCGGGGGCGCGGCGGTGCGGGTTGTCGCCGTAGACCATGAGGTCGCCGAAGGCCTGCACCTGGCGGGTCCAGCCGCCGGCCAGCCAGTGCAGCACATCGAGGTCGTGGGCGCCCTTCTGCAGCAACAGGCCGGTGGTGTACCGGCGTTCGGCGTGCCAGTCCTTGAAGTAGAAGTCGCCGCCGTGGCCGACGAAGTGGCGCACCCAGACCGTCTTGACGGTGCCGATGTCGCCGCGCTCGATGATCTCCCGCATCCGGCGGATCACCGGCATGTGCCGCATGTTGTGGCCGACGTAGAGGCGTGTGCCGGTCTCGCGGGCCGTGCGCAGGATGCGGTCGCAGCGCTCGACGGTGATGTCGAGGGGCTTCTCCACGAACACGGCCTTGCCCGCGCGCAGGGCCGCGCAGGCGAGGTCGGCGTGGGTGTGGTCGGGGGTGAGGACCAGCACGGCGTCGACGTCCGGGTCCTCGATCACCTTGCGGTGGTCGTCGACCGTCCGCACCCCTTCGATCCGCTCGGCGGCCCGTTCGCGGCACGCCGGGTCGTGGTCCGCGACCACGGTCACGCGGGCGCCCCCGCCGGGCCGGTGGGCGACCCGGGCGAGGGAACCGCGCAGTCCGAAGCCGAGGACACCGAGGCGCAGGTCGGTCATGGTGGACCCTTCCTTGGCCGTGCGCCCCGGGCTGCTCGCGTGGACCGGGCTAGTCGAGGCGGGAGACCTGGTAGTGGCTGATGAGCCAATCGTCTCCCACCCGGGTGACCAGCACCGAGAGCTTCACGGGCAGGGCGGGCCGGTCCGTGAAGGTGAACTCGACGTCCAGGTAGCCGAGGACGAGGCCGTCGGCGGGCCGCCTGGTCTCCAGGATGCGGTACGCGGCCTTCATCCCCAGGGGCTGGGAGTCGTAGTAGGCGGCGACGCCCGGCCGTCCGACGCTGTAGGGGTGCAGGCCCTGGAAGAGGGCGTCCTCGGTGAACGTGGCGGCGACGTGCTCGGGCTGGTGCGCGTCGACCCCGGCCTTCCAGCGGTCGAGTACGGCACTGAGGATCTTTTCGTCGTCGGCTGTGGTGGTCATGTCCGCTCCTTGTTCGCCTGCTGGACGGGGGGTCAGTGTCCGGCGCTCATACCGCCGTCGACATGCAGGATCTCGCCGGTGACGAACGGCGCCGTCTCCAGGAAGAGCACCGCGTCCACGATGTCGCTCACTTCGCCCATCCGGCCCACCGGGTGCAGCCCGGCGAGGAACTCGTGGGTCTCCTGCGGGTGCATGGGCGTCTTGATGGTGCCGGGCGACACGGCGTTGACGCGCAGTCCGCGGGTGGCGTACTCGATGGCGAGGGACTTGGTCGCGGACTGCAGCCCGCCCTTGGTCAGCGAGGCCAGCGCGGAGGGGACGTTGGCGTCCGCGTTGTCGACCAGGCTGGTGGTGACGCTGACGATGTGGCCGCCGCCCTGGGCCAGCAGGTGCGGCACGGCCCGCTGGGTGATGTGGAAGAAGCCGGCGGTGTTGATGCCGGTGACGGCGGCGAAGTCCTCGGCCGTGTAGTCCGTGAACGGCTTGGCGACGAAGATGCCCGCGTTGTTGACCAGGGTGTCGATCCGGCCGAACCGTTCGACGGCGGCCGCGACCACGCGCTCCGCGGTGGCCGGGTCGGCGATGTCGCCCTGGACGGTCAGGACGTCCGCGTCGTCGACGGGGGCGATGGTGCGCGAGGTCGCGACGACCGCGTAACCGAGCTTGCGGTAGCCCTCGACGACGGCGGCGCCGATGCCCTGCGAGGCGCCCGTGACGATCGCGACCTTCTGGTTCTGCGTGCTCATGGTGACCTTCTCCGAATGAGGGACCGGTCTACTAGACGACCGGTCGACTATTTGGAAGGTAGGTCGCCGGACCTGCGGCGTCAAAGGCCAAAGGGGGTTCGCACGGGACCGGTTTCCTCCTGCCTGCGAGGCTGAGCCTCGCAGTGCAGATCACAGGCGTGCGTGGCCGGTCACCAGCTGATCGCGGCCGCCACCGGCAGGTGGTCGCTGCCCGTCGCCGGCAGCACCCACGACCGCTCCGGCCGGACGCCGCGTACGAGGACCTGGTCGATCCGCGCCACCGGGAACGTCGCCGGCCAGCTGAAGCCGAAGCCGTCCCCGGCCACGTCCTGGGCCGAGCGCAGCCGCGAGGTGAGGCCGGCGAACGCACGGTCGTCCAGCGTCCCGTTGAGGTCGCCGAGCAGCACCACCCGCTCGTTCTTCTCGGCGGCGACGGCCTGGGCGAGCGCCTGCGCGCCCCGGTCCCGCTGGGCCGTGGAGAAGCCCGCCCGGGGATTCACGCGCACCGAGCCCAGGTGGGCCACGTACACCGCGAGCGGACCCTGCCGTGTGGTGACCGTGGTGCGCAGCGCCCGGGTCGAGGCCGGCTTGACGTCGGCCGGCTTCGTGGCCGCCAGCGGCCCGTAGTCCATGCCGTCGTCGACCGGCCGGCTGTCCGACAGCGGCAGCCTGCTCCACAGCCCGACCGTGCCCAGCACCACGTGGTGCGGGTACGCCTTCGCCAGCGCCCTCTCGTACACCGGCTTCGCCCGCTCGCTCAGCTCCACCAGAGCCAGCACGTCCGCCCCGGAGCCGGCCAGGTCGCGGGCGGTGGCGGCCGGGTCGGGGTTGCCGGCGTCGACGTTCTGACTGACGACGGTGAGGTCGCCGCCCTGGTGGGACCGGTCGCCGAGCAGCCCGCCGAAGAGGTTCAGCCACACCACGGCCGGCAGCAGCAGCGCGGCCACCGCCGAGGCGGAGCGGCGCCACAGCGCCGCGGCCAGCAGCACCGGGACGAACAGGCCGAACCACGGCAGGAAGGTCTCCACCAGGCTGCCGAGGTTCCCGATCCGGTTCGGGATCCGCCGGTGCAGGACCATGAGCAGGCCGAGCAGCAGGGCCAGCGCCGCGAGCAGCGGGCCGCGTCTCCAGGGCCCGGGGCGGGAGGCGGCGTGGATCGCGCGGCCGAGGCGCGCGCGCCACCTCCCGGCTCCTCGCCCGTTCGCCCGCTCGCCGGCGGTGGTGTCCTGGTGGAAAGTGCTGGTCACTGCTGCATCCTCGGGTCCTGGGTGGGGTCGGCGTACGGGGGCGGGCAGCCACGGTCGTTCGCGTGGGCGCGCAGTTCGTAGTGCCAGGGTTCGTTCCGGTAGATCCGGCACAGCCCGTAGGCGGCGCCGTGTGCGGACAGCCACGCCGTCGCGTCGGCGGGCCCGACGTCGACCGCCTCGCCCGACACGTGCGGGGACGTGGCCGCGGTGGCGACCCAGCGGGCGGCCTCCTGCGCGGAGCCGTACCGGGCGACCGCCTCGCGCAGCAGCTGATCCTGGTAGGCCGCGGAACGCCAGCCGCTGTTGACGTGGATCGCGACACCGTCGTCGGCGGCGGCCGTCGCGGCCCGGCGCAGGGCCTTGAGCAGATCGGGATCGAGGCGGGCCACGGCCGGAACCGTGTAGTCGAAGACCGTCACGCCGTCGGGGACGGCGCCGTCCGCCTCGCCGAGCGCATCGTGGCGCGGGTCGCGATGGAGCGTCGCGAGTGCTGAGGCCCCGGACGACGAGGCCTTGGGTAACGCGTAGACGAGGGCGGCGATGATCGCTGTCAGCGCGACGAGCAGGCCGGCGACGAGGAGTGGGCGGGTTCGCGTCATGCCGCCAGTCAAGGCGGCACGGTGTTGCCGGCACGTATGCGGATTTCGATACGCCCGCGATATGCGCCGCCTCGTAGCGTTGAGGCATGCGTGTGCTGATTGTCGAGGACGAGCCCTATCTGGCGGAGGCGATCCGCGACGGCCTGCGGCTGGAGGCGATCGCGGCCGACATCGCGGGCGACGGCGACACCGCTCTGGAACTGCTGGGCGTCAACGCCTACGACATCGCCGTCCTCGACCGCGACATCCCCGGGCCGTCCGGCGACGAGATCGCCAAACGCATCGTCGCCTCCGGCAGCGGGATGCCCATCCTCATGCTCACCGCGGCCGACCGTCTCGACGACAAGGCCTCCGGGTTCGAACTCGGCGCCGACGACTACCTCACCAAGCCCTTCGAGCTGCAGGAGCTCGCGCTCAGGCTCCGGGCGCTCGACCGCAGACGCGCCCACAGCAGGCCCCCCGTGCGGGAGATCGCGGGGCTGCGGCTGGACCCGTTCCGCCGCGAGGTCCACCGCGACGGCCGCTATGTCGCGCTGACCCGGAAGCAGTTCGCGGTGCTCGAAGTCCTCGTCGCCGCCGACGGCGGTGTCGTCAGCGCCGAGGAGCTCCTGGAACGCGCGTGGGACGCCAACGCCGACCCGTTCACCAACGCCGTACGCATCACCGTCTCGGCCCTGCGCAAGCGTCTGGGCGAACCCTGGATCATCGCCACCGTGCCCGGTGTCGGATACCGCATCGACACGGCACCGCGGGCCGGGAGTGAGGGCGGGGGCCGTGGATAGGCAGCCCGGGCTGAGCGTCCGCCTCAAACTCACCCTCAGCTACGCAGGGTTCCTCGTGCTGGCCGGCATCCTGCTGCTCGCGGCCGGGTGGGTGTTCCTGAACCGTGTGCCGCACGTCGGGCTGATCATGGTGCCCAACTACCGGCTCGCCGTCGTGCGTGAGTTCGCCCCGTTCGCGGCCGTCGCGCTGGCCTTCCTGCTGCTGTTCGGCCTCGTCGGCGGCTGGCTCCTCGCCGGCCGGATGCTCGCCCCGCTGACCCGCATCACGGACGCCACCCGCATGGCCACCGGCGGATCGCTCTCCCACCGGATCCGGCTGCCGGGCCGCGCGGACGAGTTCCGCGAACTCGCCGACGCCTTCGACACGATGCTCGCGCGGCTCGAGGCGCACGTCGCCGAGCAGCAGAGGTTCGCGGCCAACGCCTCGCACGAGCTGCGCACCCCGCTCGCGATCTCGAAGACGCTCCTCGACGTGGCGCGCACCGACCCGGACCAGGACACCCGCGAGATCATCGGCCGGCTCCACGCCGTCAACACCCGGGCGATCGACCTCACCGAGGCGCTGCTCCTGCTCAGCCGCGCCAACCAGCGGTCCTTCACCCGGCAGCCGGTCGACCTGTCCCTGCTGGCGGAGGAGGCCACCGAGACGCTCCTTCCGCTCGCGGAGAAGCGCGGCGTCAAGATCGAGACGTCCGGCGACATCTCCCCCACCGCCGGATCGCAGGCGCTGCTGCTGCAGCTGACCATGAACCTCGTGCACAACGCGATCGTCCACAACCTGCCCGAGCAGGGCACCGTGTGGGTCCACACCGGCACCCGGCCCAGGCGGGCGGTGCTCACCGTCGAGAACACCGGCGAGCGGCTCACCCCGTGGGTGGCCGCGACCCTCACCGAGCCGTTCCAGCGCGGCACCGAGCGCGTCCACACCGATCATGTGGGCGTCGGCCTGGGCCTCGCCATCGTGCGGACCATCGCCGAGGCACACGACGGAACCCTCACGCTCACCCCGCGCACCGACGGCGGGCTCCGCATCACCGTGGAGCTGCCGGCCCCGTCAGGGATCTGACCGGGTGTGCGGGTCGTCCGCCGGGAGCCAGGCGTCCGCGGCGTGGATGCCGAGGTCGCCGATCCCCTCGCACAGGGCGTCGACGACGCCGAGGACCGCCTCGCGCCGCTCGCTCTCGCGCCACACCAGCGACCAGGTCCAGTAGACCTTCGGACCGACGATCTCGCGGCGCACCAGATCCGAGGGCAGCAGATCCGTCTGCCCCTTGGGGCAGTTGACGACCGGGCGGGTACAGCGGCGCACGTGGTCGAAGAAGGCGGGGCCGGTGACCGCGCCGTCGGAGATGCGGACCGTACGGGCCCCGGTGGTGTGCGCCAGTTCCTCGCCGTAGACGTTCCAGGACGCCCAGGAGGTGACGTCGTCGTCGATGAGGACGTCGGTGTCCCGGGCCGCCACGTCCGGTACGTCGCCGCTGTCGCCGCCCTTGGCGACGGCGTACAACCGGTCCGCGCCGATCAGATGGGCGCGCAGCTTGAGGCGGGCGAGGTCCTCGCCGCGCACCCAGCACACCGCCAGGTCCAGGCTGCCGTCGGCGACCCGGGCGGCCTGGGTGTGCGAGGGGGCGACCCAGGCGTCGAGGTGCACCCGGGCCACCGCGGCCGTACGTGAACTCAGGTCGGGCGGCAGCCAGTTGACGTAGCCGAGACGGACCGCCTGCGAGCCCGACAGCCGGCCGGCCCGCCGCTTGAGGTCGTCGGCGCCCTCCAGCAGGGCACGCGTCTGCGGGAGCAGGGCGGCACCGGCCGGGGTGAGCGAGACCGAGCGGCGGTCCCGGTCGAACAACCGGACCCCCAGGTCCCGTTCGAGGGCCTTGATCTGCTGGGAGAGCGAGGGGCCCGCGATGAGAAGCCGATCGGCGGCCCGGCCGAAGTTCAGCTCCTCGGCGACCGCGACGAAATACCGCAGCTGGCGCAGTTCCACGCGCGCCATGCTACGCGCGCTGAGAGGCTGCGCCTCCCAGCAGCGAGAAAGCCGGTCGTGGCATCGGTGCTGGTGACGGGCGCACGATGAGGACACGTCACCGAAGATCGGAGGAGCCGTGCGAGAGTTCCTGGTCGAGATCACCACCACCGTCCCCGAGGGCACCAGCCAGGAGGAGGTCGACCGGCGGCGCGTCACCGAGGACGTCCGCGGCAGGGAACCGGCCGCGACGGGGCAGCTGGCACGACTGTGGCGCCCAGCCGGGGAACTCCACCCCCCCCCCCCCCCCCGAGGCCGTCCGCGCCAGGGAACTGGCCGCGACGGGACATCTGGCCCGGCTGTGGCGCCCGGTCGGCGAACTGCGCAGCATCGGCGTCTGGCGGGCCGCCGACGAGGAGGAGTTGCACGAGAAGGTGCTCGGCACCCTGCCGCTGCGCCCGTGGATGACCCTCACCGTCACCCCGCTGGAGTCCCACCCCAACGACCCGGCCCGGGCCGACGGCGCCCGATGAGCGCCACCTCCCCCTCCCCCTGGCGGCACGTCGCCCAGGCCGCCGCGGCCCTCGCGGCGGGCATGGGCGTCGGCCGCTTCGTCTACACCCCGATCCTGCCCCTCATGCACTCCCAGGCGGGCCTGTCCGCCGGCGCCGGCGCGAACCTGGCCACCGCCAACTACGTCGGCTATCTCGTCGGCGCCCTGGCCGGCATCCTCTCCCCCGCCCTGATCCGCTCACGCACCGTCCTGCGCGGCTCGCTGCTGGTGCTGACCGCCACGCTCGCCGCGATGCCGCTCACCCACAGCGTGCCGCTGTGGGGCGCGCTGCGGCTGCTGGCCGGGGTGGCGAGCGCGCTCGTCTTCGTCGTCGCGGCCGGCTCGCTCCTGCACCATCTGCGCGAGCACCCGCCGCACCTGCCGGGGTGGGCGTTCGGCGGTGTGGGCGCCGGGATCGCTCTGTCCGGGCTGCTGGTCCTGGCGCTGCGGTCGGCCGCCGACTGGCGGGCCGCCTGGTGGTCGGCGGCCGCCCTCGCGGCCGTGCTCGCCTGCGGCTGCTGGAATCTACGACCGGAGGACGCACCCGCCGGGAGGCCGGCCCGGAGCGGCGGCAGCGGCCCCCGCACCCATCGCTGGTTCGGCGCGCTGTTCGTGAGCTACACGCTGGAGGGCGTCGGCTACATCGTCGCCGGGACCTTCCTGGTCGCGGCGATCGGCCAGGGCTCCCCCGGCTGGGTCGGCAGCGGTGCCTGGGTGCTGGTGGGCCTGGCCGCCGTCCCGTCCTCGGCGCTGTGGGCCCGGCTCGGGCGCCGGTTCTCCCGGCCCGGCCTGCTGCTCGCCGCCCTGGTGGTCCAGGCGGCCGGCATCGCCCTGCCCGCGCTGACCGGGACGACGGCCGCCGCGCTGGTGTCGGCGGTCCTGTTCGGCGCCACCTTCCTCGGCGTCAGCACCCTCGCCCTGGCCACCGGCGCCCATCTGCGCTTTCCCCGCTCGGTGGCGCTGCTGACCGCCGGCTACTCGGTCGGCCAGATCCTGGGCCCGCTGGCCGTCGCCCCGCTGCTGCACCACGGCTACCACCAGGCGCTGCTGCTGGCGGCCCTCGTGGTCCTCGCCGCGGCCGGGGCCGCCGCCGTGCTGCGGATCGGCTTCCCGCACCACATGGTCGTAGTACGACACACAGAACCGCGACGACAGCGAGAATCGACCCCGGACGCCCGGCCCGCCTAGCACCGCGGCCCCGACGCCCAGCCCTCACACTGCGCCGGACCACCGTCCCAAACTGCTCCTGACCGCCCCCGTCCTCCCCACCGCGGCCGCGGCCGCCGCCGTGCTGCGGATCGGCTTCCCGCACCACATGGTCGTAGTACGACACACAGAACCGCGACGACAGCGAGAATCGACCCGGGACGCCCGGCCCGCATAGGGCCGGACCCCGACGCCCGCCCCGCACCCGGCCGAAGGACGTGGAGCCGCTCATGAACACCGCACGGGACCTTGCGATCGCCGCCCTGTCCGCGGCACCCGACCGCCCGGTGGAACAGGGCGATCTCTCCCTCGCGCTCGCCGGAGCCGAGATCTTCGACCTCGTCGAGGCCAAGGCCCTCGTCCTGGACGGCGACCGCATCCTGCCCAACGCCCAGGCGCCCACCGGCGACCGCCTGCTGGACGAGGCCACCGCCGCCCTCGTACGGCGGGAGCCGTACGAGTCGGTCGAGGACTGGCTGTGGCGCCGGGGCCGCGGACTGGCCGCGGCCTACGTCGACGACCTGGAGCGGGTGGGCCTGACGACCCGCTCGCGCAGTCGCCGGCTGCCGGTGAAGTCCTGGCGCACGGAGCTCGTCGACTCGGCGGCGCGCAGCCGGGCCACCGGACGCCTGGCGGAGGGCGAGCCCGTCCTCACGGCCCTGGCGGCCGCCGCCGGCCTGCGCGACGAGCCCGCCGAGCAGGACTTCGGCGACGACGCCGTCGCGACCGTGCTGGCCGCCGTCGGCGACTCCGTGATGGAGCTGGAGGCGGTGCGCCAGCGCAAGCAGATCGAGGACGCGGCGTTCGACAACGTGTGGCGCGGCTACTAGGCCGGCCACGCCCCAGGGACGCCCGGCCGGAAGGAGTCGTATGGACGCCGCGGTGCAGAGCTACGTCGACGGGATCGCGCCCGAGCACCGGCCGCTGTTCGACCGGGTGCACGGGCTGATCCTGCGGACGTATACGGAAGCGGACGTCGTGCTGTCCTACGGCATGCCGACGTACCGGGTCGGGGACCGGAAGCTGCACGTGGGGGTGTGGCAGCACGGGGTCTCGTTCTACGGGTGGAACAAGGACCGGGCCGCGGGCTTCCTCGCCCGCCACCCGGACCTCGTCAGCGGGAAGGGGACCATCCGGCTGCGCTCGCGGGAGGCGGCGGACCTCTCCGACGAGGAGCTGGGCGATCTCCTGCACGCTTCGCTGGACGCCTGACAACCGCCGGGCCCAGAGCCCTACTTGCAGGTGCCGCTGCCCGTGTCGCCGTAGTTGAGCGCCGAGTTGTCGAAGCCGGGCCCGGGCAGCACGGGCTTGTAGTCCCAGCTGTAGCCGTGGGGCTTGAGCGTGAACTTCATGACGCCGAAGGCGCCGGCCTGGGCCGTGACGACGTTGGGGTTGTCGTAGGCGCCGGGCGTGCCGGCGAGGGTGTCGAGGGCCTCGCCGCCGGAGCCGACGATGAACTCCGGGATGCCGTGGGCCGGGTCGTACTCGCCCGCCGGGTCCATCGCGCGCAGCCGGGCGTACGCGTGCTGGTGGCCGTTGAGGACGAGCGTGGCGTGGTGCCGGTACAGGAGCTTCCACCACGCGTCGGCCGCCGCGCCCTCGATGCCGTCGGCGCCCGGCGCGGACGCGGGCACCGTCGCGGTCGAGGCCGTGGTGGCGCTGAAGGTGGGCTGGTGCCAGTAAGCGATCGTGCACGGGCGCCTGTTGGCGGCCAGATCCTGAGCGAGCCACCGGGTCTCCCGGCCGAGCAGGCCGTCGTCCGTCGTGGAGCAGTCGTGGCCGAACGCGTCGGAGTCGCACTCGGCGTTGAGCGAGACGATGTGCCAGTTGCCGAGGTCGTAGGAGTACCAGCCCTGCGTGGCGGCGGTGTCGTCGCCCGCCTGGCCCTGGGAGTTGGGGGTGCCGGACTGGTCGTGGCCGTTGAAGTAGCCGAAGTAGCCGACGCCGTTCTGCCCGGCCTCGTTGTCGCCCTTCTTGGTGTACGGGTAGTACTCGTGGTTGCCCGGCGCCGGACGCTCCAGCATCCTCAGGCCGCCCCACGCCTGCTCGAAGGACTTCTCGAAGTCGGTCAACTTGCCTACCTGGTACTGCTCGTCGCCCAGCAGGGCCACCGCGTCGGGGTGCATGCCGGTGGCCTGCTTCGCCGTGGCGAACTCGGCGCTCATGCCGCCCAGCGTGGGACTGCCGCACTTGAGCGACGCCGGGGTGCCGGCGTTCTCGTCGTCGTCCGGCTCGCAGGCGACGTCACCGACGGCCGCCAGGGTGTAGGAGGCCGCGCCGTGGTGGGCGTACGGCCAGTCGACGCCGCCCTGGTTCGCGGCGACGGCGGTGCCGGCGACCGCGAGGACGGCCAGTCCGAGGGCTGCGGAGGAGATCTTGGTGGCGCGTCTCATGTGCGGTGTCCTTTTCGGTGGGAACGGCCACCGCACGCTAAGCAGCCGGAGGGCCGGTTGACACCAACACGCGCTGACGGCTGCGTGAACTCCAGGCGCAGAAAGGTGAGTTCAAGGGGACGTCACACGAATGGCCCTGCCCGAAATGAAACCTCCCGCGCGGGCAGGCAGATTGGTCCACATGAAGCACACACACCGAACCCGACGGGAGATACCCATGCCTCGTGCATTCGCGATCAGCGCCGCCCTCGGCCTCGCTCTCGCAACCGGATTGGCCACGGCCGGATACGCGGTGGCCGCGCCCTCCGCCCCGCACCACGCGACGGTCCAGTCCCGCACCGTCTCCGCCGCCGACCACGACGGCTGGGGCTGGGACGACGACGGCGGCGACTGCAACGGCACCGGCAACATCTGTGCGTGAGACCCATCTCGCATGAGCCGGGGGTAGGCAGAGGAGGAGGGCCGACGGCCCGTTCCTCCTCCGCCTCCCTGACTTCTCTCCTTCGGCCGTACGCCCAGGGGGACTTGTGCGAAACCGGCCACGTTTTTGATCTTTGCTCGTCAGGTGTGGGGGGGGACGCGACCCACGAATGGGGAACACCTGATCCTGTACGGGGGATGAACAGACGCCCCATGGGCCCCAGGCCGAGCCGGGGCCGCCACCGTGCGCCCCGCTGTCCGGAGCCGTGCGAACACACGCGGAGCCGATGAGCGGCGGGGCTACTCGGCGGTGGCGAGGATGTCCGCCAATGCCGCGACGGCCTGTTCGGCGTCGGGGCCTTCGGCACGTACGGTCACGGTGCTCCCGACGGTGGCGCCCAGGCCCATCACAGCCAGCACGCCTGTCGGGTTGACGGTCCGGCCGGCGTGTTCGAGCTGTACGGCACTGGTGAATCCGGCCGTGGCGCGGGCGAGTTGGCCTGCCGGGCGGGCGTGCAGGTTGGCGGGCAGCACGACGGAGATTTCGTGGCCTGCCGTGGTCGTGGCGGTGAACTCAGAGCTTGTGGACATTGCGTGCCTCCTTGGCGGCGTCGGCGACGGTCTCGAGGTCGGCGCCGGATGCGGCTACGACGACGGCGGCGACGGCCCCTTCGACGAAGGGCGCGTCGACGAGGGTGACGTCGGGGCGAGGGTGGTCTTCCAGGACGGTGCGGGCGGTCAGGACCGAGCTGCCGAGGTCGGGAAGCACGACGACGCCGCCTCCGCGGTCTGCTTCCTTGATCGCGCTGAGCACCAGGTCGTAGCTGGTGCCGATCCGGCCGTCGTCGGTTCCTCCTGCGGTGGCGAGGGGGACGTCCTCCGAGCCGATCTGCTCCACCAGCAGGCGAAGGCCCGAGGCGAGCTCGGCGCTGTGGGACACAAGGACGATGCCAACAGGTGCGTTCATGAACAGCAACGTTAATTGTCAGAATGCTGTTCATCAATACGGAACGCGCACAGAATACTCCGACTCGGCAGGCGCGCACACCGCAGGCCGCCCGAGATCTCCCCTTCGAGCAGGCAGATCGCCGAGAGGCTGCAGCGTCCCGCGGCTCAGCCGCAGGCACACGAGGGCTGCGGAACCCCTTGACAGCCGCGAAACCCGGTCCTAATTTCTCGGAACATCGTTCATCGATGATGAACACGTTACCCGGACGCCGCTGGCTTTCCGGTTTCACCTGAGCCGGCCGCCGGGTTGCCCGACCCCGACCACCTGGCGGCCCCCTCCCTTCACAGCCCGCTCATGCGGAGGAGGTGAGCGCCCCGTGCAATGTGGCATGGGCGCCCAACTATGGAAGAGAACACGTACCCGCAGAAACTTCTCGCCGAGATGCTGGGCACCGCCGTGCTGGTCTTCATCGGCGTCGGCTCGGTACCCGCGACACTCATCGTCGGCGGCAATGCCCCGTTCACCATGGCTCAACTGGGAATGATCTCGCTCGCGTTCGCCACCGCGGTCATCGCGATGGTCTACTCGATCGGCCACATCTCCGGGTGTCAGATCAACCCGGCCATCACTCTGGCGCTCGCCGCCACGAAGAAGATGCCCTGGCGGGACGTCCCCGGCTACATCGCGGCGCAGGTGGCCGGAGCGGTGCTGGGCGCGCTCGCGATCGTGGGGGTCCTGGGGAAGAAGGCGGTCGACGTCGGCCTCGGTATCGCCGCCTACGGCACCGGTGTCGGAGCCGGGCAGGCCTTCTTCGCCGAAGCGGTCGGCACGTTCCTCCTCGCGTTCGTCGTGTTCGGTGCCATCGACCGGCGCTCGGCCGGTGGCTTCGCGGGCCTGGCCATCGGCCTCGGCGTCTTCGCGATCATCCTCCCCGTGGCGCCGGCCACCTCGGCATCCATCAACCCCGCCAGGACACTCGGCCCCATGATCACGGGAGAGCTGTTCGGGGGCACCGTCCACTGGAGCCAGCTGCCGGTCTACCTGGCCGCCGAGTTCATCGGCGCCGTCGCCGCCGGTTTCCTCTACGTCGCCCTGAACGCCGGGCGCACCGCAGTCGCCGCACCCCCCGCCGAGAAGCCGGCGGCCCAGCCCGCCACCGTCGAAGGAGCCCTGTCATGAAGAAGCTCATCAACGCTCCCGAGGCGGTTCTCGCCGACGCCCTGTCGGGTGTCGCCGCCGCCCACCCCGGGCTGAGCGTCGACACGGACAACAGGGTGATCACCCGAGCCGGCGGCACCCGCGCGGGCAAGGTGGCCCTGCTGTCCGGGGGTGGTTCCGGGCACGAGCCGCTGCACGGCGGCTTCGTGGGAACGGGCATGCTCGACGCGGCCTGCCCCGGCGAGGTGTTCACCTCCCCGGTCCCCGGCCAGATGCTCACCGCGGTCCAGGCCGTCGACGGCGGCGCAGGCGTCGTGTTCATCGTGAAGAACTACACCGGTGACGTCCTCAACTTCCAGATGGCCGCCGAACTCGCCGCCGAGGAAGGCATCACCGTGGAGACCGTCCTGGTCGACGACGACGTCGCCGTCCAGGACTCCACCTACACCGCCGGCCGCCGCGGCACCGGAGCCACCGTCTTCGTCGAGAAGATCGCCGGTGCCCTCGCCGAGCAGGGCGCCGACCTCGCCGCCGTGGCGGAGATGGCCAAGCGGGTCAACGCCTCCTCACGGTCCTTCGCCGTGGCCCTGACCGCCTGCACCACGCCCGCCTCCGGCAAGCCCGGCTTCGACCTGCCCGAGGACGAGATGGAGGTCGGTGTCGGCATCCACGGCGAGCCCGGTCGCCGCAGGGAGAAGCTGCGCACCGCCAAGGAGATCGTGGCCACGGCCCTGGACGCGATCCTCGACGACCAGCCGCCGGCCGCCGGGGACGACACCATCGTCATGGTCAACGGCCTGGGCGGCACCCCGCTCATCGAGCTGTACGTGGTGTTCAACGAGGTGGCGCAGGTGCTCGCCGCGAAGAACGTGACCATCGCCCGCAGCCTGGTCGGCAACTACGTCACCAGCCTGGACATGGCGGGCGTCTCCATCACGGTGTGCAAGGCCGACGCCGACATGCTCGCCCTGTGGGACGCGCCCGTGAACACCCCCGCCCTGCGCTGGGGCGTCTGAACCGAGCCGGGGGCCGGCCGCCCGGCCCGCGAGGGCCGGGGCCGGAGCCTCCCCGCAGCCGGCTCTCCCCGGACCGCACCCCCACCGCATGCGGCCGCCGCCCCCGGCTCATCTCCCGCACAACCCCGCCACGCACGTATCGAACGGAGCATTCCGTGGACATCGACCTCGCCCGCACGTGGGTGCAGGCCATCGGCGCCGCCGTGGAACAGCACGAGGACCACCTCACCCAGCTCGACTCGGCCATCGGCGACGCCGACCACGGCGTCAACATGCATCGCGGCTTCTCGGCCGTCACCACGGCCCTGGACGACGTCGCCCCGGACACCGTCGGTGCCCTGCTGGTGAAGGCGGGCACCACCCTCATCTCCAGCGTCGGCGGCGCTTCCGGCCCGCTGTACGGGGGCGCCTTCCGCGCCATGGGCAGGACGCTGGACAGCCCCGAGGCCACATCCCGGGAATTCGCCCACGCACTCGCCGCCGGCCTGGCCGCCGTCCAGAAGCTCGGCGCCGCCTCACCGGGTGACAAGACGATGATCGACGCCTACGCGCCCGCGCTGGCCGCCTTCCGGCAGCGGGCCGATGCCGGAGCCGGCCTCGCCGCGGCCGCCCTGGCCGCGGCGGACGCCGCCGAGGACGGCATGCGTGCCACCACCCCGATGCAGGCTCGCAAGGGACGCGCCTCCTACCTCGGTGCGCGCAGCGTCGGCCACCCGGACCCCGGTGCCGCCTCCACCGCCCTGATCTTCCGTGCCCTGGCCGAGACGGCGGTGGCCCGATGAGCGACCGCCTCACCTTCGCAGGGCACGCCGCGGCAGCCGGCACCGCGTTGGGCTTCCTGCGCCGCACCGACCGCCCCACCCCGCGCGGCACGCTGCCGCAGCGCACCCATGGCGACGGCCCGCAGCAGATCACCGACGCCTTCGACGCCGTCGCCGCCCGCCTGCTCGAACTGTCCGCCTCGCTGCGCGAACAGGGCAAGGACGAACAGGCCGACATCATGGAGGTCAACGGCTACATCGCGCAGGACGCGGATCTGCGCGAGCAGGCCGTCAAGCGAGCGCACGAGGGCCGGCCGGTGGCCGTCGCCGTGCGGCAGGCCATCGACGCCTACGCCTCGGTCATCGCCGCCCTGGACGACCCGACCCTCGCCGACCGCGCAGCCGACGTACGCCAGGTCGGCCGCCGCGTCCTGGCCCACCTGTACGGCGAGACCGGCCCCGCACCCGACCAGCCCCTGATCCTGGTCGCGCACGAGATCGGGGCCGCGGACCTGCTGGAACCGGGTCAGACCGTGACCGGCGCCCTCTCCGTCACCGGCGGACCGAACGCCCACGCCGCGATCGTCGCCCGCTCCCAGGGCATCCCTCTCCTGCTCGCCGTCGACCCGCGGCTGCTGGAGTTGCCCGACGGCCAGGAGATCCTCCTCGACGGCGCACACGCCACCGCCGTCGTCCATCCCGGCGACGACGAACGCACCACCGCTCAGCAGGCCGTCGACGCGGCACGGCGCCGAAGGTTCGCGCTCGCGCAGGAACGCGACCTGCCGGCCCGGACAATCGACGAGCACGACATCATTCTGCGGGCCAACGTGGCCACACCTGCCGAGGCCCGGACCGTCCTGACCGCCGGCGGCGACGGGGTCGGGCTACTGCGTACCGAACTGCCCTTCCTCAACCACACCGCCTGGCCCACCCGCAACCAGCACGCGGCCGCCCTCGTCCCCGTGATGCGCGCCCTCTCCGGGCAGACCGTCACCGCCCGGACCCTCGACTTCGCCGACGACAAACTCCCGCCGTTCCTCGCCGAGGGACGTGAGGGCGAGCGGCTCGGCCGCGGCCTGCCGCTGATGCTCGCCCAACCCGACGCCTTCACCGACCAGTTCCGCAGTCTGCTCAGCGCCGGAGCCGACACCGACCTGCGCATCATGATCCCCATGGTCGCGAGCGTCGACGAACTGCGCGCCTGCCGTGCTCTCCTCGATGCCGCGGCCGCCGAACTCGGCGTCAGCGCACCGCCGCTGGGCATCATGGTGGAACTGCCCGAAGCCGTCGCCGCGGCTGATGAACTCGCCCGCGAAGCGGCCTTCCTCTCGATCGGCAGCAACGACCTCACCAGCCAGATCGTGGGCATCGACCGCCGCGACCCGGCTGCCACCCCGGCCATGGCCGCGCACCCTGCCGTCCTGCAGGCCATCGCCGAGGTCGTCACCGCCGCGCACCGCCATCGCCGTCAGGTCTCCGTCTGCGGTGACGCCGCCGCCCACCCCCTCGTGATCCCCCTGCTCATCGGCCTCGGCGTCGACATCCTCTCCGCAGCCCCCTCCGCGCTCGACGAAGTCCGCGCCCGCATCCGCCGCCTGCGCCACGACGCCTGCTCCTCGCTGGCCGTCGGCGCCCTCACCCGCGACAGTCCCGAGGAGGTATGGCGGCTGGTGCAGCAGACGTGCATGCCGTCGCTGCCCTGACACCGATGCCTGGTGCGGGTGGGGCGGTCGGTCAGGCTTTGGCCGCCGTGTCGGCCAGGGCACGGAAGATCAGGGCCGTCGAGGTCGCTCCCGGGTCCTGGTGGCCGACGCTGCGCGGCCCGAGGTAGGAGGCGCGGCCCTTGCGTGCCTGCAAGGGCGTGGTGGCGCGCATGCCCTCCTCGGCGGCGTCGGCGGCTGCCGCCGCCGCGTCGGCGAGGCCGGTGCCCTGACGGGCCTGCTCCGTGAAGGCCGCCACGGCGGGCGCGTAGGCGTCGATCATCGTCTTGTCGCCGGGGACGGCCGCGCCCAGCTTCTGGATGCTCTCCAGACCGGCGGCGAGTGCCCCGGCGAACGCGAGCGGATCGGCGGCAGGGACGTCCAGGGCCTTGCCCAGTGCGCGGAACGCACTCCCGTACAGCGGCCCCGAGGCACCCCCGATGGTGGAGATGAGGGTGGTGCCGGTCTTGATGAAGACGGCTCCGACCGTGTCCGGGGCGAGGTCCGCAACGGCGGCGGCAGCGGCGGTGAACCCGCGGTCCAGGTTGGTCCCGTGGTCGGCGTCACCGATCGCCGAGTCGAGTTGGGTGAGGTGATCCTTGTGCCGGCCCACGGCGACGGTGATGGCCTGCACCCACGCTCGGGCGAGGTCGATGTCCATGGGGGTCTCCGTTCGATGATCGGTGCATACGGGGTCGGTGGTGGGAGGAGCCGGGGACGCGGACGGTCAGCCCGGCCCCGAACCGGTTCAGGAGACCCGTCGCGGGGTGGAGGCGTTCACGGGCACGTCCCGCAAGGACAGGATGTCGGCATCCGCCCCGCGCACGCCCGGCTGCGTTCTCGGCCATCCGACGGTGCGCACCGGGCCGATCCCGGCACGGACGCTTCACCTCCTGCGCGCGATGCCTGTTGCGAACGTGGCGCTGTTCATCATCGATGAACGTGGTTCCGGAAGTTAAGCCCGCATTTCACGCCTGTCAAGAGGGGGTGCGCCAGCCGTCCGCCCACCGCGGCGTGGCGGGCCCGCCACGCCAGGAACGGGCACGCTCAGATGCCGGTGGTGAACGCGCCGCGGCGCGGGGCACCCAGGTCGCGGGAGAGGTTGCGGGCGGTCTCACGGACCGCGACGGCGAGTTCCCGGCGCTCCGGTTCGCCCAGAACGCGCTCGACCGGGCCGACGATGCCGATGGCGCCCACCACCTCGCCGGAGCGGTCGAACACCGGCGAGGCGATACCCGCGTCCCCGATGGCCGACTCCTGGTCCTCGACGGCGTACCCCACCTTGACGACGTCCTCCAGGTGCCGCTCCAGGTCCTCCCGGCCGGTCATGCTGGCGCCGGTGAGCACGGTCAGGTCCCCGGCCAGCAGGCGGTCGCGGTCCTCCGCCGGCAGCGACGCCACGATGGCCTTGCCCAGGGCGCAGGTGTTCCACGGGATGTTCGCGCCCACCTCGAGAATCTGCACCGCCCCCTCGGGACGGAAGGCGTGGTGGACGATCAGCACGTGGTCACCCGTGAGGACTCCCACCCACACGGCTTCCTTCGTCCGGTTGGCCAGAGCGTCCGCCCAGGTCAGCGACCTTGTCCGCAGCTCCTGAGTGTCCAGATAGGCGTTGCCCAGATGCACCAGGTTCGGTCCGAGCTGGTACTTCGAGCTGTCCCGGTCCTGCGAGACCAGGCCCTCCATCTCCAGCGTGCGCAGCAGCGCGTGCACCGTGGGCTTGGCCACGCCCAGCCGGTCGGCCAGTTCCGTCACACCCAGCCGGGGCCCACCGGAGGCGAGCTCCCGCAAGATCTGCACTGCTCGATGGACGGCCTGGACCATGGACATCTCCGATTCGGTATTCCTGAACAGCGTTCTGAGATCTGATGTGACTGTTCATGGGTGCACCCGTCGGCATGGTACTCGCGTCCCGCAGCGCCGAACTCGCCACAGGCCTGCGCCTTCTCGTACAGCGGATCGGCGGCGCTCGACGCCGGTGCACGCGGCCGGGGCGGGCATGCGAGCCCACCCTCAGGCGGCGGTCGCCCCCAGCAGCGTCCGGCAGTTGTGCCACAGCGGGCTCAGCCGGCCGGTGTTGTTGTAGAGCTTGGCGAACAGGACCTGGCCCTCCAGCTGGGCCACCACCGCACGCGCCGCCTCTCCCGTGTCCGCCACGGTGATGTCACCGCGCTCGCGCGCCTCGGCGACGACCGACTCGACCATCGCGACCTGCGCCTCGAAGATCTCCTGAAGACGCTCGCGTACGGACTCGGTCTGGTTGCTCAACTCCAGCGTGAGATTGCCGAACAGACAGCCCGCGACCGTGCCGCAGGCCTCCTGCGCGGCATGCTGCGCGGCCTCCGTCTCCTCGAACAACCGCCGCAGCCGCTCCAGCGGTTCGGCGTCCCCTCCCAGTGCGCGCGCCCAGTCGCGCTGCTGGGCCGCCCAGTGCTCGTCCACGACGGCGAGCGCGAGGACTTCCTTGGACTCGAAGAAGTGGTAGAAGCTGCCCTTGGGCACACCGGCCGCCGTGCAGATCTCGGCCACGCCCAGCGCGGAGTAACCACGCGCCTCGATCAGCGAACGGGCGGCGGCGAGGATCTTCTGCTTGGCGTCACTGGTACGTCCCACGCGTTCATGGTACGTGATTACTAGACCGGTCGGCTAGCCAGTCCGGCCGACCCACGGCCCGGATCGAGCCGACACGGCGCCCGACGCCCGACGCGTCACAGCACCGGCAGCCCGTCCGCCTCGCGCCGCTCCAAGCGCGCCACCAGCTCCGCCGCCGACGCCTTGATCGTCTCCAGGCCGGGCCGCCCCCACGGCCGCGGTTCCACGTCGACCACGCACACGGTGCCCAGCACCATCCCGGTGCTGTCGATGAGCGGTGCGCCCAGGTACGAGCGGATGCCGAACTCGTCGACCACCGGATTGCCCGCGAACCGCGGATAGTCGCACACGTCCTCCAGGACCAGCGCCTTGCGCCGCACCACCACATGCGGGCAGAAGCCGTGGTCGCGAGCCAGCTCCCGGCCCAGCACGGGCGTCGTCCCGTCCGGCCTCACCACCGGGAACGGCACGTCCGACAGATGCAGGCCCGCGAAGAACTGCCGGTGCTCGTCGATGAAGTTGACCATGGCGTACGGCGCCCCGGTCAGCTCGGCGAGACGGTCCGCGTAGCCGTCGAGGGCCGGGTCGGCGCACTCCCCCAGACCCAGTCTGCCCAGGCGCAGAGCACGCGCGGGGGCCTCCTTGTCCTCGGGGGTCAGCAGCAGACGACCTGCCGGGCGCGACGGGTCGTACGTCATGGGCGGGCTCCGTCACTGTGGACGTGGGTCATATACGGGCTCCGTGGCGGTGTGCGGGGATCACATGTGGGCGCCGTGGCTCGGCGCGTGCGCCGGGGCGTAGGCGATGAGGTGCCGTACGAGCGTCAGCAGCGTCTGCACCCCGGAACTGGAGATGCGCGCGTCGCAGCGCACGATCGGGATCTCCGGGGGCAGGTCGATGGCGGCGCGGACCTCCTCGGGGTCGTAGCGGTAGGAGCCGTCGAACTCGTTGATCGCGACGATGAAGCCGAGGCCGCGCTGCTCGAAGAAGTCGACGGCCGCGAAGCACTCCTCCAGGCGGCGGGTGTCGGCGAGGATGACCGCGCCGAGCGCGCCCTCGGAGAGCTCGTCCCACATGAACCAGAACCGCTCCTGGCCGGGCGTGCCGAACAGATACAGCACATGCTCCGGATCGAGGGTGATGCGGCCGAAGTCCATGGCCACCGTCGTCTCGACCTTGTTCTCGATCCCGTCGAGACTGTCGGTCGCGGCGCTGACCGTGGTGAGCAGCTCCTCCGTGCTGAGCGGCGCGATCTCGCTGACCGCTCCCACGAAGGTCGTCTTGCCGACTCCGAACCCTCCCGCCACCAGGATCTTCAGTGCGGTCGGGAAGGGGTCAGAGCTGTCGTCGTAGTCCATCGAGCACTGCCTCCAGAAGGGCCCGGTCAGTCGGGTTGTGGTGGAACTCGGGGGGCTTGGTGGTGAGCGCCCCGCAGTCGACGAGGTCCGACAGCAGCACCTTGGTGACCACCGCCGGCAGCTTCAGATGGGCGGCCACCTCGGCGACCGAGACGGGCGCGCGGCACAGGTCGAGCGCCAGCGCGTGCTCGGGGCCCAGATAGCCGAGCGGGGTGGCGCCGGTGGCCATCACGTGCGACAGGAGGTCGAGCGCGATGCTGGGCCGGGTACGACCGTTGCTGACCGTGAACGGGCGTACGAGCCGGCCGGCCGCGTCGTCGAGCCAGGGCCCGTCGCCGACCGCCGCCACGCTCAAGGCCTCATCGCCGGCGGTTCGACGGCGTGCTGCCGGGGGGCGGTGACCAGGTAGGGGCGGACGCTCTTGACCAGCATCGCCATCTCGTAGCCGAGCACCGCCGCGTCCGCCTCGCGGCCCGCGAGGACGGCCAGACAGGTCCCGGAGCCCGCGGTGGTCACGAACAGCAGGGTCGAGTCGAGTTCGACGACGACCTGGCGTACGTCGCCGCCGTCGCCGAAGCGGACTCCGGCGCTGCGGCCCAGGGAGTACAGGCCGGAGGCCAGTGCGGCCATGTGGTCGGCACTGTCCGGGTCGAGGCCGTGGACCGACTTCACGAGTCCGTCGCAGGACAGGAGCACCGCACTGGTGGTGTGGGGTACGCGCTGCACGAGGCCGCTCATCAGCCAGTCGAGATCGGATACATGGCCGGTCGGCACATCGCTCGCCATGATGGATCGACTCCTTGAGGTACGAAGGTCTGCGGGAGCGGTGGGGGTGAGGGCTGAGGTGGTCATCCGGCCGGCGCGCTCCCGTCGTGCCGGGTGGGATGGTCGATGCCGCGCGCGGAGGCGGGGCGCGCCTGCGCTATGTGGGACGGGTCCATGGGGTTTACGTCCATGGGGTGCGGCGTGTGAAGCGAGGTGGCGCCCGCGCGGTGCGCGTCGAGGGCCGAGTGCGGGAATGTGGAGGTGGATGCGGAGGGGGACGTGGAGGGGGACTCCCGGTGCGCCGGGTGCGTCGGGTGCGTCGGGTGCTCCGGCACGATGTGGGTGGCGCCGGTGTGCTCGGACTCCAGGCTCTGCTGGGCCTCCGCGAGGCCGATGCCGCGCTGGAAGGCCGCCATCAGACCCGGGTCGTGGCCCGCGAGGTAGTCGGTGTCCTGCCGCGGCGCCGGGCCTTCCCGCAGCTGGGGCACGATGTGCTCCTGGGCGCGGCGGCGCGGCAGTTGGGGCTTGCCCATGGTGCCGCGGACGGTCCCCAGGCGGGGAGCGGGCGCCTCGGCCGTGTTCTCCGCGACGCGCCGCCGCTCGTCGGGGCGGATGCCGGGCAGGGCCTCGGCCGGGTTGGCGCGGTCCTCATGGGTACCGCGCACGGGCAGCGGTCCGCCCGCGCCCGGTGAACCGCCGTTGAGGGGGCTGCCGTTGAGCGGGGTGCCGTTGGGTGCGGCGTCCGACGGCCGCGGCCCCTCCTGCTGCTGCGCACGCCGCGAGGACCGAGGCTCGGGCACGACGTGGAACCCGGTTGTCTCGGATGCGGATGCGGATGCGGGGGTGGAGGGGGATGTCGGGACGGAGGCGGACGGGGTCAACGGGTGTGGCTGGAGCGGCGGTTGCCCTTGTGCCTGCCCGTGCACTTGCCCAGGGGCTTGCCCTTGTGGAGAGGGCGCCGGCGGCTGCGCAGAGGAGGAGGGCCCAGGAAGTCCGGCCGCGCCCATCGCCCCGATCGCGCCCAGCGCCCCCATGCCGCCCTGTGTCTGCGGCAGCGCGTCTCCGGGTCCGCCCGGCCCCGACCCCAACAGGGCCTGCGGCACGACGAGAACGGCCTGCACACCGCCGTAGATGTTGGTCTGCAGACGGACGTTGATGCCGTGCCGCCGGGCGAGCTGCGAGACGACGAACAACCCGATACGGCCGTCCGCGAGCAGGCTCGCGACGTTGACCTGGTCGGGGTCGGCGAGCAGGGCGTTCATCTTCTTCTGCTCGCCCACCGGCATGCCCAGGCCCCGGTCCTCGACCTCGACGGCGAGACCGGAGGTGACGAGGTTGGCACGCAGCAGGACCTGGGTGTGCGGGGCGGAGAACACCGAGGCGTTCTCGACGAGTTCGGCCAGCAGGTGGATGACGTCGGCGACGGCGTGGCCGCGCAGGGTGCCGTCGATCGGCGGCACCAGCTTGACCCGGGAGTACTGCTCGACCTCCGCGATGGCCGACCGCAGCACCTCCGTCATGGAGACGGGATGGCTCCACTGCCGGCGGGAGACGGCGCCGCCGAGGACGGCGAGGTTCTCGGCGTGCCGGCGGATGCGCGTGGCGAGGTGGTCGACGTGGAAGAGCCCCTTGAGCAGATCGGGGTCCTCGATCTCGTTCTCCAGCTCGTCGAGGATCGAGATCTCCCGGTGCACCAGCGACTGCAGCCGCCGGGCGAGATTGACGAAGACCTCGAGCTTCTGCTCGCTGCCCGCCTGGCTGGAGAGCTGCGCGGCCTGTACGACAGCCGTGACGGCGCCGTCGTGCGCACGGGTCAGGTCGGCGGCCAGCAGCTCGAAGTCGTCGGCGCCGTCGGGCGGACCGCCGCGCGGCTTGCGCTGGGGCGGCGCCTCACCGCGCCGCAGCGCCTCGACGAGCGCGCGCAGGTCGGCCTCACCGCGGGCGCTGCTGCGGCGCAGGGCCCCGACGCGGTCGCTGACCGAGCGGGCGGCACGGTCGGCGGCCACGACGGCGATCAGGATGCCGGCGAGCGTGACCGCGGCGGCGCCCGCCATCACGCCCCACAGGCTCAGGCCGGGCCGCGCTCCGGTGGAGCGGACGGTGAAGAGGACGGCCGCGGCGGCGCTCAGGGCCACCGCGATGGGCGGCAGCACCGCGAGGCGCATCAACTGGGGCCGTATGTGGGCCTCGGGCAGCGTGGGCACGGGACGGGTGACCGGCCGTCCGTGCCGCCCGCCCTCGCGGCGGTCTGCGCGTGCGGCCGGGGCGCGGAGGTGAGACATCGGTGTCCTCGTCGTACTGGTCCGTCGGTGCCGAAGCGCGGGGTGCGCTTTTCGGGCAAGCGGGCGCCCGATGGACACTCACAGTAGTCGTCAACCCATCATGTGCGGTGGGCAGTTGACAAAGTCCCACGCACAGCGTCCCGCTCTGGTATGAGGCGTCGTACGACAGACCGATAAACCGAGCGACGTCATGGCCCTGCCAGGCCAAGGAACGATCAGAGCTGGTCAGAAGCGGTCACAACACAAAAGTGAGGGCCGGGAAGCACCTGCTCCCCGGCCCTCACCGACGGACCCCACCACTCGCCGGGCCCACGCCCGAGCCCACCTCGAGGAGGCCCGAGACCCGCAAAATCGCTCCCCCGAACGTCACGTAACGTAACGGCGGCGCGGAGCGCCGAGTGCCGGACGCCCGGCTCCGACCACGCCTCCCGCCTACGCCTTCGGCTGGGTGAACCGAATGCTGTTGCCGAACGGGTCGCGCAGGCCGCAGTCGATGCCGTACTCGCGCTCGGTGGGCTCCTCGGTGAACTCGACGCCCTTGGCCCGCAGTTCGTCGTACGTCTTACGGCAGTCGTCCGTGCTGAAGATGAGGAAGCCGCCCGTCGCCCCCTTGGTCAGCAGGTCGCGGACCTGCTCCGCGATCTCGTCCGACAGCCGCGGCGGGCCGGGCTTCTCCAGCAGCACCTCGCGGTCCGGCTGTCCGGGGACGTTGACGGTCAGCCAGCGCATGAAGCCGAGGTCGGCGTCGGTGTTGACCTCCAGGCCGAGCTTGCCGACGTAGAAGTCGAGGGCCTCGTCCTGGTCGAGGACGTAGATCTGCGAGTGCGTGATTCCTGTGAACATGCACCTCACGCTACGAGCCCGGCCGCACGAAAACTTATCCAAAACTGCTCTGTCGTCCGACCGCCGCCGGACGTCGCCCGAGCGGACGCTCACACACCCGGCCGCATCCACGCCATCGTGAAGCAGGTGGGGACGTCCAGGGCGACGGCCTGCTTGCGGTACTCCCGGGGCGAGCGGCCCACGATGTCCCGGAACGTACGGCTGAAGGTGCCCGGGCTGCCGAAGCCGACCTCGAAGCAGATGTCGGTGACGCTGCGGTCGCTCTCCCGCAGCAGGAACATCGCCCGCTCCACCCGCCGCCGCTGCAGATAGCGGTGCGGGGTCTCGCCGAACGTGACCCGGAAGGTACGCGCGAAGTGCGCCGGCGACACATGAGCGATCCGCGCCAGCGCCGGCACGTCCAGCGGCTGCGCATAGGCACGATCCATCGCGTCCCGGGCCCGCAGCATGCGGCGATTGGTCTCTTCGGAGGCGCGACTCACGGGGTCATCACACCATGACCTCGCGGAGAGCGCCGTCATGGACTCTCCGCGCCGAAGCCGAGCCGGGCTGCCACACCGCCCTCGCCCACGGCCCAGCAGTCCCCGTGGGGTGAGCAGTTGATGCCCAGCAGGAGAGTGCGGTCGAAGCGGGACCAGGTTCGGCCACCGTCCGTCGTGATGTCACTCCCGTCAGGGCCGACGGCGATCGCGGTGTCCCTGCGGCCGGGAATCCAGGCAACGCCGTTCCTCAATCCGGCGGGAGTGCCGCCAAGCGCCCACGAGGCGCCGCCGTCGGACGTACGGACGACCGCACCGAGGTCGATGCCGTCAGGTGGGGAGAAGTTGCCACCGACCGCCAGACCGTCCCGTCGGTTCCGGAAAGACAGCGAGGCGATGTTCGCCCCATCAGGTACCGGTGTGTCGGCCACGGTCCAGGTCCTGCCGCCGTTCCGCGTGTGGAACACCTGGGCCCTGTGACCGGCGCCGGCGCTCGTCGTCCCGAACCAGGCGTCATGACGGCCATGCGTGATCAGACTCGTACCGGTCGCCGGCACACCGTTGCCGGGCACGGTGTCGGGCATCCCGCCGGAGGGCGCCGGGCGCCAGCTGCGACCGCCGTCGGTGGTTTCCAGGAGGGGGAACTTGGTACCGACGGCGTCACCCACGGCGAGACCGTGCCGACGGTCGAAGAAAGCCATGGAGGAGAAGAACGCCTCCGGATCCGCGGCACGAAACACCTGCTGCCAGCTGGCCCCGCCGTCGGCCGTGCGATAGATGCGCGCGGGCACTCCGGCCGTAGGTCGGTTCAAAGCCAGTACGAGCGCATGGTCGCGATCGAACGCCTCGACGTCCCGGATGTCGTCGCTCGCCGCTCCCGGAGGAGTCACGTCCCGCCAGGAGCGCCCTCCGTCCACGCTTCGCACCACCGCGCCACCGACCACGCCCTGGAACCCGCCACCCACGGCCCAGACCGTGGAGCGGTTGACGGCGTCGACCGCGATCAAGGTGTTGCTCGTGGCGGTCTGCGTGAAGTGCCACCGTGGCGATGCCTCCGGGTGGTGACCCGCCCCTGACACCGGCGACGCCACAGCCGGGTCACTCAGGCTGAGCACCATCCCGACCACGGCGCTCACGCGCAGAATCGACCTGAACAACGCAACTCCCATCCTGGTGACGCTAACTGTCGAAGGACGGGAGGAACATGCGTAAAAAGTACGATTGTTGAAAGCCTCAACCGAGCCCGGGTGCGGTCGCACGACGGAAGAGGCGCCGGACGTGCAACTGTTCGGAGGCGGCAAGAGTCTAGGGGTGGCAGGGCTGTTCTCCTCGACAACACCGACCGTTCACTCCCGTTTCGCCTACGTTCCGACAGAGGTTCCCCCGATGCCGATGCCCCCACACAGACGTCGCACCTCCCGTGCCGCCGTCGCCGCCCTCGGCGCTGCCGCTGCCGCCGGTCTGATCGCGCTGGCCGCGGCTCCCGCCGCCTTCGCCGACGAGCCCGCACCCGAACTGGTCGTCGGAGGCATCGAACCGATCGACGGGTTGAAGCCGGGGGGCACCTTCGACATATCGGCCACCGTGGCGAACAAGAGCTCCGTCACCGCCAACAAGGTGTGGGTCTCCTACTCCGTCACCCGGGGACTCGACCTCGGGAGCGTCCCCTCCAACTGCCAGGTGCAGCACGTCCCGTCCTACGACGAGATGCCCGAGCAGTGGACGGCGGCGTGCGCGTTCGACCAGGCGGTGGAGTCGGGCGTCGTCTACACGACCGACACCCCTCTCCGCGTCACGGCACTGGACCGCGCGCTCAACGAAGATCTCCGCCTGCGCGTCTGGAACGGCGATCCCTGGGTCGACGACAACGGCACTCCACCGGTGGCGGGAACCGCGCCGGCTGTGAAACTGGTCGAGGCGCAGGGCGGAGTCGCGGGGACCGCGGCAGTCGTCACCAAGCCGGTCACCGCCGTCAACACGGCCGACTACCAGGTGACCGGCGCCGCGCTGAAGGGGAACGTCGGTGACACGGTGCCGATGAAGGTGACATTCACCAACGCCGGGCCCGCCTGGGTCATGCCCAGGCCAGGGGACCGTTCCGTCAGCGTCAAGGTCACGCCTCCCGCCGGCACCTCGGTCGTCAAGCGCGCCTCGTTCTGCCGGGCCGACGGCAAGGTGTACAGCTGTGGCATGCGGTCGCTCTACGAGGGCAGCCAGGAGACCTACACCTTCCAGCTGAAGATCGACAAGCGGGTGGCGAACGCCAAGGGCTCGGTTGCGTTGAGCACCGAACCGCGCCCGTTCGACCCCAACAAGGCCAACGACAAGGCCGACATCACGCTGGACGTCACGGGCGGAGGGCCGACCGGCTCGACGGGCGGAACGACCGGTGGCTCGGGCGGGTCGACAGGCGGCTCGGGCGGGTCGACAGGCGGCTCGGGCGGGTCGACAGGCGGGTCGTCGTCGACCGGCGGATCGTCGGTCACCGGCGGCGACGGAACGACGACGAGCAGCGGCGAGCTCGCAAGCACCGGCTCCTCGGCCCTGCCGATCACCATCGCGACCGCCGCAGCCGCGGCAACGGGCACGGGCCTGCTCGTCATCGCACGCCGCCGCCTAGCCCGGAACCTGAGCTGACGACCGTCCGGCACGACACACGGGCCGCCACCGCGGCCCGTCACCGGCTCACTCGGCCCCGACAGCCCGCGTACCCCTGTCCACGCCCAAGTCCAGACGCATCCGTTGCTGCATCACGGCCAGTTGACTCCAAGAGTCGTTGAGTCGGCGGCCGGCGGCTGTGGCTGCCACGAGCACATCGTCCGGCACCACCATCTCGGCCTCGGCGTAACTGTCCCGCTGGGCTAGGCGACCGGCAGAGCCGGCCATCCCCCACTCATTCCCCGACTCTCCCAGCGGGCAGGCCACTTCCGACGACGTCAACTCCCAGATCCCAGCTGAACGTTATGCGCCTCTACGGTTCTGGTCGGCGCTGCGAGTCCAGAGCGACAGGTCGCTGCTCGTCGCTACGGCAAGAGTCTGCCCGGAAGGCGAGAATCCAACGGCACGGAGCTCCGAATAGTGGGAGTGGAAGACGTGCCACCAGCCCTCCCCGTGCGGACCGGAGTGCGGGAGACCGCCGTAGCGACAGAGCAGAACCCGCTCGTTCGGCCAAACCGGGGCAACGACCTCCACCTTCCAACCGTCTCCACCGGTGGCGTGCAGTCCTCCCCCGAAAAGCCCGGCGACGCGCACCCTGCTTCCGGCGATCGGCCCCAGCCCGGCACACCACTCAGCGGGATCGGCGTCACGATTGCCGTCCTCCGCCTCCGCGTCCCGGTCCGCGTCCGGGTCCGGATCGCGGTCCCGAGCGATCTTCTCCCCCGTAACCGCGTCGAAGAGCCCGTGACCGTCGTGCGAGACGACCAACACCAAGTCCTGGCCGCCGACGGGGTGCGAGGCGAAGCCGATACCGAGAAGTCCACCGACCGGGGCGTACGCGATGCGCCGCCAGGGCTCGGGGGCCGGTACCACCGGGGCGGCGAGCAGTCTTTGCCTCATCGCCTGCTGGTACGGGGAAAGCTCCGGCTCAGGAGCCGGCCGGTCGACCGGAGGTCCGTCCTGCGTCCACTTCATCACGCATCCATGATCCATCACGGCGGCCTGCGGCGGCCCGTCGAGGCCCGCCACCGCCCGCCGCGACCCAAACCACCACCTTCTCAAGCAAGTTGCTCCGGCGTCGGAGGCAGCGGATCGAGTACCGGATTCGTCAGGTGCTGGTAGATGATCGAGGTGCGAAAGCTGACGATCTCGCGCCGGTTGGTGAACTGGTCCAGGAGGAAGGCGTGGAGGTGGTCGATGTCCTGCGCCGTGACGTGGACGAGGAAGTCGTCGCTGCCCGCCATCGTGTAGACGGAGACGACTTCCGGCAGCTCGGTCACCGACTTCTCGAACGCGGCGACGACGTCCCGGCGCAGGGGCCGGATGGTCGTGGCCACCATCGCCTGGACCGAGCGGTTGAGCGCGCGCAGCGAGACCTGTGCCTTGTAGCCCTGGATGATGCCGCGCCGCTGCAGCAGCCTGGTTCGTTCGAGGCAGGTGGACGGTGCGATACCGATCCTCTCGGCGAGAGCGCGGTTGGAGAGCCGACCGTCCACCTGCAGATGACGCACGATCGCCGAATCAACTTCGTCCATGACTACCTCCGTACTGCGCGTACCGAATTTTCTTCGGCACAGGGCCAGTCCCTCCGTACATGAATCTAGCTTCGCCCTCATGAGCCAAGCATTCGCACACGAAGAGGTCGTCGTCCGCCGCGGCAGCCGCTCAGCGCTTCCGTTGATCATCGCGATCCACTCCCGCACCCTCGGCCCGGCGGTCGGCGGATGCCGCTTGCGCCGCTACGACACCTGGCAGGACGGCCTGGCCGACGCGCTGCGCCTGTCGGAGGCGATGACCTACAAGGCCGCGGTGGCCGGTCTCGACTTCGGCGGCGGCAAGACGGTGATCGCGCTCGGCATGGACACCGACCTCACCCCGGACCTGCGCCGGGCCGCGCTCGAGGACCTGGGCGAGCTCATCGCGTCGCTGGAGGGCTCGTACCGGACCGGCCCCGACATCGGCACCGGCCCGGACGACATGGTGATCCTCAGGCAGTTCTCGCCCTACGCCCACTGCGCTCCCGAGGAGCACGGCGGAACCGGCAGCTCCGGCGCCCCCACCGCCACCGGCGTCCTGGCCGCCCTGCGCGCCGGCGCCCGCCACGTGTTCGGCACCGCCTCCTGCACCGGCCGCACGGTGGTCATCAGCGGATTCGGCTCGGTCGGCAGCGGCATCGCGGCCGGCCTGGCCGCCGAAGGCGCGCACGTCCTTGTGTCGGACGTGGACCCGTCCCGCAAGGAGGCCGCGTCGGCACGCGGGTACGGCTGGGTCGAGCCCGACCAGGCGCTGTCCGCACCGGCCGACGTCTTCGTCCCGGCCGCCGTCGGCGGCATCCTCGGCGAGGCGACCGTGCCCCGGCTCGCCGCACCGCTGGTCGTCGGACCGGCCAACAACCAGCTCACCGAGGATTCCGTCGCCGACACCCTCGCCGCACACGGCATCGTCTGGATCCCCGACTACGTCGCCAGTGCCGGCGGCATCATCTACGCCCTCAGCCGCGAGTCGGAGCACTACAGCGACGAGGCCGCCCAGAAGCGGGTGGAGGGAATCGGCGACACGGTCAGCCGCCTGCTGGAGGTGGCCCGCTCGACGGGCGCCACGCCGCAGCGGGCGGCGCTGCAGATCGCCAAGGCCCGGCTGAACTCGGCGAGTTGAGGCAGGGGTCGGCGTCCACGGTCCGGCACGGGGGAAGCCCGAGTGGACGCCGGCAGCCCGATCCCCGTCCTCACCCGCCGCCCGGCCTCAACCCGGCCTCACACACGTCAGCGCAGTCCGCCGAGGCCACCCCCCGGCAGATGAATCCACCCCTCCCGCACCGCGGCCGCCCGCTCGTCCGCGGTCTTCGGCCAATCTGTGTCGCCCAGCAGGACGGCGCGGGCGACCAGCGCGCAGATCAGGGCGTCGAGGTGGTCGTGGCTGTCGAGGCAGGTCGCGCGTATCTGCTCGGGGAGGCGGGGCCCGAGGCCCTCTTCGATCGAGCCCAGCACGTGCTCGCGCACCTCGCGGGACTCCGGTCCGGCGTTCTTGTAGCTGCGTCCCGGGCGAATCCCCCAGAGCCTCAGCGCGGCGGCCGGGTACACCTCGGCGATGAGGCCCGAGCCGTCCCGGGGCACGGGGACGTCCGCCGCCGCGAGAGCGTCGAGGAGACGGGCCGCCCGCAGGGCGACGACGCCCAGCAGATCGGTGGACACCGAGAGCGGAGGGCGCATCGCGGTGGCCTTCCAGGTCAGGTCGTCGGTGAGCCGGAACCGCAAGGGGTCCAGGCCCGCTCGCCCGTCCGCCCGCTCCTCGAACCGGGCCGGCGCGGGCAGCCGTACGCCCTGGTGGTGGGCGAGGACGGTGGCCACGAAGCCGGAGGGCCAGCCGAGCGGACAGTCCAGGCCGGTCTTGTCGGCGGCCCGGATCAGCGCGAGCAGGTCCGCGTCGGTCGGCGGCACGACGAACTCCGCCGTCACGGCGCCCTCGCCCGTCCACTCCATCCGGCACACCGCGGTCCGCCGCGCGCTGGCGGCCAGGTCGATGCCGACCGTCACCGCCGGCCGGTGCCGATGCACGGCGCCAGGGCTGCGGCCCGGGCCAGGGCCCTCAGCCGACCTGCCGATCCGGGTCACAGACTCCCTCTCCCCCGCCGAGGCCAGGCCGACCGGGTGGCCAAGCCGACACCCGGCCCAAGCCCGGCCAGCGTCCCCCGCCGAGCTCAGCTCGCCGGAACCGTCTCGGGCTCCCCCGTGCCCTCGGCGCCGTCCGCGTCGGCCTGGGCCTCGGCGCCCGCGTCGGCGGCCGTCCTGATCGCCGCCTCGGGCCAGCCGCCCGCCGGGGCGAGGGCCACGGCGCGCCACCACGGCTCGGTCGGCACGGTCTCGGCGGTCGGCTCGAAGGGCTCGCCGGGCCGGGGCACGGCGATGCGGGAGCCGGTCGCACGGGCCGCCGCGACGGTGCCCTCGCCGGGCTCCGCCCACGCGTGCGTGGCCAGGTTGAAGGTGGCCCAGTGGATCGGCATCATCACGCCGTGCGGCGTGCCGCCCTGCAGGTCGAGGTGGGCGCGCATGCCCTCCTCCGGCGTCATGTGGATGTCCGGCCAGAAGTCCGAGTACGCGCCGATCTGGATCATCGTGGCGTCGAAGGGGCCGTGCGCGGCGCCGATCTCCTGGAAGCCGTCGAAGTACCCGGTGTCGCCGCTGTGGAAGATCCGGTGCTCGGGACCGGCGACGGACCAGGAGGCCCACAGGGTGTGCTGGGTGTTGCGCAGGCCGCGCCCGCAGAAGTGGCGGGCCGGGGTGGCGGTCAGGGTCAGCCCGCCGACCTTGGTGTCCTCGTGCCAGTCCAGCTCGCGCACCCGGTCGGCGGAGACGCCCCAGCGCTCGAGGTGGGCGCCCACCCCGAGGGGGACGGCGAACAGCGTGTCCGTGCCGGCCAGCGCCTTGATCGTGGGCAGGTCGAGGTGGTCGTAGTGGTCGTGCGAGATGACGACGACGTCGACCGGGCCGAGCGCGGCGAGCGGCACCGGCACCGGGTGCAGCCGCTTGGGCCCGACGAAGGAGAAGGGGGAGCAGCGCTCGCCCCAGACGGGGTCGAAGAGCACCCGCTGTCCGTCGATCTCGGCGAGCACGCTCGAGTGGCCCATCCAGGTCAGTCGCAGCCCCGTCGCGGGCGGCTTCGCGATGTCGGCGAGCGTGGTGGGGTGCACGGGAATGGTGCCTTCGGGAGAGCGCCGGGGACGCTCGTCCTTGTCGAAGAAGACCTTCGCGAAGTCCACCGTGGAGCCGGAGGGCCGGGTCCGGGCGGTGCCGCCGGGATTCTGGAAGACACCGTCCTTGAAGTGCGGCGATCTGCGGATGCGCGCGAGGCGCTCACCGCTCGGGTCCGCGCCGAAGGCCTCGGGCCGCAGCGCACGGAGCCCGGAGCTCAGGGAACGGAAACCGGACACGGTACCTCCAGGTGGAGTGGGTGAGGCATTCCATTATGGTCGGCACCTCCGACAACACTCGTGCCGTACGGCCACCGCGCGCACTTTCCAAGGAAAGCCCAAGGAAGCAGGTCCTTGGTCAACCCCGGGGCACCGGCGTCCATTCCGCTCGCCATGCACATGCTCACCCCACCTCCGCACGGGACCGCGGCACCCACCGCCGCTACTGACGATCGGTTCAGCACGTTGACAGCGCAGGCCCCCGCTTCCAATACTGACTCACGGTTCAGTAATTCGTGTACCGGTGAGCATCCCCCCGCGGTCTGATGGAGGCACCATGTCCGACCTCCCCACCGAGCTGGTCCCGCTGAGCGACGAGCAGCGCGACATCGTCGAGATGACGCGTACGTTCGCCCGCGAGGAGATACGGCCACGCGCGCGTGCCGTCGACGAGGCGGACGTCCGTACGCCCTGGGACCTGTGGCGCAAGGCGGCCAAGGTGGGCATCACCGGCTTCATGCTGCCCGAGGAGTACGGCGGAGGCGGCTTCACCGACGTCTTCACCCAGTGCCTCGTCCAGGAGGAGCTGTGCGTCGGCGACCTCGGCATCGGCAACCTGCTCTGCTCCAACGGCTTCTTCGCCGATCCCGTTCTGGAGCTGGGGAGCGAGGAGCAGAAGCGGGAGTGGCTGACCCCGCTCGCCGGGCCGGACACGCCGATGACGGCCCTGGCGACCACCGAGCCGGGCGCGGGCTCCGACGCCGCCTCCATCGTCACCACCGCCCACCGCACCGAGGACGGCTACCGCCTCAACGGCCAGAAGGCGTGGATCTCCAACGCGGGCGAGGCCGACCAGTACGTCGTGTTCGCCAGGACCGACCCGACCAAGCGGGCACGCGGCGTGTCCGCGTTCCTGCTGCGCAAGGACACCGACGGCGTCGTGTTCGGGGAGCCGATGAAGAAGATGGGCCAGCGCGCGATCGTGTGCCGGGAGATCTTCTTCCAGGACGCCTTCGTCCCCGAGGAGCACCGCCTCGGCGCGGAGGGTCAGGGCTTCCACGGGCTGATGCGGACCTTCGACATCTCGCGCACGGTGCTGGGCGCGGCGGCGACGGGCGTGGCCCGGGCGGCGTACGAGTACGCGCGCGACTACGCGCGCGAGCGGCGCCAGTTCGGCAAACCGATCATCGAGCACCAGGCGGTCGCCTTCCGTCTGGCCGACATGCGCACGCGCGTGGAGCAGGCCCGGCTGATGACCTGGCGGGCCGCGCGCCGTCTGGACGCCGGGCTGGACGCCACCGCCGAGGCGGCGATGGCGAAGCTGACGGCGTCCGAGACCGCCGCGTACTGCACCTGGGCGGCCGTCCAGACCCTGGGCGGCTGGGGCTACTCGCGGGAGTTCCCGGTCGAGCAGTGGATGCGCGACGCCAAGCTGGAGGAGATCGAGGAAGGCACTTCGGACATCATGCGGCTCGTCATCGCCCGGAGCCTGTGATGGCACACGGTCTCCCGCGCCCGGAGGCGGCGCCCGCGGCGGACGGGGTCCTCAGCGGCGGCCAGGTCCTCGTCCGCGCCCTCGCCGGCCACTCCGTCACACAGGTCTTCGGCATCCCCGGCACCCACAACCTGGAGATCTACCGGCACCTGGAGGCGTACGGCATACGGCATGTGACGCCTCGTCATGAACAGGGCGCCGGGTACGCCGCCGACGGGTACGCGCGCGTGACGGGACGGCCCGGTGTCGTCCTGACGACCACGGGACCGGCGTTGATGAATGCCGCCGCGGCCGTGGGGCAGGCGTACTCCGACAGCGTGCCGCTGCTCGTCGTCTCGCCGGGCATGCCGCTGCGCCACCCGCGCCTGTCGACGGGCCTGCTGCACGAGATGCGCAGCCAGACCGAGGCGCTGCGCGGCGTGGCCGCCTTCAGCCATCGCGTCTCCTCGGTCGCCGAGATCGAGACGGCCGTGGCGCGCGCGTTCACCCTGTTCCGCACCGGCCGGCCGCGGCCCGCGCACATCGAGATCCCCCTGGACCTCCTGGAGGCGACCGAGGCGCTCGGCCCGCTCCGGCTCGCCCCGCCGCTCCCCCCGACGGCACCCGACCCGCAGGCCCTGCGGCAGGCCGCCGAGATCCTCACCGCGGCACGGCGCCCGGCGCTGCTGCTCGGCGGCGGCGCACGCGGCGCGGCCGGCACCTGCCTGTCCCTCGCCGAGCGGCTGGCCGCTCCCGTCATCACCACCGCCAACGGCAAGGGCATCGTCCCGGAGACCCACCCGCTCTCGCTCGGCGTCTCGCTGCACGGCCCCGGCGTGCGGAAATGGCTCACCGCGCGGGACGTCGTGATCGCCGTCGGCACGGAGCTGGCCGAGTCCGACTTCTGGTCGCCGCCGCCCTCGCTCGGCGGCGCCCTGGTGCGGATCGACGTCGACGTGGACCAGATGTACGGCGGGACACCGGCGGACCTCGCCCTCGTCGGGGACGCGCGCACGACCGTGGCGGCGCTGCTCGCCGAGCTCCCCGCAGAGGAGAACGACCGCCACGCGCGCGTGGCCGCCGAGGCCGAGGTCTCGGCCCTCCGCGGCGCCCGCGACGCCGAGACCGCCGCCCGCGACGCCCGCTGGATCCCGTACCTGGAGGCGATCCGTTCCGTCCTCGCCGACGACGCGATCATCACCTCCGACAGCGCCCAGTGCTGCTACTACGGCGCCCTCCCGCACCTCCCGCTGGGCCCGCACGGCCGCTACCTCCACCCCACCGGCTTCGGCACCCTCGGCTACGCGCTGCCGGCCGCGATCGGCGCCGGGACCGCCGCCCCCGGCCGGCAGGTCCTGGCGCTCAGCGGGGACGGCGGGCTGCAGTTCACCGTGCAGGAACTGGCGACCGCGGTACAGCTGCGACTCCCGTTGCCCATAGTGGTGTTCGACAATGGCGGGTACGGCGAGATCCGCGCCGAGATGGCTGCGCGCGGCGACACACCCACCGCGGTGGACCTCCCGCCGGTCGACCTGCCGGCCCTGGCCCGCGCCTACGGCGGGCACGGCACGCGCGCGTGCACCGCCGAGGAGCTGCGCCGCGCGGTCGCCGAGGCACTCGACACGCCCGGCCCCACCCTGATCAGCGTTCCCGAGGAGACTTCATGACCACCCCCCTGATGTCGCTCACCTGGACCGACCATCTCACCGGACGCCAGGGCTTCCTGGTCGTCGACCGGCTGGTGCGCGGCGTCTCCAGCGGCGGCCTGCGCATGCGCGAGGGCTGCACCCTGGACGAGGTCACCGGCCTGGCCCGCGGCATGACCATGAAGGAGGCCCTGCACTACAACCCCGAGGGCCGCTACATCCCGCTCGGCGGCGCCAAGGGCGGCATCGACTGCGATCCGCAGGACCCGGGGGCGTACCCGCTCCTGGTGCGCTACCTGCGCGCCATGAAGCCGTACATCGAGCGCTTCTGGACCACCGGCGAGGACCTCGGTCTCACCCAGGACCTGGTGGACCGGGCCGCCGCCGAGGCGGGGCTCATGTCGTCCATCCAGGCCGTGTACCCGCTGCTCGACGACGAGGCGGCCGCCCGGCGCCGGCTCGCGGACGCGTTCGCGGTCGAGGTGGACGGCATCGGGCTGGACGAGCTGGTCGGCGGCTGCGGCGTCGCCGAGGCGGCCCTGGCGGCCCTGGACCGGGCGGGCGTGCCGCACGCGGGCACCCGGGTCGCCGTGCAGGGGCTGGGCACCATGGGTGGGGCCACGGCCCGCTTCCTCACCCGCGCGGGCCTCACCGTGGTGGCCGTCGCCGACATCAAGGGCACGATCGCCAACCCGGCGGGCCTCGACGTGGAGGCGCTGCTGGCCGCGCGGGATGCCTACGGCACCGTGGACCGCGCGGCGCTGCGCCCCGGCGACCATGAACTGCCCGGCGACGCCTGGCTGTCGGCGGACGCGGAGGTGCTCGTGCCGGCCGCGGTCTCGTACGCCGTCGACACCGGCAACCAGGACCACGTCACCGCCCGCTGGATCGTCGAGGCCGCCAACATGCCGGTCCTGCCCGAGGCGGAGGAGCTGCTGGCCGCGCGCGGGGTGACCGTGCTGCCCGACGTGGTCGTCAACTCCGGTACCAACGCCTGGTGGTGGTGGACCCTGTTCGGCGACATCGGCCCCGACGCGGACGAGGCGTTCGACCACACCCGCCGCTCGATGCGCACCCTGGTGGAGCAGATGCTGGCCCGTGCGGAGGCCGACGGCACCACCCCGCGCGCGGCCGCGCACGCGATCGTCGCCGACCGCCTGCCGGTCATCGCCGAACGCTTCGGCTGGTACCGGTGACGGCCGTTCGGCCGCCTCTGGCGGACGAGTTGTTCGACCCCGGCTCGGTGGCCGTCGTCGGCGCCTCCGGCAACCCGGAGAAGTGGGGCTACTGGCTCGCGAAGGGGGCTCTCGCCGGGCGCGCCCGGCGGGAGGTGCACCTGGTGAACCGGCGCGGCGGCAGCCTGGACGGAGTGCCGTTCCGCGCGGCCCTGGACGGCCTGCCCTGCGAGCACGTCGTCGTCGCCGTGCCGCCCGCGCACGTGCGGCCGGTGGTGACCGAGGGACTCGCCGCCGGCGCACGCTGCTTCACCGTCATCACCTCGGGTGGCGACCCCGCCGAGGAACGGGCGCTGGCCGCGCTGGTGACGTCCGGCGGGGCCCGGCTGCTCGGCCCCAACTGCATGGGCCTGGTCGACACGACCACCGAACTCCGGCTCAGCTGGGGCGACTTCCCGGCCGGTGCGGTCGGCCTGGTCTCGCAGAGCGGCAACCTCGCCCTGGAGATCGGCCGCCATCTCGCTCGCGTGGGCGAGGGGTTCTCCCGCTTCGTCTCCCTCGGCAACCAGCGCGACATCGACGCGGCCGACGCCCTGGAGACGCTGATCTGCCACCCCGGGACCCGCGTGATCGCCGCCTATGTGGAGGACTTCCGCGACGGCCGCCGCCTGGCCCGCGCGCTCACCGCGGCGCACGCGGCGGGCAAGCCGGTCCTGCTCCTGACGGTCGGCCGCAGCGCCGCCTCCACGGGGGCCGCCGCCTCCCACACGGGCGCCCTGGTGAGCCCGTACGCGACGGTGGCGGCGGTGTGCCGCGACAGCGGGGCGCTGCTGCTGGAGTCCGCGGGAGAGCTGGTGGACACGGCGATGTGCCTGCTGGCCGGTCGCGACCGGGGCGCTCCCGGAGCCGCGCGCGGGCCCGCCTCCGGCTCCGCCCCAACCGCCCTGCGCATCGCCGTCGTCGGCGACAGCGGCGGTCAAGGCGCCCTCGCCGCGGACGCGTTCACCGTGCGCGGGGCCGAGGTGCCCGCCCTGTCCCCGGAGACGACGGCCCGGCTCGCCGGCCTGCTGCCGCCGCGCGCCGGCTGCCGCAACCCGGTCGATCTCGCGGGAGCCGGCGAGGCCGATCTCGGCGTGTACGCGCGCGTGGCGGGCGAGTTGCTGGCGAGCGGGGAGGCCGACGCCGTCGTCCTGACGGGCTACTTCGGCGACTACGCCGCCGCCAACCCGGCCCAGGCCACCCGCGAGTGCGAGGTCGCCGGTCTGCTCGCGGACGCGGCCGACACGACCGGCCGCCGGCTCGTGGTGCACACCATGGCCCGCGGCACACCCGCACTCGCCGTCCTGCGCGGCCGCCGCATCCCGGTCCACGAGCGCATCGAGCAGGCGGCGGGCCTCGGCTTCACCAGCGCGGCCCTGGAGGCCACCGGCCACGACGAGCTGCACGCGCGCGTGACGCGCGCGTACGAGGAG
>NZ_JBHVGU010000009.1:179883-203526 GCF_042800575.1 Streptomyces sp. NPDC057616
CAGGCAGGCGGCGGCCGCCCTCACCACAACGGCCCGGCTCGCCACGGCGGTTCCGCACCCACCGCCGGCGCCGGCGGCGCCGTACCGCATCGAGGACGGCGGCTACGAGAGCGTGCGCGAGCTGCTCGCCTCCTACGGACTCACCTTCCCCGCCGCCGAGTTCGTCACCGGCGCCGGGGAGGCGGTGGACGCGGCCCACCGCGTCGGGCATCCCGTGGCGCTCAAGGCGATGGGGCCGGCCCACAAGACCGAGGCCGGCGGAGTGGCCCTGCACCTCGCCGACGACGAGGCCCTGTGTGCCGCGTTCCACCGCATGCGGGCCGCCACCGGCGCCGGCCGCTACGCCGTCGAGGCCATGGCCGCACCGCCGTACGCGCACGAACTCGTCGTCGGCGTCCGCCGCGACCCGGCCTTCGGGCCCGTCGCCCTGGTCGGCATCGGCGGCGTCACGGCCGAGCTCCTCGCCGACACGGCCGTGGCCCTCGCCCCGCTGACGCACGCACGCGCGCGTGCCCTGCTGCTCGAACTGCGCCACGCCCGCCTGCTGACCGGCTGGCGCGGCGCCCCCGCCGTGCACCTGGACGCGGCGGCGGCCGCCGTGTGCGCGGTGGCCCGTGCGGCGGCCGAGCATCCCGAGCTCGCCGAGCTGGAGGTCAACCCGCTGCTCGTGCACCCCGGCGGCGCCCTCGCCCTGGACGCGCACGCCGTGCTGCGCGACCTGGAGGCGCCATACCCTGCCGGGAATTGAGACGAAGGACGGGCCGCAGCAGAGTCGACGGCATACCGAGCTCACCCCGCACGAGGAGCACACATGTCCGCCATCGACGCACAGGACCTCGCCGACCGCTACATCGCCCTGTGGAACGAACCCGACCCGGAGATCCGCCGCAAGATCGTGCACGACCTGTGGGCGCAGGACGCGCAGCACATCCTCCTGCCGCCGCAGCAGATGCACGAGCAGGCGGTGGGCCTCGGCTTCACCAGCGCGGCCCTGGAGGCCACCGGCCACGACGAGCTGCACGCGCGCGTGACGCGCGCGTACGAGGAGTTCGTGGCGCCCGGCACCTACGTCTTCCGCGTCCAGGAGGCGGCCCGCGGGCTGCGCGACGTGATCACCTTCCGCTGGGAGGCGTTCCACCGGGAGGAGGGCAAGGTGACCGGAGGCGGCCGGGACTTCCTCGTCCTGGACGAGGCCGGCCGCATCCGTCTCGACTACCAGTTCCCGGACTGACCTCCTGGGCCGCCGCCCGCTATCCCTTCTCCCGCCGGGTCCGGGCCCCCAGGCCGTAGCAGACCAGCCCGATCGCCACGAACAGCGCCAGCGGTACGACCTGGCTGAGCGTGTACTGCAGCCGTTGCCCGGCGAAGGACGCCGGCAGGGAGTCCGCCGGGTCCCCCGCCGTCCCGAACCAGCCGACCCCGAAGCCGGGCCAGATCAGCACGATCACCGTGAAGGCCACGAACGCGGTGGCCAGCGCGCTCACCAGACGTGCCCCGGCCCGTCCGCCCGGAACGGCGTACGGGCGGGGCACGTCCGGGTACTTGCGGCGCAGGACCGCCAGGCTCGGGAACGTGACGACGTAGGAGATGAACGTCGTGCAGATGGTCAGGCCGAGGCCGGCCGCGAAGTACTTCTCGCCGTCGCCGCCGGTGAGGTTGAGGGCGATGACGAACAGGGCTGAGGCGAGGACGGCGGAGAGGAGGTTCACGCGGACCGGTGTGCCGTGCTTCTCCGAGATGCGGCCGAGCCAGGCCGGGCCCGCGCCGTCCGCGCAGGCCACGGCCTGGGCTCGGTGGGCGCCCATCGCCCAGGTGACGCCCGAGGTGAGCAGGCCGACGATGAGCCCGGCCGCCGCGATGCCGCCGCACACCGCGCCGAAGCCGGTGAGGGTGACGGTGCCGTCGGCCGCGATCGACCCGCCGTAGACGGTGAAGACGGCCTTGCAGGCGTCGATGAACCCGCCGAGGCTGCCGATGCGGTCGCCCGGCAGCACGAAGAGGATGCCGAGGATCGGGCCGCCGTACAGGAGCAGCGAGGCGAGGCCGGAGCGGAAGATGGCCAGCGGGATGTCGCGGCGCGGGTTGCGCATCTCCTCGGCGGCCGAGCTGGGCAGTTCGAAGCCGACGTAGTTGAAGATCAGGACCGGGACGAGGGCGACGAAGCCGGCGTAGGTGGGCGTGAACTCGCCTGCGGGCAGGGCGTGGACGCCGTTGCGGACCGCGTAGACGACGACGGAGACGAGGAAGAAGCCGAGCAGCACGATGCGGGCGACGGCCCCGGCGATCGGCACCCACTTCCCGATCCGCACCGACTGCACCACCGCGAGCGCGCCGCCCCAGATGAAGGCGAGGCCGGCCGCGTACTTCCACACGCCGGGCAGCGGCGTGAAGAACTCCTGCCAGGTGGTCAGCGCGATGATGCACAGACTGCCGCCCACCCAGACCGGGTTGGAGATCCAGTACAGGAACTGGTTGACCCCGGCGGTGAGGCGGCCGAAGGCGAGTCTGGTCCACACGTAGGGGCCGCCCTGGACAGGGAAGGCCGCCCCGAGTTCGGCGACCAGCAGTCCGTACGGCAGGAAGAAGGCGACCGCGAGGATCACCATCCAGGTCAGGCCCTGCGGCCCCTGGGCGGCGACCGAGCCGATGGTGTCGAGGCCGACGAGCGTGCAGATGAGGAAGAACAGGACGTCCAGGCGGCGCAGATCCTTGCGGAGCAGGGTGCGCTGCTCGCCCCAGCCCGCGGCGAGGTCCGGGCTCGCGGGGCCCTGCCGGGCGCCGGATGTGGTCGGTGTCTGGGTCACGGCGGACTCCTGTTCACGACGACTACTGACTGAATGAGCAGTCAGTAGTGCGGGAGTGTGGACCCGGCCGCGCGGGGGTGTCAAGAGGTCGTCGCGGGCGCCGTCGCGAGGCGTCGGTAGGGTCGGGCGTCATGACCGTTCAACTGTGCGTTCTGCTGTGGGCGCGGCCGGGTGCCGCCGAGGCGCTGGCCGCCTACGAGGACAAGGTGCTGGCCCTGCTGGGCGAGCACGGCGGCCGGCTGGTGCAGCGCGCCCGGGCCGACGGGGCCGAAGGACGCCCGGACGAGATCCAGCTCATCGAGTTCGCCTCGCGGGCCGGCTACGACGGCTACATGGCCGACGCGCGCCGCACCACGCTGGCCGCCGAGCGCGATGCGGCGATCGCCCGGACCGATCTGTACCCGGTCGAACTCGCCAAGTGACGGCCTGGCCCGGCGGCGCACGCGGTAACGGCATAGGGTGACGGCGTGGCGAGAGTGCGGTTGAGTGTGGCCGAGCGGCGTGAGGAGCTGCTGCGGGCCGCCATCGAGCAGATCGAGGCGCGGGGCGTGGCGGCGGTCAGGATCGCCGACGTGGCGTCCGCGCTCGGCGTGAGCAACGCGCTGGTGCTGTACCACTTCTCGACGAAGGAGAAGCTGGTCGCCGCCGCGTTCACGTTCGCGGCCGAGGACGACCTGGCCCATCTGCGCAAGCTGCTGGGCCGCCGCACCACGGCGCTGCGGCGACTGCGCTCGGCGGTGCGCTGGTACGCGCCGACCGGCCAGGCCAAGGGCTGGCGGCTGTGGATCGAGGGCTGGGCGGCGGCGCTGCGCGAGACCGCGCTGCAGGACGTCACACGCGATCTCGACAAACAGTGGAAGGCCGCCCTCGCCGAGGTGATCGCCGAGGGCGTGGCCGCGGACGAGTTCCGCTGCCCGGACCCGCACGGCGCGGCCCTGCGCCTGACGGCCCTGCTGGACGGGCTCGCCGTGCAGATGACGTCGTACGCCGGTGCCATCTCCCGGGCGCGGGCACAGGAGTGGGTGGACGACGCGCTGGCGCGCGAACTGGGCCTGGAACGCGCGGCGTTGACGGCCTCCGAGCGCTGAGCCCCCGCCCGCGGCGGGGGCTCACCGTCGTCCTGCCGGACCCGGGCGGGCTCAAGCCACCTTGGAGATCCGCATCTTGATGTCGTCGGGCGACAGCGCGCCCTTGGCGGTGACGTGGTCGCCGGAGGACTCGCCGCGCAGCCGGCGGCCGATCCACGGCACCAGGTACTCGCGCGCCCAGTGCACGTCGTCCCGGCGGATCTCGAGGGCGCCGCGGTGCGGGAGCGGCGGCCAGGGCTGGTCCGGGTCGGCCGGCACGTCGAGGCCGAGGACCTGCCCGGCGCGCAGCGCCACGCGCGTGTGCCCCTCGGGCGAGAGGTGCAGCCGGTCGCCGTCCCAGGCCCGGCGGTCCTGGACGGTCTTGAGGGACCACAGGTCGAGCACCGGGCAGCCGTACCGGTCGGCGATGGCGCGGACATGGCCGTTGTAGGTGGCGATCTTGCCGCGCAGGTGCTTGAGCACGGGCACGCCCCGGGTGTCGAACCCGGTGGTCACCATGACGGTGCCGGCGGCTTCGGTGAGCCGGACGACGGCCCGCTCGAAGCGCTCGGCGACCTCGTCGGGGTCGGTGCCGGGCCGGATGATGTCGTTGCCGCCCGCGCAGAAGGAGACCAGCTCCGGCTTCAGGGCGATCGCCTGGGGGACCTGGTCCGCCACGATCTGGTCGAGCAGCTTCCCGCGCACCGCCAGGTTCGTGTAGCCGAAGTCGCCCTCGGGTCGGCGGTCCGCAAGGAGCACCGCGAAACGGTCGGCCCAGCCGACGAACGCCCCGTCGGGGCCGGGGTCGCCGACGCCCTCGGTGAAGCTGTCCCCCACCGCAACGTACGACCCGATCACTGCTCTGCTGTCACTCTTCGAATCGTCTGCCACATCGACCGATGATCCACCTTCGAATGTGACCTACGCGACCGTAAGAAAGCGCCGGAAGGGGTTGACGAGCGGTGAGATAAGACACTTCTAAAGTATTGACCAAGGGCGGAATAACCGGCCGGCCCAGGCTGTTGCCGTCTCAACTGCCGTACCTGTGCGCGGACATACCGAAGGCCGGACCCGGGGATCGAGGTCCGGCCTTCGGCAGCGTGTCAGGCAGGTTGCTGCGGGGGGTGTCAGCCGACGGTGACGCCCTTCGAGCGGAGGTAGGAGACCGGGTCCACGTCGGAGCCGTAGTTCGGCGTGGTGCGGATCTCGAAGTGCAGGTGCGGGCCGGTCACGTTGCCGGTCGCGCCGGAGAGGCCGAGCTGCTGGCCCGCGGTCACGGCCTGGCCGGCCGAGACGGATATCTGGGACAGGTGGCCGTACTGCGCGTAGTGGCCGTCGGCCAGCTTGATGATGACCTGGTTGCCGTACGCGCCGCCCCAGCCGGCGGAGACGACCGTGCCCGTGCCGACCGCCTTGACGGTGGTGCCGGTCGGGACGACGAAGTCGACGCCGGTGTGGTAGCCGCTGGACCACATGCTGCCGGCCACCTTGTAGCCGGTGCCGATGGCGGAGCTGTTCACCGGGAGGGTGAAGCCGCTGCCGGTGGTCTCGGAGGCCTGCGTCGCGGTGGTCTTCTTCGCCGTCGACTTCTTGACGGCCGACTTCTTGACCGCCGGCTTCTTGGCGGAGGCCTTCGGGGCGGCCGAGGACTTGGTGGCGCTCGGCGCCGCCTTCTCGCCGAGCGTGAGCTTCAGGCCCGGGTGGATCAGCGACGGGTCGTCGCCGACGGCCTGGCGGTTGTCCGAGTAGATCTTCTTCCAGCCACCGGACACGTGCTGCTCGTCGGCGATCTTCGCGAGATAGTCGCCGGACCGCACCGAGTAGGTCCGAACGCCGTTGTGATGCGCGGCACTCTTCTTCTCGGTGGCCTTCTTCTCGGCACCCGGAAGGGACTGGACGGCCTTTTGCGAAACCGACTGGGAAACGGAGTCCGCGGTGGCGGCGTGGGCGCCGGTGGCACCCATGAGCGGCAGCGCGAGCGCGGCGCCACCGGTTCCGGCGACGGCGATGGTGCGGGTGAAGCGCAGGGACTTCGGACGGCGGTGCTTACCCTTCGCGGGCATGACGAATTCCTCTCCGGCGCCTACGAGGTGAGCTGTCGGGTGCGAGCTGGAGATGCCCGGCCGCGCGTTTGACGCGGCTTTACCCCAAGCCGTTCCGGAGACCGGAACAGGCGGTCAAACCTGTGGGTCCCCCGTTCCTGCCGTTCACGGGTGAGTTGTGCGGGCACCGGGCGGCGGCAGGATTGGGCGTCCGTCCGGATCGGTGGCGAACGTAAGCGACGAAGACGCAAAGGGACAAGTGACGGTTCCCCGGGAAAGCGTTTCCGTTGATCCTTAATGGGAAATAGTGGTGACCCTGTGTGGATTACGGGAGCGTCTTGCCGGTCGAATTCCCTTGTGAAGCACGTGAATTACGTGAACATGACGGACCACGGTCGGTCACGGATATGACGCTCCTCACGCGCCTTACCGCCAGGAGGCCTTATTCCGGAGCGAGTTCGGCCAATACGGACACATCGCTCAGATGCGGCGCAGTCGGAAGACGGCCGCGTCCAGATCGCCGCGCAGTCCGGTGCGCAGTCCGTGGTGCAGGAGGACGGCGCCCCTAAGGATTTCGCCCGTTTCGAGGCATTCGTACGCCGCTGTCGGGTCAAGGCCCTTGAGCCGCAACGCGGGCACGGGTTCACCGTGGCTCTGCGCCTGGAGCCAGGCCAGGACGACCGCGTCGTCCCCGCGCACGTACTGCACCGCACTCAGACCGCCCGCCGGCGGGCGAAGCCGATGGAGGTCGCCGTGCTGCACCAGGGGCCGGATCTCCTTGTAGAGGGCGACCCACTCCCCCGCCTCGGCCAGCTCCTCCTCGCTCCAGCGGGTCAGGTCGCCGCCGACTCCGAGCACGCCGGCCATGGAGCTGACGAACCGGAAGCGCAGCGAGCTGACGCGGCCGTTGAGCTGGGTGTTGGGGCTGTCGGTGACCCAGGCGGCCATCACGCGCGCGGGGTGGATCTGGCTGAAGCCGTGCTGGATGGCGAGCCGGTCCAGCGGGTCGGTGTTGTCGGAGGTCCACACCTGGTCCGTACGGCTCATGATCCCGAGGTCGATACGGCCGCCGCCGCCCGAGCAGGACTCGAAGGCGACACCGGGGTGGGCCGCGCGCAGCCGGTCCAACAGGGCGTACAGCGCGTGGACATGGTCGGTCCACAGCCGCTGCGGATACGGCTCGCCGGGCCAGCCCGCGTCGGTGAAGGCGCGGTTGAAGTCCCACTTCACGTAGTCGATCGGGGCGCTGGACAGCAGCGTGTCGAGCTGCTGCCACAGGTACTCCTGGACGTCTTCGCGGGCCAGGTTCAGTACGAGCTGATTGCGCAGTTCCGTCCGCTTTCGTCCCGGCTGGAACTGGACCCAGTCGGGGTGCTCGCGGTACAGGTCGCTGTCCGGGTTGACCATCTCGGGCTCGACCCAGATGCCGAACTGCATCCCGAGGGCGTGCACATACTCCGCGAGGGGTCCGAGCCCCTTCGGGAAGCGGTCCGGGTTGGGCGTCCAGTCGCCGAGCCCGGCCCGGTCACTGGTGCGCCTGCCGAACCAGCCGTCGTCGACGACGAACAGCTCGACGCCGATCGCGGCGGCCCGCCGGGCGAGCGCCGACTGCTGCTCCTCGGTGATGTCGAACTCCGTGGCCTCCCAGGAGTTGAACAGCACCGGGCGGTCCCGGTCCGCGTCCGGGATCACGTACGCGCGCTGGTAGGCGTGCCAGGCGCGGCTCGCGCCGCCGAAGCCGCCGTCGCTCCACAGGCCGGCGAAGACGGGTGTGGTGTACGACTCCCCCGCCGCCAGGCGCAGCAGCCCGGAGTCGTCGTGTCCGGCGCCGCCGGTGATCTGCACGCGCGCGTCCGGCAGCTGCGCCACCGCGATCCGCCAGGAGCCGGACCAGCCCAGCGCGCAGCCGTAGACCTCGCCGTGCTCCTCGGTCGCGTCGGTGTCCAGGGCGACCCAGGGCAGGTGCTGGTGCCCGGTGTGGCCGCGGCGGCTGCCGATGACCTTCTCGCCGTAGGTGAGGGGTGAGGCGGTCAGCCGGGACTCGGCGGCCCAGCGTCCGTGCAGCTGGGACAGGCGCCAGTCCGCACGCTCGGGCAGCGTCCAGGTGGCGGCGTCGGCGCGCAGCAGCTCCAGCACGGGCCCCTCGTTGGCAAGGCTCACCCAGCGCTCCACGACGTCGTGCCGCATGCGGTAGTGCAGCGTGATCGTCAGCCCGCCGTCGCGAAAGCGCAGCCGCAGCCCACCGTCGGCGCCGGGCTCGGTGTCGTGGCCCTCGAAGCGCCACTCGGTGCCGCGCCGCTCGTCGGTGCGGACGGACAGGGCGGGACGCACGAAGCGGGGGCCGCCCTCGACCGGGTACTCCTCGCGGCCGTCGAGCGGGGACTCGAAGGGCCAGTAGTCGGGCAGCGGGCGCAGGGCGAGGGCCTCGGCGTCGCCGAGCGTGATCTTCGGGCCCCAGTGCAGATGCAGCAGCTCGTCGCCCTCGGTGAGATGCACGGCGTAACTGCTCGCCGGCCCACTGAGAAGCCATGTACGGCCGTTGTCGGCGATTTCCAGCATTCCAGCCCCCACACATCCGAACAGGTGCGCTCAATTGCCAACATCATCAAGGGCAGTGAGGCCTGGTCGCAACGCCTGTGGACAACTCATTGCCCAAGGAATGCATGTCGTATGGTCGTCGGAGCGCCCGTCGACGAGTCGCGCCGTTCGGGCGGAGTGGGAGGAGCACCCGTGACGCAGCAGATTCCGTCGACCGAACCCGAGCTCGCCGGTGTCCGCAACTTCCGTGACGTCGGCGGCCTCCCGACCACGGACGGGCGGCGGGTGCGGCACGGAGTGCTGTTCCGCAGCGGCCACCTCGCGCACGCGACCGAGGAGGACGCCGCCTTCCTCTCCACCCTGGGCCTGCACACGATCTTCGACTTCCGCAACGCCGCGGACCAGAAGCTGGAGGGCCCGGACGTCGAGCTGCCGGGCGTGCGCAACGTGAACCTGCCGCTGACCGACCCGGCCGACGGCGCGGAGTTCTGGAAGATGGTGCGCGACGGCGAGATCGAGCAGCTGCGCGGCATCCTGGGCGACGGCCAGGCCGCCGGCCGGATGATCTCCTCCTACCGCACGATCATCAAGGAGCGCACCGCCGAGCACGCGCGCGTGCTGCGCTCGCTCGCCGAGGACAGCGTGCCCGCGCTGATGCACTGCGCTGCGGGCAAGGACCGCGCGGGTCTGTCGATCGCGGTGACGCTGCTCGCGCTGGGCGTCGAGCGCGACGCGATCGTCACCGACTACCTGGAGTCCAACGCCAAGCACCGCCGCTACAAGGTGCACCGCAGCGGCTCCTCCAGCGCGGGGTACGGCCCCGAGGTGATGGAGCTGCTCAGCCCCCTGTTCGAGGCCCGCGCCGAGTATCTGGCGGCGGCCTTCGAGACGATCGAGCAGACCTGGGGCGACGTCGACACCTACCTGGAGCGGGGGCTCGGCGTCACCCCGGAGCTGCGCGAGGGCCTGCGCCGGCGCCTGCTGGACTGAGCCGAACCGCCGGCCCCTTCTCCGTGTCGCCCTACTTCGCGTTCTCCGTGACGCCCTACTTCGCGCCGATCTCGAACAGCAGGTAGATGAAGGCCGCGAAGAGGTGCCCCACCGCGATGTAGATGATCAGGCGCACCCACAGGGCGCGGGGGAACTTCTCCTCCATGTTGCTCATGGCATGTCTCCGGTGATCGGGCCCAGGCACAGCGTGGCCGTGGGACTCTGCAGCAGGGTGTGGACGAACAGGAGGTCGACGCCGTCGGGATCCTGGGCGGCGAGCCGGTGCGGCGTCAGCGAGTCGAAGTGCGCGCTGTCGCCGGGGCCGAGCAGATGGGTGGTGTCCCCCAGGCGCAGCCGCAGCCGCCCCTTGAGGACGTACAGCCACTCCTCACCTGGGTGCACGCGCACGATGTCGCCCTGCGAGCCGTGCGGCACATGCACGCGCAGGGCCTGCATCCCGCGGCCGGGAGCACCGGTCTGCCAGTAGGTCCAGCCGCCCGCGGCGGTCGGCTCCATGTCCCCGGCGCGCACGACGGCGTCCCGATCCGCGACCGACTCGCCCAGCAGCTCCGAGACGGTCGTACCGTAGATACGGGCAAGGGCGAGGAGCACCGGCAGCGAAGGCTGGCGCTGCCCGGTCTCCAGCCGGGAGAGATGGGCCGGCGACAGGCCGGCCGTGCGGGCCGCGGCCTCCAGCGTGAGGGAGGCACGGCGGCGCAGCGCGCGGAGCTGGGGCGCGACGGCGGGCAGGACGTCCTCCGGCCCTGCCGGGGTCACGTCCGGCGACGCGGGCTGAGGCTCGGTCTCGGGAGAGCTCATGCTCCCCATTCAGCCGCAGCTTTGCCTCTGCGGCAAATTTCTTGCCTCAGAGGCAAAAGCCTCGAGCAACGGCCTCAGACGCTAGCGGTTGGCCACCGCCTGCTTCATCAGTGTCTTGCCGAAGTCCCACATCAGCGTGCCGCCGCTGTGGGCGTCGTCCATGACGGCCGTGAAGGCGTCGACGAAACGGTCCACCTCGGCCTCGCCGACGACCAGCGGCGGGATCAGCTTGATCACTTCCAGGTGGTCACCGGAGACCTGGGTCAGGATGCGGTGGCGCTGCAGCAGCGGCACCACGACCATCTGCGCGAACAGGCCCTTGCGCGCCGCCTGCAGCATGGTCCAGCGGCTGCGCAGCTTCAGCGACTTGGGCCGGCCGAACTCGATGCCGATCATCAGGCCCCGGCCACGGACGTCGGCGAGCAGCTCGTACTTCTCGGTCAGCGCCGACAGACGGGACTTCAGCTGCTCACCGGTCGCCCGCGCGTTCGCGACGATCTGCTCGTTCTCCATGACCGACAACACGGCGAGGCCGGCCGCCATGGCCTGGGCGTTGGCCCCGAAGCTCGCCGAGTGGACGAGGACCCGGTCCATCGACGAGTAGACCTTCTTGAAGATCCAGTCCTTGCCGAGCGTGGCCGAGACCGGGACATAGCCGCCGGACAGCGCCTTGGCCACGCACACCAGGTCCGGCTCGACGCCTTCCTCGTGCTGGTAGGCGTAGAAGTCGCCGGTGCGGCCGAGGCCCGTCTGCACCTCGTCGGCGATCAGCAGCGCCTTGTGCTTGTGCAGGAGCTCCTGGGCGGCCCGCAGATAGCCGGGCGGGGCCGCGCGCACGCCCTTGCCCTGGATCGGCTCGACGATCAGGGCGGCGACGTCGCCCCGCTTCAGCTCCCGGGCCAGGGCGTCGAGATCACCGAGGGGTACGGCGGTGTCGGGCAGCAGCGGCGCGAAGCCGTCGCGGAAGCCGTCCTCGCCGTTGACCGACAGGGAGCCGGTGGTCAGGCCGTGGAAGGCGTGGTCGCAGTAGAGCACGCGCGGCCTGCCGGTGGCGTACCGGGCGAACTTCAGCGCCGTCTCCACCGCCTCGGTGCCGCTGTTCCCGAAGAACACGCGGTCCAGGTGCGGGCTGTGGGTGAGCAGCTTCTCGGCCAGCAGCCCGGGCAGCGGCTGGCAGTCGAAGCGGGTGAGGTCGGCGAGCTGGGCGTCGAGGACGTCGTGCAGCGCCTTGCGGACGACGGGGTGGTGGCGGCCCAGGCCCATCACGCCGAACCCGGCGAGCATGTCCAGGTAGTCGTTGCCGTCCGCGTCCCAGAAGTGGGCGCCCTCGGCGCGCTCGTAGACCTTGTCGAAGCCGATGGTGTGCAGCATGCGCGGGAGCTGCGGGTTGAGATACCTGCCGTGCAGCTCGTAGCGCTCGGCTCCACGCTCGGCCAGGAGAGCGCCGAGGTCGAACTCCTTGGTCATTCAGCCTTCTCCTTGAGGGTGCCGTCCGGCTGCTGCCCGACGGCCAGGGTGTTCTCGGCCTCCTTGACGGCGAGGCTCGCGCTGATCCGGCCCGCCACCTCGACGGGGGTGAGGCCGATGTCGGCGAGGACTTCGCCCCGCTTGGCGTGGGCGAGGAACTGCTCGGGGATGCCGAAGCGGCGTACGGGGACGTCGACCTCGGCGTCACCGAGCGCGAGGGCGACCGCGGCGCCGACTCCGGAGGCGCGGCTGTTGTCCTCGACGACGGCGACCAGGCGGTGCTCGCCGGCGAGGCCGGGCAGGGCGGGGTCGACGGGCTTGACCCACCGGGGGTCGACGACGGTGCAGGAGATGCCGCGGGCCTCGAGCAGGTCGGCGGCCTGCAGGCAGACCGGCGCCATCACGCCGACCGAGACGAGCAGCACGTCGGGCGTGCCCGCGCCGCGGTGCAGCACGTCCAGGCCGCCCACCCGGTCGATCGCCGGGATCTGCGGGCCGACGCTCTCCTTCGGGAAACGGACCAGGGTGGGTGCGTCGTCGACGGCGACGGCCTCGCGGAGCTGGGCGCGCAGCTGGTCGGCGTCGCGTGGGGCGGCGATCCGCAGGCCGGGGACGACCTGGAGGATGGACATGTCCCACATGCCGTTGTGGGAGGGTCCGTCGGCGCCGGTGACACCTGCCCGGTCCAGGACGAACGTGACACCGCAGCGGTGCAGGGCGACGTCCATCAGGAGCTGGTCGAAGGCGCGGTTGAGGAAGGTGGCGTAGACGGCGACGACCGGGTGCAGGCCGCCGGTGGCGAGACCGGCCGCGGAGACGGCGGCGTGCTGCTCGGCGATGCCGACGTCCCAGACGCGGTCGGGGAAGCGCTCGGCGAACTTGCCGAGCCCGACCGGGTGCAGCATGGCGGCCGTGATGGCGACGACGTCCTCGCGCTCCGCGCCGATGGCGGCGATCTCGTCGCCGAACACCGAGGTCCAGGACGGGCCGCTGGACGGCGCGAGGGGCTCGCAGGTGAGCGGGTCCATGACGCCGACGGTGTGGAAGTGGTCCTCCTCGTGGGCGAGGGCGGGCTCGTAACCGCGGCCCTTCTCCGTGAGGCAGTGGATGAGGACCGGCCCGTGGAAGCGTTTCGCGCGCCGCAGCGCCGATTCGACGGCCCCGATGTCGTGGCCGTCGATCGGGCCGACGTACTTCAGGCCCAGGTCCTCGAACATGCCCTGCGGGGCGAAGGCGTCCTTGAAGCCCTTCTTGGCGCCGTGCAGGGACTCGTAGATGGTGCCGCCGACGACAGGCGTGCGCAGCAGGACGTCCTTGCCCCAGGCGAGGACCTTCTCGTAGCCGTCGGTGGTACGCAGGGTGGCCAGGTGGTTGGCGAGGCCGCCGATGGTGGGCGAGTAGGAGCGCTCGTTGTCGTTGACGACGATGATCAGCGGCCGGTCCTTGGCGGCCGCGATGTTGTTCAGCGCCTCCCAGGCCATGCCGCCGGTCAGGGCGCCGTCGCCGATGACGGCGACCACGTGGCCCTTCTCGCCCTGCACCTCGCGGGCCTTGGCCAGGCCGTCGGCCCAGCCGAGCGCGGTGGAGGCGTGGCTGTTCTCGACGATGTCGTGCTCGGACTCCTCACGCGAGGGATAGCCGGACAGGCCCCCCTTGCCGCGCAGCTTGGAGAAGTCCTGCCGGCCGGTCAGGATCTTGTGTACGTAGCTCTGGTGGCCGGTGTCCCAGACGATGCGGTCGACGGGCGACTCGAAGACCCGGTGGAGTGCGATGGAGAGTTCCACCACCCCCAGATTGGGCCCGAGATGCCCGCCGGTCCTGGCCACCGAATGCACCAGGAACTCCCGGATCTCCTCGGACAGTTCGCCGAGTTCCGCCTCGGACAGCGCCTTCAGGTCACGTGGTCCCCGGATGTTCTCCAGAATCGTCACGTTCGGGCCCCCTCTCGGTCCGTGCCTTGCTTCAACTCACAGTCACTGCCGGTTTCCCCGTGACGGTGGGGGCGCCCGATGCGGCCCCGTCCTGCTCCATCTGCTCGGCGATCTTCATCGCCTCCTCGATGAGCGTCTCGACGATCTTCGACTCGGGTACGGTCTTGATGACCTCGCCCTTGACGAAGATCTGGCCCTTGCCGTTGCCGGAGGCGACCCCCAGATCCGCCTCCCGTGCCTCGCCGGGGCCGTTGACCACACAGCCCATGACGGCCACCCGCAACGGGACCTCCATGCCGTCCAGGCCCGCCGTGACCTCGTCGGCGAGCTTGTAGACGTCCACCTGCGCGCGCCCGCAGGACGGGCAGGAGACGATCTCCAGGCGGCGCTGCCTGAGGTTCAGCGACTCCAGGATCTGGATGCCGACCTTGACCTCCTCGGCCGGCGGCGCGCTGAGCGAGACCCGGATGGTGTCGCCGATGCCCTGCGCGAGCAGCGCCCCGAAGGCCACGGCGGACTTGATCGTGCCCTGGAAGGCGGGCCCGGCCTCCGTCACGCCGAGGTGCAGCGGGTAGTCGCACTGGGCGGCCAGCTGCCGGTACGCCTCGATCATCACGACCGGGTCGTTGTGCTTGACCGAGATCTTGATGTCCCGGAAGTCGTGCTCCTCGAACAGCGACGCCTCCCACAGCGCCGACTCGACGAGGGCCTCCGGGGTCGCGCGGCCGTGCTTCTGCAGCAGCCGCCTGTCGAGGGAGCCCGCGTTGACGCCGATGCGGATCGGGGTGCCGTGGTCCTTCGCGGCGCGCGCGATCTCCTTGATCTGGTCGTCGAACTTCTTGATGTTGCCGGGGTTCACCCGCACCGCCGCGCATCCGGCCTCGATGGCCGCGAAGACGTACTTCGGCTGGAAGTGGATGTCGGCGATGACCGGGATCTGCGACTTCCGGGCGATGGTGGCCAGCGCGTCCGCGTCGTCCTGCGTGGGGCAGGCGACGCGGACGATCTGGCAGCCGGAGGCGGTGAGTTCCGCGATCTGCTGCAGGGTGGCACCGATGTCGGAGGTGCGGGTCGTCGTCATCGACTGCACCGAGACCGGGGCGCCGCCCCCGACCGGGACCGGCCCGACATGGATCTGCCGCGAGGTGCGCCGCTCGGCGATCGGCCGGGCCGGCATTTCGGGAACACCCAGGGCGATGGCGGTCACGGCGTCACTCCCGGTTCCCGGACACCGTCTCGCGCATGGCGCGCAGGGACTCCTTCAGCGACCCCATGGTGGCGAGGACGGCGGTGGGCTCGTAGCCGCAGTGCGCCATGCAGTTGGCGCAGCGCGGGTCCTTGCCGCGGCCGTACTTGTCCCAGTCGGTGTCCTCGATCAGCTCGCGGTAGGTGGGCACGTACCCGTCGCTCATCAGGTAGCAGGGGCGCTGCCAGCCGAAGAGGGAGTAGTTCGGGATCGCCCACGCGGTGCACGGGAAGTCGACCTTGCCCTCGAGGAAGTCCAGGAACAGCGGCGAGTGGTTGAGGCGCCACTTCCTGCGGTTGCCGCCCGCGAAGGCCTTCTTGAACAGCTCGCGGGTCTGCTCCACGCCCAGGAAGTGCTCCTGGTCGGGGGCCTTCTCGTAGGCGTAGGCGGGCGAGATCATCATCTCGTCGACCTTGAGGTCGTCGTTGAGGAAGTTGAGCACCTCGATGATGGTCTGCGGGGTGTCGGTGTTGAAGAAGGTCGAGTTGGTGGTGACCCGGAAGCCGCGCCGCTTGGCCTCCTTGATCGCCTCCACGGCCTCGTCGAACACGCCCTCCTTGGCCACCGACTCGTCGTGCCGCTCACGCAGCCCGTCGATGTGCACGGCGAAGGCGAAGTAGGGCGAGGGCGTGAACTTGTCCATCTTCTTGCGCAGCAGCATGGCGTTGGTGCACAGGAAGACGTACTTCTTCTTGGCCACCAACTGCCGCACGATCTCGTCGATCTGAGGGTGCATCAGGGGCTCGCCGCCCGCGATGGACACCATCGGCGCACCGGACTCCAGCACCGCGCCGACCGCCTGGGCGACCGGCATGCGCTGCTTGAGCACGCCTGCCGGGTGCTGGATCTTGCCGCAGCCCTCGCACTTCAGGTTGCATGCGAAGAGAGGTTCCAGCTCCACGATCAGCGGGAACTTGTCGCGCTTGCGGAGCTTCTGTTCAGCCAAGTACGTAGCGACCTTGATGGACTGGCGCAGCGGCATGGCCATCTGGCTCACCTCCTGGGGAGCAGCAAAGAACGGTGCCATTCGAAAAAAGCCGGAAGAACGGCACGAAGGACGCGGAAAGCTGATATTCCACCGCGCACCGTGCCGATCCGGACGAGTTCATGTTCTGGAGCGTCCACGACCACCCGTACGGCCGCAACCGGGCGCTCGCCCGTGCGGACGGCGCTCAGCAGCGTCGCCGCGGATTCCATGTCGACCGCGAGAGCGCCGGTCGCGAGCAGATCCGAGCGTTCGTGACCGCGGACGACATGGTCGGAACCGGCGAGGGGGCCGGTGTGGACGGTCCGTCCCGGCACCGCCCGCGCGAGCTCCTTGACGAGTAGGTCGGTTCCCACGCACCGAACGGTTCCGTCCGGATCGCGGGTCTCCTCGGCGACCACCAGATCGCCGGGGTGCATCCCGGGCGCCAGCCCGGCGCAGAACCCCGTGGCCAGCACGGCGGCCTCGCGCAGGGCCGGCTCCGCCAGCCGCCGCGTGACCGCCTGCTCGGCCGCCTTCGGGCCCATGCCGGTCCTCAGAACAGTGACCGGCCCACCGAACCCACTGCGGTCGCTCGTGCGCAGGGCGAGGCGCTCGATGCCGAGCGCGCAGGCGATCAGCAGCGGGGCCGGGGCGGGCTGTGTGCTCATCGACCCCCCTTGCCGGCGGAGGCCACCACACGTGGCTCGCCGTGCACGTACCGGCCGAGCGCGGTCAGCGGGAAGACCTGCCGGTAGAGGTGGTAGTTGATCGAGAAGTCCCACGGGAAGCCGGTCCCGGTGAAGTACGGCTCGTCCCACGAGCCGTCCTCGCGCTGGGTGGCCGCCAGCCACTCGATGCCGCGCTCGACGGCCCTGGAGTCCCGCTCGCCGGCCGCCAGCAGCGCCATCAGCGCCCACGCGGTCTGCGAGGCGGTGGAGGCGCCCCTGCCGCTCCACTCCTCGACGTACTTGTAGGAGCGCAGGTCCTCGCCCCAGCCGCCGTCGTCGTTCTGCACCTTCTCCAGCCAGGCCACGGCCCGCCGGATCGCCGGGTGCGAGCCGGGCAGTCCGGCCGCCGTCAGCGCGGGCACCACGGAGCCGGTGCCGTAGACGTAGTTGACGCCCCAGCGCCCGAACCACGAGCCGTCCGGCTCCTGTTCGGCCAGCAGCCACTCGATGCCGCGGCGGGTGCGCGGGTCGTGCGAGAGGCCCTCGACGGCCAGCATCTCCACCACGTGCGCGGTGACGTCCGCGGACGGAGGGTCGATGACCTCGCCGAAGTCGCAGAACGGCAGCCGGTTGGGGAAGGGGCTGGTGTTGTCGACGTCGAAGGCGCCCCAGGCGCCGTTCTTCGACTGCATGCCGAGGTTCCAGCGCACCGCGCGCCCGATCGCCTTCTCCACCCGCTCCGGGTCGTGGTGCTTGACCCGGCGCAACGCGAGGGCCACCTCGGCGGTGTCGTCGATGTCGGGGTAGTTGTCGTTGTGGAACTCGAACGCCCAGCCGCCGGGCGGCAGTTGGGGCCGTTTGACGGCCCAGTCGCCGGGCCGCACGATCTCCTCGCCGAGCATCCAGTCCGCCGCCCTGACGAGCTGCGGATGCTCTGCGGGCACGCCCGCGTCGGCGAGCGCGATGGTGGCGAGGCAAGTGTCCCACACCGGCGACTGGCAGGCCTCGATCATCCGGGACCCGTCCTCGCGCCATACGGCGAACCGGTCCAGGGAGGCCAACCCCTCGCGCATCACGGGGTGTTCGAGGTCGTAGCCGAGCAGATAGAGGGCGATGACGGAGTACACGGCAGGTGGCTGGATGCCGCCCCAGCAGCCGTCGTTCTCCTGCCGCTCGATGATCCAGCGGGCGGCGGAGTTCATGGCGGCCTTGCGCAGCCGGCGCGGTACGACCTTGCGCGCCTGGTGCAGCATCTTGTCCAGGCGCTGGAATGCGCCGTCCCAACTCGCCACCGGGGCAAGGGGTTTGGCGGGGTTGGGGTTGCTCGCGTCGGTGTGCAGCTCGTCCAGCGCGAAGGGTGCGGGCCGTACCGGCCGCTTGGCGGAGACGATCGTGAGCGGCACGATCGTCTGCCGGGCCCAGCAGCCGAAGTCGTAGATGTTGAGCGGCATCCACTTCGGGAAGTAGATGAGTTCCGGCGGGAGTTCGGGCAGGTCCTGCCACTTCCACCAGCCGAACAGGGCGAGCCAGATCCGGGTGAAGACGCGGGAGGACGCGATGCCGCCCTGCTCGCGGATCCACGCCGAGGCCTTGGCCATGTGCGGCGCGTCCGGTGTGTCGCCGGCCAGGCGCAGGGCGACGTAGGCCTCGATGGTGGTGGACAGCTCGCCGGGGCCGCCGTAGAAGCTGGCCCAGGTGCCGTCCTCGCGCTGCTCGCCGCGGACGAAGAGGGCGGCGGCGTGTGCGGTCGACTCGTCCAGGATGCCCAGGAACTGACGCAGGAGCAGGTCCTCGGCGTCCATGGTCACATTGGTCTCGAGGTCGCCCTTCCACCAGCCCTCGGCGTCCTGCCGGGAGAGCAGGAAGTCGGTGGCCCGTTGTGTGGCGTGCGCGGCGATGTCGTGTACCCCGGCCGCGGCGGGGCTCGTGCTGTCGGTGTCGCTGGCCGAGGCAGGCCGGGGCGGGAGGGCCCCGGCGCTTCCGTCGGTCGTCGCTGTCATGGCTTCCCCTTCGTGCAGTCGTGCAAGTCGTGCTGCTGTGGGTCCGCCGTCGGCCGGTGACTACCTTTTCGCGGGCACCGGCCGGCGACTACGCGAGGACTGTTCGACCGATAGTGATCATCTCTTTCGTACGACGACGAAGTCGGCGAGCGCCGCGAACTGGGCCCGTACCCGGTCGGGCATGTCGATGGCGTCGAGGGCCTCGATGGCGATGGTGTGCTGACGGCGCGCTTCGTCGGCCGTCCATTCGCGGCCGCCCGCCTCCTCGATGAGGGCGGCGCGAGCCGCGAACTCCTCCTCGGAGAAGTTCTCGAAGTCGCTGCTCTTGGCGTCGGCGGCGAGGATCTCGCCGAGCCGCTCGGAGGCGGGACCGCCCGCGGCGAGCGCGGCCACCACCGGCAGGGACTTCTTGCGCTGGCGCAGGTCGCTCCAGGTCTGCTTGCCGGTGGAGACGGGGTCGCCCCAGATGCCGAGGAGGTCGTCGACGGCCTGGAAGGCGAGGCCGAGGTGATAGCCGTACTTCTCCATCGTGTCGGCGGTGCGGTCGTCCGCGCCGCCGAGGACGGCGCCGATGGAGGAGGCGCAGGCCAGCAGGGCGCCGGTCTTGTTGCCCTCCATCTCCAGGCACTCCTCGACGCTGACGCGGTCGCGGTGCTCGTAGGAGATGTCCTGGGCCTGCCCGTCGATCAGGGCCCGGGTGGCGGTGGTCAGGCGGCGGGTGGCACGGCCGGCCTCGACCGTGCCGAGTTCCAGCAGCACCTCGTTGGCCAGGGCGAACAGGGCGTCGCCGACGAGGATCGCCTGCGCGGGCCCGTGCACCTTCCACACGGTGTCGCGGTGGCGGCGCTGCTCGTCGCCGTCCATCAGGTCGTCGTGCAGCAGGGAGAAGTTGTGGACGAGTTCGACGGCCACGGCGCCGGGGATGCCGGTCTCGGGCGCGGCCCCGGTGACCTCGGCGGACAGCACCGCCAGGGCGGGGCGCACGGCCTTGCCGCCGTCGCCGTCGGCCGGGTTGCCCTCGGCGTCGATCCAGCCGAAGTGATAGGCGGAAACGGTGTCCATGGGAGGAGCCAGGCGGTCCACGGCCGCCCGCAGTACCGGTGTGGCAAGGGTCCGGCCGCGCTCCAGGAGCGCGGTCACGTCCACCGCGTCGGCAGCCGTCTCGGCCGGGGGCACAGTGGGCACAGTTTCTCCTTTTTCTGCGGTACCGGGGGTGCGGGGGCCTGCCGCCTGCTGATCGAGCATCACGCCGCCTCCTCGAGGTCGAAGAGGTGGCTGGGGCGTGGCCGGCCCAGGGCGCCGAGGGCGGCATCGGCCGCACTGACACCACTGCGGACCGCACTCTCCATGGTCGCGGGCCACCCTGTGGCGGTCCACGCTCCGGCCAGATAGAGGCCGGGGGCCTTGGTGCGGGCGCCGGGCCGCAGCCGCCCGACGCCGGGGGTGGGGGCGAACGTCGCCGTGCGCTCCCTGGTCACGAAGAAATCCTTGATCTCGGCGCCCCGAGTACCCGGAAGCAGACGCTCCAGCTCCGGAACGTAGCGCTCACGCAGCACGGCGACGGGTGCGTCGATCTCGTCCTGCGCGGCCGACTGCGACAGCGCGAGGTACTGGCCCTCGCGCAGTCCCGACGCCTCGGTGCGGTCGAAGACCCACTGGATCGGGGTGCCGAGAGCCGCGAAGAACGGCCGGCTGAGCACCTTGCGGTCGTAGACGACGTGGATGTTCAGGATCGGCGCGGTGTCGATGTCCAGCAGCTTCTCCGGGGCGTCGAGCGCGCCGACCGGCAGCAGGTCGTGGGCCTCGCGCTGGGGCACGGCGAGCACGACGGCGTCCGCGTGCAGCGTCTCGCCGGGAACCTGAACGCTCCAGCGCCCGTTCTCGTCAGTACAGAGGGAGGTGACGCGTGTACGGACCTCGGTACGCACGCCCGCGGAGTCGAGCGCCTTGCGGGCGAGCCGGTCATGCAGTTCACCCAGCGGGACGCGCGCCCAGCCGATGTCGGCCGCGCCCGGGTCGGACAGCAGACCGGTCTTGAACACCATCGCGGCGAGCGACAGCGAGGCGTCGCCCGCGACCGCGTTGAGGGTGGCGACCCCGACCAGGTCCCACAGGGCCTCGACGGCACGCGCCGACTGACCGTGCGCGGTCAGCCAGCTGCCGAAGTCCTGGGTGTCCAGGCTCGGATCGGCGAGGTCGAGCCCCTTCAGCGCCAGTGCGGCACGCCCCACCTTGGCCCGCTCGGCGAGGGAGAGATGCGGATACGTCGCCAGGCTGCGCCCCAGATGCAGGGGGACCGGCAGGGCGTCGCGCCGCAGTCTGCCGAGGCGCCGGCCCGCGGGCTTGTCGACGTCGAGAACGGGCACGTCGAGACGATCCTGCAAGGGCGCCAGCGCCGCACCCTCGATCCGGTCGAGGAACCAGCGGTAGGCGGTGCAGCAGCGCAGGTAGACATGCTGTCCGTTGTCGACGGTCAGGTCGCCGCGCTGGAAGGAGAAGGCCAGGCCGCCCAGACGGGGCCTGCCCTCGACCAGGGTGACGCGGACACCGGCGTCGGCGAGCGCGAGCGCGGCGGTCACGCCGGCGAGCCCGCCGCCGATCACGACGGCGTCCCTTCCGGGACGCCCCGGCATAGCCGCGAGCGGCTCGCCGGAGCGCGAGTCGTCGGTCATCGTGCACCCTCCCCTGCCCGGCCGCCGCGGTGATTGAACGGTGCACGGCATGCCGTCGCAGTCAGGGACGCCGTCCCCGCCCGCAGGGTTGCGTGCCGCATTTCACCGATGGAATCACCTTGGCCCGTTTTGTCCATCAGGCGCGCCTCCTGACGGTCCTCCGGGTCACATGGCGGGCGTCCAGGCCGGACAGGCCGCGCACGGCGACGTAGGCCTTCTCCCGGCCGGGCAGCGAGACCCGGCCGCGCAGCACGGCCTCCGGGTCGCGCTCGATGCGGTCCAGCAGACGGCGGTAGATGCCGGCCATGGCCGCGACGCACGCCCCGCTGCGCCGGTCGAGCATGGGCAGCAGCCGGTAGCCCTCGGCGAAAAGGGCACGGGCCCGCCGCACCTCGAAGTGCACCAGGCCCGTGAAGTCGGAGCCCTCCGGCGGGGTGGGGCCGTTGAAGCCGGCCGAGCAGCCGAACTTCGCGAGGTCGTCGGAGGGCAGATAGGTACGGCCGCCCTCCGCGTCCTCCCGTACGTCTCTGAGGATGTTGGTCAGCTGCAGCGCGAGGCCCAGGGTGTCGGCGTACTCCGCGGCCCGGTCGGCGCCGCGCGCCCCCGGTTCGGTGCCGAACACGCCGAGCGAGAGCCGGCCGATGGCGCCGGCCACGCAGCGGCAGTAGACCTTCAGGTCGTCCCAGGTCTCGTAGGTCTCGCCGCGGACGTCCATCAGCACGCCGTCGATCAGCTCGTCCAGGCCGCCGAGCGGGATCGGGAAGGTGTCGGCGGCATGGGCGAGCGCGACCGCGACGGGATCGGTGTCGTCCTCGGCGACCGCGCCCTCACGCACCCGCACCAGCAGCTCGCGGGTCTCCTCCAGCCTGGCCGCCTTGACGTCGTCCGCCAGCGCGCCGTCGCCGATGTCGTCGACGCGCCGGGAGAACGCGTACAGCGCCGACATCGCGCGCCGCTTGGGCGTCGGCAGCAGCCTGATGCCGTAGGCGAAGTTACGGGCCTGCTGCCCGGTCACGGCCTCGCAGTAGCTGTAGGCGGCGAGTACCGGCGCGGACGCGTGTTGTTCCGACTCCACGGTCCGGATCACCCCTCTCCTCGCAGGGTCACGCCCACCTCGCGCAAAAGCCGGCCCTTGCCGGGCTTGGGCGGGCCGGGAAGTACGTCGTATTCGGCGGCCGCGATCGTGTGGATCGCCGCCCTTCCCCCCGCCACGAACCCTGCGAGCAGCAGCTTCAGTCTGCCGTGGACGCTACCCACGAGAGGGGCTCCTTCATTCAGGAGATCCCCGGCGCGTTCCGCTTCGAATGCGACCAGTGCGCGCACCGATGCACCCGCGGTGGGTGTGGCGAGATCCGCCTCTTGCACATGAAAGTGTTTCATGTCCGCGGCGGGCAGGTAGATCCGGTCCCGGCGGAGGTCCTCGGCAACGTCCTGAAGGTGCTCCACGATCTGCAGGGCGGTGCAGATCGCGTCCGAGAGACGGATGCGCTCGGGGCTCGAGGTGCCCGTGACGGACAGGACCAGACGGCCGACGGGGTTGGCCGACAGTTCGCAGTAGGCGAGCAGGTCGTCGTAGGTCTCGTAGCGGCTGACGAGCTGGTCCTGGCGGTTGGCGGCGATCAGGCCGAGGAAGGGCTCCGGGGTCAGCGCGTGGCGCCGGACGGTGGGCTGCAGGCGGCGCAGCAGGGGGTGGCGCGGGGTGGAGTCGAAGACCCGGTTCAGGTCCTCCTCGAAGGCGTCCAGGAGCACCAGCCGGTCCTCCGCCCGCGAGGGCGACACGCCGAGCAGAGCTGCGTCGGCGCCGCCGGGGGCCAGATCGCCGTCGCCGATGTCGTCGACAAGGCGGGCGAACCCGTAGACCGCCATGAGGTCGGTGCGCCAGGCCCTGGGCAGGAAGAAGGGTGCCACGGGGAAGTTCTCGCCCGCGGCCTTCTCGAGGGTGCCGCGCTCCGGATCAGCGGTGTGCGACGTGCCGGTTCCCGTCACCGGTGACTGCCCGTGGCGGGGACGGCACATGCTGCGCTGAGCTGGGGAGTTTCCGTAGCCATTGCCGTCACATCTCCCGTTCTACACTGCCGACCCAATGCATACTATTTCGGACACGCCAACCGGCCGTCCGCGCGGCCGTCCCACTTGAGGGTGTCGCGCATTATCGCCCCACTTGCCGCCTTTCGGGACCGCTACAGCTTACGTTGTACAACGCAGCGCGGTTCCCTGGGGTGTCCTGCACATCACAACAACACACCGATTGGCGTCAAGATTCCTTGGGCGAGACCGAGTTGACGTTTCCTTTGCAGACGCGGGGGGCCGCCCGAGGAAGTTTTTTAGGGGACCCCCAAAACCGCTCTGCCCGTCGGGCCCCCCATTGGTGGGATCCCTTTCCCTTCAACCCCCCCCCCCCTTTCCGACATCCTCCCCCAGCACCCCCCCCC
>NZ_JBHVGU010000009.1:203536-275427 GCF_042800575.1 Streptomyces sp. NPDC057616
GGGTGCTGAAAAAACAAAAAAAAAACACCGCTTGGCGCAAAGTTCCTTGGGAGGAACCGGGTTGGCTTTTTCTTGGGAGGAGGGGGGCCCCCCCGGGGGGGGTTCTGGGGGGCCCCCGCGAAGCCTGCTGGGCCGGTCGGCCCATACGTGGGTGGACTACTTGCCCGTGAACTTCTCGTACTCCTTGAGGACCTCGTCCGTAGGCCCGTCCATCCGGAGCTCGCCGCGTTCCAGCCACAGGACGCGGTCGCAGGTGTCGCGGATCGACTTGTTGTTGTGGCTGACCAGGAAGACCGTGCCGGCCTCCTTGCGCAGCTCGCGGATGCGCTCCTCGGAACGCTTCTGGAACTTGCGGTCGCCGGTGGCCAGCGCCTCGTCGATCATCAGGACGTCGTGGTCCTTCGCCGCGGCGATGGAGAAACGCAGACGGGCCGCCATGCCGGAGGAGTAGGTGCGCATCGGCAGGGTGATGAAGTCGCCCTTCTCGTTGATGCCCGAGAAGTCGACGATGCCCTGGTAGCGCTCCCTGATCTGCTCGCGGGACATTCCCATGGCGAGCCCGCCCAATATGACGTTGCGCTCGCCGGTCAGGTCGTTCATCAGCGCCGCGTTCACGCCCAGCAGCGACGGCTGGCCGTTGGTGTAGACGCGGCCCTTCTCCGCCGGGAGCAGGCCGGCGATGGCGCGCAGCAGCGTCGACTTGCCGGAGCCGTTGGAGCCGATGAGGCCGATGGCCTCGCCGCGGTAGGCGACGAAGGAGACGCCCTTGACGGCGTGCACCTTGCGCACCCCGCGCTCCTCGCCGCGCTTGAGGATGCGGCTGAGGGCGGCGGTGGCGCTGCCCTTGCCGCTCTTCGCGCCGTGCACGCGGTAGACGATGTGCAGTTCGTCGGCGATGACGGTGGGAATCCGCTCGCCGGTCCGGTCCTCGGGCTGCTCAGCCACGGCCGTACCTCTCCTCCGCCTTCCAGAAGTACAGGAACCCGCCCAGGGCGGCCAGCAGGGCCCAGCCGGCCGCGGCCGCCCAGACGTGGTCGGGGAGGTTCTCGGCGCCGTAGCCGTCGATGAGCGAGAAGCGCATCAGGTCCATGTAGATGGAGGCCGGGTTCCACTGCAGGACGGTCGCCGTCCACTGCGGCTTGTCGGCCAGCATGATCGGGATGGAGAACATCACGCCCGACGCGTACATCCACGTCCGCATGATGAACGGCATCAGCTGCGCCAGGTCCGGGGTCTTGGCGCCCGCCCGGGCCATGATCAGCGCCAGTCCGCCGTTGAAGAGGAACTGCAGCGCGAGCACCGGGACGATCAGCAGCCAGGACAGGTCCGGCATGCTGCCGAAGCCGATGGCCACGGCGAACAGGACGACCATCGAGAACAGCAGCTGCTGGAGCTGCTGGAGCGCGAAGGAGATCGGCAGGGAGGCGCGCGGGAAGTGCAGCGCGCGGACCAGGCCGAGGTTGCCGGAGATCGCGCGCACACCCGCCATCACGGAGCTCTGCGTGAAGGTGAACACGAAGACGCCCGTCACCAGGAACGGGATGTAGACGTCCTTCGACATGCCCCGGCTGGCGTTCAGGATGACGCCGAAGATGAAGAAGTACACGGCCGCGTTCAGCAGCGGCGTCGCCACCTGCCAGATCTGGCCGAGCTTGGCCTGGCTGTACTGGGCGGTCAGCTTCGCCCGCGAGAAGGCGAGGATGAAGTGACGCCGGTCCCAGAGCTGGCGGACGTACTCGACGAGGGAGGGCCGGGCGCCGCTCACGGTCAGGCCGTACTTGGCGGCGAGCTGGCCCGCCGCGAGGCCCTCGTCGGTCGGTACGGCCGCGCTCAGGGCGACCGTGCCTTCGTGCGTTGACTCACTCACTGGTGGAAACTTTCGTCTTCGGGATGCGCGGCCACTGCGGACACGGGCAGGAGCACGGGACCCGGGCCGGGCCCGCGTCGCTCTCAGGAAAGAGCTTGTCAGATCACAGGAGGCCGGCCCAGTCGGGTCAGCCGCCACACCGTACGCCATTTCATGGGCCTGCGCGGCCCGCACGGGGTGGTCCAGCCCTCCCGGAACCCGCCGAACCAGGCCCGCAGGGCGGACCGGGAGGGGCGGCGGACGAGGGTGAGCAGCAGCCACACGCCGAGGTACACCGGGACCAGGGGCGCCGGGAGGTTGCGGCGGGCCAGCCAGACCCGGTTGCGGGCGACCATGCGGTGGTAGACCGCGTGCCGCGAGGGCGCGGTCGTGGGGTGGTACAGCACCATGTCGGACCGGTAGTCGATCATCCAGCCCGCGTCGAGGGCCCGCCACGCCAGGTCGGTCTCCTCGTGCGCGTAGAAGAAGTCGTCCGGCAGGCCGCCGACCTCGGCGAAGACCTGGGTACGGACGGCGTTGGCGCCGCCGAGGAAGGTGGTGACCCGGGAGGAGCGCATCGGGTCGGCGGCGCGCAGCCGCGGCACGTGCCGGCGCTGGGTGACACCGGTGTCGGGGTCGGCGATGCGGAAGCTGATGATGCCGAGCTTCGGGTCGGCGGTGAAGGCCTGCCGGCACAGCTCGGCGGTGTCGTGGCCGGCGAGCAGGCCGTCGTCGTCGAGGAAGAGCAGGATGTCGACGTCGCGGCCGCTGGGGCCGAAGGCCTCGATGCCGACGTTGCGGCCACCGGGAATACCGAGGTTCTCGGGCAGCTCGATGGTGCGTACGCCGCCGGGGACGTCCGGCACGGGCGAGCCGTTGCCGACCACGACGACCTCGACCGCCTCACCGTCCTGCTTGGCGACCGACTCCAGCAGGGCGCGCAGCTCCTCGGGCCGGTTGCCCATCGTGATGATGACGGCGCCGACCTTCATGGCGCTCACTTCAGCCTGCTCGAGGCCAGGATGGACACCAGGTGCAGCAGGGTCTGCAGCAGCGCGATGCCGGCCATCACCGCGACACCGAGCCGGGAGAAGAACAGGTCCCCGCGCGCCTGGTCGGCGAAGGCCAGGACCAGGATCACCAGGGACGCCTCGATGCCGAGGATCAGCCGGTGGAACTTGAACGCGGCGGCGGCCCGGCGGGCCAGCGCCATTCCGGAGGAGCGCATCTCGGCGGCCGCCTCCTTGACCGGGGGCATCCCGGCCTGGTGGCGGGCGACGCCGACCAGATCGGTCTCGGCCTTGATCAGGATCGCGCCGAGCGCGGCCAGCGTGCCGAGGAACGCCCACAGCCAGTCGATACGGCCGCTGCCGAACAGGTCGGCGGCGCGCAGCCCGAAGCCGACCAGCACGGCGGCGTCGGTGAGGTAGGCGCCGACCCGGTCCAGGTAGACGCCGTTCATCGAGTACTGCTTCTTCCAGCGCGCGATCTCGCCGTCGACGCAGTCCAGCAGCAGATACATCTGGACGCAGACCACGCCGAGCACCGCGCCCCAGATCCCCGGCACCAGCAGTGCCGGGGCGGCGAGCACGCCGAAGACGGTCATCAGGTACGTGAGCTGGTTGGGCGTGACCCTGGTGTTCACCAGGTAGCGGTCGACCCGCAGGGACACCTCTCGCATGTAGAGGCGCCCCATCCAGTGCTCACCGCTGCGCCGGTCCTTGACCCCTGCGGGGTGGACGACCGGACGGAGTTCAGCTACCGATGGCCTTGACATAGTCGGCGTATGTGTCCTTGATCTGGTCGGTTGTCAGGTCGAGGTGTTCGAGGATGGTGTAGCGGCCGGGCCGGGTCTCCGGCGCGAACTCCACGGCGCGGACGAACTCGTCCACCGTGAAGCCGATCTCCTCCGGCAGCACCGGAAGCCCGTGCCGGCGCAGCACCTCGGCCATGTACGCCGACTCCTCGTGCGCACCGCGCAGGTGCATCGCGAAGGCCGCGCCGAGGCCGCACTGCTCGCCGTGGCTGGCGGCACGCTTGGGGTAGAGCAGGTCGAAGGCGTGGTTGATCTCGTGACAGGAGCCCGAGGCGGGCCGCGAGTCGCCGGAGATCGACATGGCGACCCCGGTGAGGACCAGGGCCTCGGCGAGGACCTGAAGGAAGCCGTTGTCGCCGACGCCGCCCGGGTGCCTGAGCACCGCCTCGCCGGCCTGGCGGGCCATGGCCGCCGCAAGGCCGTCGATCTTCTCGCCCTTGACGCGGTTGGCGAGCTCCCAGTCGGCGATCGCGTTGATGTTGGAGATCGCGTCGCCGATACCCGCGCGCACGAAGCGCACCGGTGCCTCGCGGATGACGTCCAGGTCGATGACGGCCGCTATCGGGTTGGGCACCCCGTACGAGCCGCGCCCCGCGTCGTTGTCGAGCGTGGCGACGGGCGAGCACAGGCCGTCGTGCGCGAGGTTCGTCGGTACGGCGACCAGGGGCAGGCCGATGCGGGCCGCGGCGAACTTGGCGCAGTCGATGATCTTACCGCCGCCGAGGCCGACGACCGCGTCGTAGTGGCCGGCCTTCATGTCGCCGGCCAAGCGGATCGCGTCGTCCAGGGTGCCGCCGCCCACCTCGTACCAGGTGGCGCCCGGCAGCGAGGGCTCCAGCCGCTCGCGCAGCCGCGCCCCCGAGCCGCCGCTGACCGCGACGGCGAGTCTGCCGGAGTGTGAGATCCGCTCGTCGGCGAGCACGCACGCCAGGTCGTCGAGGGCACCCGCTCGGATGTCCACGACGACCGGTGAGGGAATGAGCCTCGTCAGTACAGGCACGCGATCTCCCGTCCGCGGGCGAGATCGTCGTGGTTGTCGATCTCGACCCACTTGACGTCGCCGATCGGCGCCACGTCGATCCGGAAGCCGCGGTTCACCAGCTCCTGGTACCCGTGCTCGTAGAACTGCTGCGGGTCGGTCTCCCAGACCGCCTTCAGCGCGTCGGCCAGCTCGGGGGCCGCGTCGCCCTCGATGAGCGTGACGCCGATGTACTCACCGGTGGCCTCGGCGGGGTCCATCAGCTTGGTGATCTTCGTCATGCCCTTGTCGGCGTCGACGACGACCTTCATCTCCTCGTCCGCGAGGTCCTTCACGGTGTCCAGCGCGAGGATGATCTTCTTGCCGTCGCCGCGCGCGGCGAGCAGCGTCTCCTCGACGGAGACCGGGTGGACGGTGTCGCCGTTGGCGAGGATCACGCCGTCCTTGAGGGCGTCACGGCCGCACCACAGGGAGTAGGCGTTGTTCCACTCCTCGGCCTTGTCGTTGTCGATGAGCGTGATCTTCAGGCCGTACTTCTGCTCCAGGGCGGCCTTGCGCTCGTACACGGCCTCCTTGCGGTAGCCGACGATGACCGCGACCTCGCTCAGGCCGATCTCGGCGAAGTTGCCGAGGGTCAGGTCGAGCACCGTGATCGAGTCCTCTATGCCCGCGGGCCCCACCGGCACCAGCGCCTTGGGCAGGGTGTCGGTGTAGGGGCGAAGACGCCGTCCGGCGCCGGCCGCCAGCACGAGGCCGATCATGCGGGTTCTCCTTCGTCGTGTACGGCGGGCGCCCCAGCGGACACCCAGAAGCGGATGCTCTCGACGAGCACCACCAGGGCGACGGCCACGGCGAGGACCGTGAGCGCGACCTTGAACTGCGAAGCGGTGAGCAGCGCGGCGAGGACGGTGACCAGCAGCGTCCGGCCCTCGTGCCCCCCGATGGCGCGCACCAGCCAGGCCGGGGACGCTCCGGCGTTGCCGCGGATGCGGTAGACCGTGTCGTAGTGATGGTAGGCGACGGCCGCCACCAGGCCGAAAGCCGCGGGCAGCACGCCGTTCACCCCTGATTTGGCCGCCAGCAGCAGGACGGTGCCGTACTCGGCGGCCCGGAAGAACGGCGGGACGAGCCAGTCCAGGGCGCCCTTCAGCGGCCGGGAGACGGCGGCGCCGGAGAGCAGCACGTAGGCCACGGCACCGAGCACGGTCGGCCAGCCGGCGCCCCAGACCGCGGCGGAGATCACCACGAGGAGCCCGCCGGCCGCGGCGCTCACCGGTGCCGGGACCCGGGGGGCGACGCGCGCCACCGCCTGGGCGAGCGGCCCGCTGTCGGCGAGGTCCGCCAGCGCCTGCGCGGCCCGGTCGGTGCGCGTGGCCTTGCGGGTCAGCGACCTGAGCACGCGGCCCGCGGTGGTGTACGTCGCGGCGAAGGCGCAGCCCACGAGCAGGACGTAGAAGGTGATGCGCGGGGTGGTGACGGCGGTGAGGACGGCGATCATCGCCCAGCGCTCGCCGATCGGCAGCACGATCATGCGCCGCACCCAGACCGTCCAGCCGACGCTGTCCAGCCGGCCCGAAAGGGCCGCCGTGGGGCTGGTGTTGGCGGTGGCGTCGTGGTTGGCCTCGTTGAAGGAGAAGTCCACGACGTGCCGGCAGGTCTGAAGGACCATCGCGCCGAGCGCGAGGGCCCATACGTCGTCGCCGCCGCGGGCGGCGCCGAGCGCGAGACCGGCGTAGTAGGCGTACTCCTTGGCCCGGTCGAAGGTGGCGTCCAGCCAGGCGCCGAGCGTGGAGTACTGCAGGGAGTAGCGGGCGAGCTGGCCGTCGGTGCAGTCCAGCACGAAGGAGCAGATCAGCAGGATGCCCGCGGCGACGTAGCCGGGACGGGTGCCGGTGGCCGCGCAGCCCGCCGCGATCAGCGCGGTGAGCAGCGAGGCGGTGGTGACCTGGTTCGGGGTCAGGCCGCGGCGGGCGCACCAGCGGGCGATGTAGCGCGAGTACGGGCTGATGAAGAACGTGGTGAAGAAGCCGTCGCGGGCCTTCACGGCGGACTTCAGGCGTACGGCCTCGTCGTCGACGGCGGCGACGGCCTGCCGGGCCTCGTTGCGGGCCTGCGGGTCGGCCGGTACCTCGGCGACCAGGCTGCCCAGCTCGGGGCGGTGGACGTCGGCGCCGTCGGCGTCGAGGGCGGTGACTATCCGGTCGGCGAGGTTGTCCACGGCGACGGCCGCGCCGCCTCCCGCGGAGTTCTCGCGGGCCATGGCCCGGGTCAGTGCCTGGCGGCCTGCCGCCTGCGCGGTGACGGCGCCGGAGACTGCGGCGAGCGGGAAGCGGGGGTCGGTCAGGCCCAGGCGCAGGGCGTGCAGGTGGCCGACGAAGCGGGTGTCCACCACGGCGACCCGCTGGTCACCGGGGACCTGGGCCAGGAGCGTCTCGGCGTCGGTGACGTCGCCGGCGACCCGGACGTCGAATCCGAGGGACCGCAGGTCGTCCTCGATCGACGATCCGGGGACCGGCTGACCGGTGAGGATGGCGGTCGACAACCGAACTCACTCCCTGGGTGCCGGCGCGTGGGCGCCGGTCATGTGCACAGTGGGGACGCCCCTTGGCTGCACCAGGCGGGCGGCATGTCGGCAGAGGCTATCGGATGCCCGGAGAGCACCGTTCACCGCCCGTTAACGGGCCGATCAACGCCGCCTCCACCGGCCTTTGCCGCGATCATCATCGGTGATCCGGGGTCCCGCCGACAAACCGCGCCGGCCGGAACAGGGGCATCCGGGACATTGGGGATGGCCGTCGGACGTCGGCATAGGGTGGACGACCATGACATGGCTGATCACAGGCGGAGCGGGATACATCGGGGCCCATGTGGCGCGGGCCATGAGCGGCGCCGGGGAGCGCGTCGTCGCGCTCGACGACCTCTCGGCCGGCAACCCCGCACGGCTGCCCGCAGACGTGCCGCTCCTCGAGGGTTCCTCGCTCGAGGGCGCCCTGCTGAAGCGGGTCTTCGCCGAGCACGAGGTGACCGGCGTCGTCCACCTCGCCGCGCGCAAGCAGGTCGCCGAGTCCGTGGCGCAGCCCACCCGCTACTACCGGGAGAACGTCGGCGGTCTCGCGACGCTCCTGGAGGCGGTCGCGGAGGCCGGCGTCACGCGCTTCGTGTTCTCCTCCTCGGCGGCCGTCTACGGCAACCCGGACGTGGACCTGATCACCGAGGACACCCCGTGCGCGCCGGTGAACCCCTACGGCGAGACGAAGCTCACCGGCGAGTGGCTGGTGCGGGCGGCGGGGCAGGCGCACGGCATCGCGACGGTGTGTCTGCGCTACTTCAACGTGGCGGGCGCGGCCGCGCCCGAGCTGGCCGACACCGGTGTCTTCAACATCGTGCCCATGGTCTTCGACCGGCTCACCCGTGACGACGCCCCGCGGATCTTCGGCGACGACTACCCGACGCCGGACGGCACCGCCGTGCGCGACTACATCCACGTCGCCGACCTGGCCGAGGCGCACCTGGCGGCGGCGCGCAGGCTGGACGGCGGCGCGAGCGGCGACCTGACGGTCAACATCGGCCGCGGCGAGGGCGTCTCCGTGCGCGAGATGGTCACCGTCATCGGCGAGGTCACCGGCGATCGCCGTGCGCCTCTCGTCGAGGCCCGCCGCCCCGGCGACGCGCCGCGCGCGGTCGCCTCGGCCGCCCGGGCCGCCGAGGAGCTGGGCTGGACCGCACGGCGCGGGGTCCGCGAGATGATCGAGTCCGCGTGGCAGGGCTGGCGGCTGCACCACGGCATGTGACGGGCGGCCGCACCACGGCATGTGAGGCATCCCGCTTCCGGGAACCGGGCGGGTGCGCGGCGCACGGGGCGGGAGACCGCCGGTGAGCCGGGTGGTGCGCCCCCGGGGCGGAATGCAGCCGTCCGGCGCGGGGGCGCGTCCTGAGCCTCACAGCCCCGCCCGGACGGTTCCCCGCCGATCGCACCGGGCACGATCAACTACCGGGCCCCTCTTCCGGTCTCCTACCGGTGACGGCCGTCACCCGCGCCGTGCGCGGGACATGCGGGCGCGACCGTGAAGTGCCGGGAGTGCCGGATTCGTGCGGCACACTTGGGGCGCGAAGACCGATGCGAAGGATGGGTATGCCGATCACACCTGCCACCGCGACGCACAGTCCGTCGAACGGCACCGCTGACGCGATTCTGCTGGAGCTGGTCGACGAGAACGGCGTCACGATCGGCACCGCGGAGAAGCTCTCCGCCCACCAGCCACCGGGCCGGCTGCACCGCGCCTTCTCCGTCTTCCTCTTCGACGAGCACGGCCGGCTGCTGCTGCAGCAGCGGGCGCTGGGCAAGTACCACTCCCCCGGTGTGTGGTCCAACACCTGCTGCGGCCACCCCTACCCCGGCGAGGCCCCCTTCGCGGCCGCGGCCCGGCGCACGTACGAGGAGCTGGGGGTCTCCCCCTCGCTGCTCGCCGAGGCGGGCACGGTGCGCTACAACCACCCGGACCCGGCCTCGGGCCTGGTCGAGCAGGAGTACAACCACCTGTTCGTCGGGATGGTGCAGGCCGCGCCGCGGCCCGACCCGGAGGAGGTTGGCGGGACCGCGTTCGTGAGCCCCGCCCAGCTGGCGGAGCGGCATGCCAAGGACACCTTCTCGGCCTGGTTCATGACGGTGCTGGACGCCGCGCGTCCGGCGATCAGGGAGCTGACCGGCCCGTCGGCCGGCTGGTGAGCCTCACAGCACCCGCACGGGTTTGAGCGGCAGGGCGGCCCAGATCACCTTGCCGCCGCTCGCGGTGTGCTCGACGTCGCAGACGCCGCCCGCCTCCCGGGCGACCTCGCTCACCAGCAGCAGCCCCCGGCCGCCGGTGCGGGCGTGGTCGGCCTCCAGGGCGGTCGGGCGGTAGGGGTGGTTGTCCTCGACCGACACCCGCACCCACTCGGCGCCGACGGCGACCTCCACGGCGAGCATCGGGGACAGCAGCGCCGCGTGTTTGACGGCGTTCGTGGCCAGCTCGGAGACGATGAGCAGCAGGCCGTGGACGAGGTCGTCGGAGATGGGCACCCCTTGGCGGTACAGCAGGTCGCGTACGGCGTGCCGCGCCTGCGGGACCGAGGCGTCGACGGCGGGTGCGGTGAACCGCCAGACGCCCTCGTACGGCAACGGGCCCGCCGGCTCCGGGTCGCCGGGCCCCTCGGCCCCGCCTTGTGGGCGTGGGCCGGTCCCCCGCCCGTGGTCGTCCATCGTCAGGTCGCCACCCTTGCGCTCGATTGTCACCACACGTCGAGTGTTGGTAACGACCCGCTCGGTTCCGGATGACTGAACAGAAGTCAGCGCCAATCGAGCGTTTATGACCGTTGGCGTATGACACGGTCAGTTGTGGGACTACTCCTGTCACCCCGTAGCCGACTTCGCGAACTTTTCGGGTTGTACGGGTTTGGCGGCGGACTCGCCCCCATTCGTCCGCCCTTCGTGATCACGCGTCCGGAGCGGCGGCTAGCATCCGGCCCATGGAGCCCCAGCTGCTGCACGACGTCGCCGACTCGGTCGCCACCGTCGTCATCCACCACCCGGCCAAGCGCAACGCCATGACGGCCGCGATGTGGGCCGCGCTGCCGCCGCTGCTCGACACCCTCGCCGCCGATCCGGGCGTACGGACGCTGGTGCTGACCGGCGAGGGCGGCACGTTCTGCGCGGGCGCCGACATCTCCACGCTGCGGGGCTCGCCCGAGGAGGCGCAGACGCTCGCGGTGCGCGCCGAGGAGGCCCTGGCCGCCTTTCCCAAGCCGACCCTGGCCGCGGTGCGCGGGCACTGCGTCGGCGGCGGCTCGCAGCTCGCGGCCGCCTGCGATCTGCGCTTCGCCGAGGAGGGCGCGCTGTTCGGGGTGACGCCCGCGAAGCTCGGCATCGTCTATCCGGCGTCCTCCACCCGGCGGCTGGTGTCGCTGGTGGGCCCGGCGGCGGCGAAGCACCTGCTGTTCTCCGGCGAGCTGATCGGCACGGCGCGCGCGCTGCGCACCGGCCTGGTCGACGAGGTGCTGCCCGAGGGCGAACTCGCCAAGCGGGTCGCGGAGTTCACCCGCGTCCTGGCCTCCCGCTCGCAGCTGACCCAGGCCGCGGCGAAGGAGTTCGCGGACGGGCGCACCGACCGGGACGCCCACTGGAGCGCGCAGGCGCGCGGCAGCGGCGACACCGCGGAGGGTGTCGCCGCCTTCCTGGAGCGCCGTCAGCCGCGCTTCACGTGGTCGGTTCCTTTCCCAGGATGAACCGGCTCATCGACCGGAGCAGCTCGACGACGTCCGCGGGCGCCTTGTCGGGGGACCCGGCGTCGTAGGGCGGCTGCGGGTCGTACTCGATGCCCAGCTGCACGGCCTGGGCGACGACGTCGCCCGACATCCGGCCGAGCAGCGCGAGCCCCATGTCGATGCCGGAGGAGACCCCGGCGGCGGTGACGTACTTGCCGTCGACGACCACCCGCTCCCCGGTGGGCTCGGCGCCGAACCGCTTCAGCTCCTCCAGGGCCAGCCAGTGCGAGGTGGCGCGGCGGCCGTCCAGCAGCCCGGCGGCGGCGAGCAGCAGGGAGCCGGTGCACACGGACGTCGTCCAGGTGCTCGTACGGTCGGCGCCGCGGATCCAGTCCAGCAGCGCGGCGTTCTCCATCTGCGCGCTCTGCCCCGGGCCGCCCGGCACGACGACGACATCGGGACGGGGCACCTCGTCCAGGGTCCGGTCGGCGGTGAGCGCGAGGCTCCCGCTGTCGGTGCGGACGGGGCCGGTCCGCTCGGCCACGAATACGGTCTCGGAGTCGGGCAGCCGGCCGAGCGTCTCGTACGGGCCGACCGCGTCGAGGGCGGTGAAGCGGTCGTAGAGCAGGATCGCGAACTGCATGGCTTCCCCCTGTGTGGTGTGGGTGCTCAGTGGGCCGGTGCCGGGCGGAACCGGCGCCGGTACTCGGCGGGCGCCGCGCCGAGGGTGCGCACGAAGGCGCGGCGCATCGCCTCGGGTGTGCCGTAGCCGCAGGCGCGGGAGATCTCCTCGACGCCGTCGGGGGTGTCCTCCAGCAGGCGGCGGGCGTGTTCGAGGCGGACGCGGTCGACGTAGCGGCCCGGGGTCATGCCGGTCTCGGCCTGGAAGGCGCGGGCGAAGTGGCGCGGCGAGAGCCGGACGCGGGCGGCGAGCCGGTCGACCGACAGGTCCTCGCCGGGGTGCTCGGTGATCCACTGCTGGACCTCGCGCAGCGGCTCCCGCCGCGCCGTCTGCGCGGACAGCTGGGCGCTGAACTGGGCCTGGTTGCCCGGCCGACGCAGGAAGACGACCAGGTGACGGGCGATGGACAGGGCGATATCGCGGCCGGCGTCCTCCTCGACGAGCGCGAGGGCGAGGTCGATGCCGGAGGTGACACCGGCCGAGGTGGCCAGGTCGCCGTCGCGGACGAAGATCGGATCCGGGTCGACCTCCACGGACGGGTGCTCGCGGGCGAGCTTTTCGCACACCGACCAGTGGCTGGTCACCCGGCGGCCCTCCAGCAGGCCCGCCTCGGCCAGCAGCAGCGCCCCGGTGCACACGGAGACCAGGCGCTCGGCCCGCGGGGCCCGCTCGCGCAGCCACGCGATCAGCTGCGGTTCGGGGCGGCGGGTGCCCGCCCCGCCCGGGACCAGCAGGGTGTGCGCGGCCGGGGCGTCGGCGAAGGAGTGGTCCGGGACCAGGGTCAGGCCGCTGGAGGTGCGCACGGCCCGGCCGTCCCGGGAGACGGTGCGGATCCGGTACGTCCCCGGGCAGTGCAGCTCGGCGCCGTTGAACACCTCGACCGGGCCCGACACGTCGAGGCTCTGCACGTCGTCGAAGAGGACGACCAGGACGGTTCGCATGCCGTCGATTCTTGGCGGCCCGCGCGATGGCCGCAAGGACGAGGACCCCACCTTTCCTGCCATTGCGCGACCGCCTCTGGAGTGCGTACCGACCAGTCGGTAACCTGCCGGTCATGACTACTGCCGCCCTCGACGCACGCGCCGGCCGCCGCTGCCACAACGTGCTCAACTCCCTGCACGCGACGCACTACTTCTCGCCCGACCTGGGCGAGGAACTCGACGCGCTCGGCGTCAGCCACCCCAAGGCCCGCAACTTCGCCGTGCGCGCGGCCGCCCTGGGACCGGTCGGTCCGGGCACGGTGGCGGCGGCCTTCTACAACTACAAGTACGAGCTGGTGGCGCGGCACGTGCCCGCGGTGTGGGAGGCCGCCACGCCCGCCCAGGCGCTCGCCGCACGCGCGCGTGCCGCCGACTCCACCCTGCGCCGCCTGCTGGGCGAGGACACCCTGGCGTCCGCGGAGATGGCCGAAGCCGCGCAGCTGGCGCTGCGCGCCACCGAGGCCTGTACGCGCCCGGCCCGGCCGCTGTACTCCGCCCACGCCGACCTGCCCGTCCCCGAGCAGCCGCACATGGCGCTCTTCCACGCCGCCACACTGCTGCGCGAGCACCGGGGCGACGGCCATGTCGCCGTCCTGATGTCCGCCGAGCTGGACGGCCTGGAGGCCGTGGTCACCCACACCGCGACCGGCAAGGGCATGAGGCCCAAGTGGGTGTTCGGCACGCGCGGGTGGAGCCAGGAGGAGTGGGACGCGGCCTGCGGCCGGCTGCGCGAGCGCGGACTGGTCGACGCGGCGGGCGAGTTGACCGAGCAGGGCGTCAGGCTGCGCGCCGAGATCGAGGCGGAGACGGACCGGCTGGACCGGGCCCCCTACGAGCACCTGGGCGCGGCGGGCGTCGAGCGGCTGACGGAGCTGGGCAAGGCCTTCGCCGGAGCCGCGCTGGTCGCCGGTGCCTTCCCGGCGGATCTGATCGGCAAGGGCTGACCGAAACCGGGTACCCGGTCCTCTCCCGGCCACCGTGGCCGGGAGAGAAAGGGGAGAACTCGTGTTCCGAGCCATAGCCGACGTGCTGCGACAGATCGGCGGCGCCGTCGCCACCGTCGTGACCCTGCCCTTCCGGGCCCTGGCCCGGCTGTTCGGCGGCGCATCCTCCACCGCGCGGGGCCGCGGCGCCTGATTTGCGCCGCCCCGGCCCGCCGGGGCGGCGCCCTGATCCCCGGCTGTCGGCGTCACCTGCCACAATTGCCGCGCAACCTCAGTGAGAAGGCGGTACGGGATCGTGACGACACCCGGGTCCAGCACAGTCGGGACCATCGAAGGCAGGATCGCCGAGGAACTCGGCGTACGGGAGCGGCAGGTACGGGCTGCCGTGGAACTGCTCGACGGCGGTTCGACGGTGCCCTTCATCGCCCGTTACCGCAAGGAAGCCACCGAGATGCTCGACGACGCGCAGCTGCGCACGCTCGAGGAACGGCTGCGCTATCTGCGGGAGCTGGAGGAGCGGCGGGCCGCGATCCTCGACTCGGTGCGCGAGCAGGGCAAGCTCACCGAGGAGCTGGAGGCGCAGATCCGCGCGGCCGAGACCAAGGCCCGGCTCGAGGACATCTACCTGCCCTACAAGCCCAAGCGGCGCACCAAGGCGCAGATCGCCCGCGAGGCCGGTCTGGAGCCGCTGGCCGAGGGGCTGCTGGGCGATCCGAGCGTCGAACCCCTCGCGGCCGCCGCCGCGTTCGTCGACGCCGACAAGGGCGTCGCCGACGCGCAGGCCGCGCTGGACGGGGCCCGCGCGATCCTCACCGAGCGCTTCTCGGAGGACGCCGACCTCATCGGCGAGCTGCGCGAGCGCATGTGGGTGCGCGGGCGCCTGGCAGCCAAGGTCAAGGAGGGCAAGGAGGAGGCGGGCGCCAAGTTCGCCGACTACTTCGACTTCGCCGAGCCGTTCACCGAGCTCCCCTCGCACCGCGTCCTCGCGATGCTGCGCGGCGAGAAGGAGGACGTCCTCGACCTCGTCCTGGAGCCGGAGGAGCCGACCGACGGACCGTCCTCGTACGAGGGCATCGTCGCCCACAAGTTCGAGATCGCCGAGCGCGGGCGCGCCGCCGACAAGTGGCTGCTGGACACGGTCCGCTGGGCCTGGCGCACCCGCATCCTGGTGCACCTGGGCATCGACCTGCGCCTCAGGCTGCGGACGGCCGCGGAGGACGAGGCCGTGCAGGTGTTCGCGGCCAACCTGCGCGACCTGCTGCTCGCCGCCCCGGCCGGCACCCGCGCGACGCTGGGCCTGGACCCCGGCTTCCGTACGGGCGTCAAGGTCGCCGTCATCGACGCGACCGGCAAGGTGGTGGCCACCGACGTCATCCACCCGCACGTCCCGGCCAACAAGTGGGACGAGGCGATCGCCAAGCTGGCCCGTCTGGCCAAGGAGCACGCGGTCGAGCTGATCGCGATCGGCAACGGCACGGCGTCGCGCGAGACCGACAAGCTCGCCGGTGAACTCATCACCAAGCACCCGGAGTTGAAGCTCACCAAGGTGATGGTGTCGGAGGCCGGCGCGTCGGTGTACTCGGCGTCCGCGTTCGCCTCCCAGGAACTGCCCGAGATGGACGTGTCGCTGCGCGGCGCCGTCTCCATCGCGCGCCGGCTGCAGGACCCGCTGGCCGAGCTGGTGAAGATCGACCCCAAGTCGATCGGCGTCGGCCAGTACCAGCACGACCTGTCCGAGGTGAAGCTGTCGCGCTCGCTGGACGCGGTGGTCGAGGACTGCGTCAACGGCGTGGGTGTGGACGTCAACACGGCCTCGGCCCCGCTGCTGGCCCGCGTCTCCGGCATCACCTCCGGCCTCGCGGAGAACATCGTGGCGCACCGCGACGCCAACGGCCCCTTCACCTCCCGTACGGAGCTCAAGGGCGTGGCGCGGCTCGGCCCGAAGGCGTACGAGCAGTGCGCGGGCTTCCTGCGCATCCGCGGCGGCGACCCACTGGACGCCTCCAGCGTGCACCCCGAGTCGTACCCGGTCGTGCGCCGCATGGTGAAGTCCTCGGGCCAGGAGGTCGCGGCCCTGATCGGCAACACCTCGGTGCTGCGCTCGCTCAGGCCGGACGACTTCGTGGACGAGACGTTCGGTCTGCCGACCGTCTCCGACATCCTCAAGGAGCTGGAGAAGCCGGGCCGCGACCCGCGTCCGGCGTTCAAGACGGCCACCTTCAAGGAGGGCGTCGAGAAGATCTCCGACCTGTCCTCCGGGATGGTCCTGGAGGGCGTCGTCACGAACGTCGCGGCCTTCGGCGCCTTCGTCGACGTCGGCGTCCACCAGGACGGCCTGGTGCACGTCTCCGCGATGTCCAAGACCTTCGTCAAGGACCCGCGGGACGTCGTCAAGCCCGGCGACATCGTCAAGGTGAAGGTCCTCGACGTCGACATCCCCCGCAAGCGGATCTCGCTCACGCTGCGGCTGGACGACGAGGCCGCCGCGCAGGGGCAGCAGGGCGGCGGCGGTGACCGCCGCCAGCGCGGCGGACGCCCGCCCCAGCAGCGCCAGCAGCAGCGCCAGGGCGGCGGCGCTCGGCAGGGCGGAGGGTCCCGCCAGGGCGGCGGCTCCCGGCAGGCACCCCCGCCGGCCAACAGCGCGATGGCCGACGCCCTGCGACGGGCCGGCCTGCTGGACCCGAAGAACGGCAAGCGCTGACCTCGTCAGTCAGGTGGGTCGCTGTACAAGCGCAGGCGTTGCCAGTGCTGGTGGACGTGCTGTTCGGCCTCGCGTACGGCAGTGGGCGCGGGGTCGTACTGCGGTGCGGCGGTCTCGTTCCGGCGGGGCCGGGGCGTGCGGGCGGTGCGGCCCTGGCCGTCGTGGCGCCGGGCCGCCGCCCCGGCCATGAGGATCGCGGCGATGACTGCGGCGGCCGTCAGCGTGGTGGCCGCGTGCTGGTCCGACATCTGTGCGGGCTTTCGTGACTGCAGGACGGGAGGGGCCGGTACGGCGACGTACCGGCCCCCTGTCCTTGGGGCGGGTCAGGTGGTGAGCACGGGGCTCATCCCTTCCTGCGGAACATCAGCCAGGCGGCCACCACCGCGCCCGCGGCCAGCAGCAGGCCGCGGTTGTCGCGGGCGGCGCTCGCGCCCTGGGCCGCCCTGACCCGGACGGGCTCGGGCGCCTTGTCCTGCCACACCTGGGCTGCCCGGGCCGCCCTGGCGCGGGCCTGCGAGGCGGTCCGGGCGGCCGTGTCCTTCACCGGGTCGGGCAGCTTCTCCTGCAGCCGCGACGCCGCTTCCGCGGCCTTGGCCCTGACCTCCCCGGCCTTGAGGGCGGCCTGCTCCCTCAGCTCGGCGGCCTTCTCCTGGGCGCGGGCCGGGACGCCGGCCCCGGCCGCGAGCGCCTCCGCGGTGCCGCCCAGTTCGTGACGGGTGTGCTCGACCTGCTCGCGCAGTTCCTCCGTGCTCCGGGCGGTGGGCTCGTCGTGCGGCGGCTGGGTCATCGGTGCGCACTCTCCTTCTCTCGTCCGTCAGGCCCGACGGCGCCATGGGGCGCCGGTGACCGCGCGAGTACCCCGGAAGGCACGGTTCAGGACCGCGAATTCAGCGGACGCGTGCCGCCGTCACCTCGTGCGGTGCGGGGGGAGCCGGAGCGTCGGCCTGCTGGAGCTCGGTGAGGAGCTGGTTCTGGCCGGCCAGGAGCTCGGTGAGGATCCGGCGGGCGGCGCGCAGGAGTTCGGCGACGTCTCCGCCGGCGAGCGCGTAGCGGACGGTGGAGCCCTCCCGCATGGACACGACGATGCCGGAGCGCCGCAGGACGGCCAGCTGCTGCGACAGGCTGGACGGCTCGATGTCGATGTCGGCGAGCAGATCCCGCACGGACACCGGCCCGTGCTGGAGGAGTTCCAGCACCCGGATGCGCACGGGGTGGCCGAGCATGCGGAAGAACTCTGCCTTGACCTGGTAGAGGGGGGCCTGCATGGGCTCGCTCCTGGTCGGGTGGGTGGGGACTGCGGCCGCCGCGGCGCGGCGTCGTCCCAGGACACCGACGTTCCCAGGACACCGCCGCACCGCGGACCGCCTTCGAAGCCGATCCTTCACGCCTCGGACCCGGCGGGAACGCACATTGGCACCATGCTGATGTGGTGACTTGAAGAAGTCTTCACATCATGGGCAGACGTGTCCGCCGGATGTCCGGGCGCGCTAGATCTCGATCGCCTCCTCCACGCGCTTGAGTTGATGGCGTGCCATCGCCAGGTTCGAGTTGGACTTGTCGAGGACGAGGTAGAGGAACAGCCCGTTGCCCGAACGGCCCTTCACCAGGCGGATCACGTGGTACTGGCGGTCCAGCGTGATCAGGATGTCCTCGATCAGGCCCTTGAGACCGAGCTGTTCCATGGTGCGGACCTTGGCCCGGATGACATCCGTGTTGCCGGCCGCGGCGACGGTCAGGTCCAGCTCCTTGCTTCCGCCGAGCGTGCCCAGCGCCATTCCGCTGGTGTAGTCGACGACGGCCGCTCCGAGGGCTCCCTCGATCCCGGCCATCATCTCCTTCAGCGACACTTCCACACTCGCCACAGCGCCTCCCATTGCGTGCCGTTGACTGCGCGGGCCGGTGCGCGGCCCGCCTCGGTCTCCGGACCGTACGCATGCCACCGGCATGCCACGGGCAACTCTTTGGGACTGACCTCCGACGACCGGACATGCGCGCGACCGGATCGTTCGGGGCACCGCAAGTGCCTTGTAAGGGGGCGAAGTTGACGGCGCCGCCGCTAGCGTTCCGTCACCTTCCCGTCCGCCACCTCCAGGCGGCGGGTGACGTGGATCGCGTCCAGCATGCGGCGGTCGTGGGTGACCAGCAGGAGCGTGCCCCGGTAGGCGTCGAGGGCGGACTCCAGCTGCTCGATGGCGGGCAGGTCCAGATGGTTGGTGGGCTCGTCCAGGACCAGCAGGTTGACGCCCCGGCCCTGCAGCAGCGCCAGCGCCGCGCGGGTGCGTTCGCCCGGGGACAGGGTGGCCGCCGGGCGCAGGACGTGATCGCTCTTGAGGCCGAACTTGGCCAGCAGGGTGCGGACTTCGACCGGCTCGGTGTCGGGTACGGCGGCGCCGAACGCGTCGAGCAGGGACTCGGTGCCGTGGAACAGCTTGCGGGCCTGGTCGACCTCGCCGACCAGGACGCCGGAACCGAGGGCGGCGGCACCGGAGTCGAGCGGGACGCGGCCCAGCAGGGCGGCGAGCAGGGTCGACTTGCCGGCGCCGTTCGCCCCGGTCACCGCCACCCGGTCCGCCCAGTCGATCTGCAGGGAGACCGGTCCGAAGGTGAAGTCGCCGCGCCGCACCTCGGCGTCGCGCAGGGTGGCCACGACGGCGCCCGACCGCGGGGCCGAGGCGATCTCCATGCGCAGTTCCCACTCCTTGCGGGGCTCCTCGACGACGTCCAGCCGTTCGATCATGCGCTGGGTCTGGCGGGCCTTCGCCGCCTGCTTCTCGCTGGCCTCGCTGCGGAACTTGCGGCCGATCTTGTCGTTGTCGTTGCCCGCCTTGCGCCGGGCGTTCTTCACGCCCTTGTCCATCCAGGAGCGCTGCGTCTGCGCCCTGTCCTGGAGGGCCGCCCTCTTGTCGGCGTACTCCTCGTAGTCGTCCCGGGCGTGCCGGCGGGCGACCTCGCGTTCCTCCAGGTAGGCCGCGTAGCCGCCGCCGTAGAGGTTGATCTCCCCCTGTGCGAGGTCGAGTTCGAGGACCTTGGTGACCGTGCGGGTGAGGAACTCGCGGTCGTGGCTGACGACGACGGTGCCGGCGCGCAGGCCGGAGACGAACCGTTCGAGGCGTTCCAGGCCGTCCAGGTCGAGGTCGTTGGTGGGCTCGTCGAGCAGGAAGACGTCGTAGCGGGACAGGAGGAGGGAGGCGAGTCCGGCGCGGGCCGCCTGGCCGCCGGACAGGGACGTCATCGGCTGGTCGAGGTCCACCGCGAGACCGAGGGAGTCGGCGACCTCCTCCGCCCGCTCCTCCAGGTCCGCGCCGCCGAGGTCGAGCCAGCGCTCCAGGCTCGTCGCGTAGGCGTCGTCGGCGCCCGGCGCGCCGTCGACCAGCGCCTGGGTGGCCTCGTCCATCACACGCTGGGCCTCGGCGACGCCGGTGCGGCGGGCCAGGAACTCCCGGACGGTCTCGCCGGGGCGGCGCTCCGGCTCCTGCGGGAGGTGGCCGACGGTCGCCGTCGGCGGGGAGAGCCTGAGCTCCCCCTGCTCCGGCGCGAGGAGCCCCGCGAGCATCCTGAGCAGGGTGGACTTGCCCGCGCCGTTGGCACCGACCAGCCCGATCACGTCACCGGGCGCGACGACGAGGTCGAGTCCGGCGAACAGGGAGCGGTCGCCGTGCCCGGCGGCGAGGTTCTTGGCGACGAGTGTGGCAGTCATCAGGCCGCCGATCCTAGCCGCCGGCGGGCCGGCACCGCCTCGCCGTTTCCTACCGGGCCATCGCCTCCACCAGCACACTCCCCGCTGTCCGCGCCACCACGAACGACTCGCCCCGGACCGCCCTGGCGTCCAGCGCGATGCGGTGCCGGCCCGCCTCCAGCACCCCGTCGAAGACGTCGTGCGCGTGGCTGCGGTAGAGCCGGTCCAGACGGTAGGCGGTCAGCCGGACCCGGCAGGACGAGGTGACCTCGACGCCCGCCTCGCCGTCGGCCGCCACCAGCCGGGTCAGCCGGCGCTGCTCCACCGGGCTGCGGTCCAGGGCGTGCTCGATCTGCGCGACGAGCAGCGGCACGATCGGGGCGAGGCCCTCGACGTACGCCACCTCGACGCCGGCCTGCTGGAAGGAGCGGCGCACCTCGGCCCGCCGCTCCTGGCCTACGGCTCGGCCGAAGGCGACCGCGCCGTAGGAGCGCAGTTCGTCGGCGGGGACACCGTGCGCGTCATGCGCGATGTCGGCGCCGATGCCGATGGCGCGCAGCGCGGCGGCGAGCTTGGCGAGCAGGGCGACCCGCGCGCCGATGAGCAGGACCCGGCGCCGCGCGCCCGGCGCACGGCCGTCCAGCAGCGAGGCCAGCGCCTCGCGGTACCGGCCGCCGTGGAAGCGGAACGGCCCTATCCCGTGGTAGCCGTTGCGTTCCAGATCGGCGTGTTCGTCGGTCTGCCAGGCGAAGTCCCGCCAGATGAAGTCCTCGCCGTCGCGCTCGATGACGGCGGTGACCGCACCGCAGGCAAGGTCCGCGCACTCCGGGCAGCCGTAGACGACGTAGCGGCCGTCCGGGAGCGGTGCCTCGGCCTCCAGCAGGAGGCTGCGGACCTGCTCGGTGAAGATCGCGGGCGGGACGTCGGAGGCGAGCGGGGAGACGGCGTCGAGGTCGGAGAGCTGGAACAGCAGCGGCCGCCCGTCGACGATGAAGTCCACGAAGTCCCGGTGGATCTGGTAGTCACCGTTGCTGAGGACTCCACCGGCGCGCATCGCCGGTGCCAGGCCGAAGGTCGCGTACTCGGCGGACATGCTGTGAGTATTCCCGCAGTCGGAGCTCTCCGAGCACGGCATGACACATTCCGCTACCGTCCCCTGAGGGAGGGCGCATTGAACAACGATGTCATCGTGGTGGGCAGCGGGGTCGTCGGGCTGACCACCGCCGTCGTTCTCGCCGAGCGCGGCGTACGGGTACGGGTGTGGACGCGGGATCCCGCCGAGCGGACCACCTCGGCGGTTGCCGGGGCGCTGTGGTGGCCGTACCGGATCGAGCCGGTGGCCCGGGCGCGGGAGTGGGCGCTGCAGTCCCTGGACGTGTACGAGGAGCTGGCGGGCGACCCCGAGGCGACCGGCGTACGCATGGTCGAAGGGGTACTGGGCGAGGCGGATCTCGACCGGGCCGAGTCCTGGGCGGCCGCCCGGGTGCCGGGGCTGCGCGCGTCGACGCCCGAGGAGTACGCCGGCAGCGGGCTGTGGGCGCGGCTGCCGCTCGTCGACATGCTCACGCATCTGCCGTGGCTCCGGGAGCGGCTGGTGAAGGCGGGCGGGGTGGTCGAGGAGCGTGCGGTCGCCGGTTTCGCGGAGGCGGACGCCCCGGTCGTCGTCAACTGCACGGGGCTGGGGGCGCGCGAGCTCGTTCCGGACGCGTCCGTACGGCCCGTGCGCGGGCAGCTGGTGGTCGTGGAGGACCCCGGCATCCGCACCTGGCTCACCTCCACCGGCCCGGACGGGGAGATGGCGTACTTCTTCCCGCAGCCCGGACGGCTGTTGCTGGGCGGCACGGCCGACGAGGACGCCTGGTCGCTGGAGCCGGATCCGGCGGTGGCCGAGGCGATCGTACGGCGCTGTGCGGCGCTGCGGCCCGAGATCGCGGGGGCGCGGGTGCTGGAGCACCGCGTGGGGCTGCGGCCGGCGCGGGACGCGGTGCGGCTGGAGCGTGAAGTCCTGCCCGACGGGCGGGTGTTGGTGCACAACTACGGACACGGCGGGGCGGGTGTGACCGTGGCGTGGGGGTGTGCGGGGGAGGCGGCCGGGTTGGCTTGCCCGACCGCCTAGCGCTCCGCGGGGGTGCGGTTGTGCTTCTGCGGCTCAGTCTCCGTCTTCGGCTGCGTCGTGGCCGGTCGCGCAGTTCCCCGCGCCCCTGAGAACGCTGTTACGCCGCCGGGGATCTGCGCACCCTGCTCAGCCGAGGGGGACGCGGTGGATGGTGCGCGGGGCCGTTACGCCCTGGAGGGTCCTTCCTTCGGGAGCGGACGGCTTGTCCGTCGTGGCGCGGGTGAAGGCCGGGGCGCCGCCCACCAGCGGGACGCTCGCCCGGGTGCGGGACAGGTCCAGGGTGAGGGTCGGCTTGTCGGCCGGCGGGTCGATGAGGTCCTTGTCGGTGCCCGCCACGATCAGCGCGAGGCGGTGGCCGGCCGGGACGACGTGGTCGGTGGCCGCGAGGTCGAGGGTGATGGTGTACGCCTTGCCCGGCGTGAGCGGGACGCCCTTCGCGTCGGAGGCGTAGTTGCCGAGGTCGGCCCAACCGCGGCTGACCACGGTGTAGTCGACGTTCGTCCTCTTCGCCGCGGTGTTCTTGAAGCAGGCGCTGTCGCCCGCGGTGCTCGCGCCCCAGCAGCTGCGGTCGGTGCCGGTCGTGATGCCCTCGGCCGCGTCCGCGTAGTCCCGGACGGTGTCCGGGCCGAGGTCGACCAGCACGGCGGAGAGGTGCGCCGTTCTCGTGGTCGGGGTCGCGGTGACCGTCACCTCGGACGAGCCGGACAGGCGCAGGTCATGGGTGAGGGGCCCGGTGAGGAAGCCGGCCTTCTCCGGGGTCGACGTGGCGATCCTGGCGGCCCAGTCGGTCTCGCTCAGCCGCGGGTCGTCGGTGAAGGTCTCGGTGCCGTGGCCTTTGGTGAGGCCGAGGGTGCCGACGCCCGCCTGGCTGCCCCGGCCGGGGCGCAGGGTCGTGGCGGCGGTGCCGCTCGGCGGCCAGACCTTGGAGGTGACCCACTGGTCGGGGTGGCGCTCGACGTCGGCCATCGGCTCGCGGTCGATGCCGTTGTCGTAGCCGAGGAGTTCGTGGTCGAACCAGCGGTGCAGGGTGTCGACCCAGGCGCCGCGGCGGAAGTCGAAGGGGTCGACGTGGCCGGTCTGGGAGAGCCAGATCTTGCGCTCGACGCCGTGCTTGGCGAGGGCGTCCCACCACTGGCCGAAGTGCTTGGTGCGGACGTTGAGGTCCTGCATGCCGTGGGTGAGGAAGACGCTCGCGCGCACCTTGCCCGCGTTCTTCACGTAGTCGCGCTCGGTCCAGAACGGGGTCCACTCGCCGGTGCGCGGGGAGCCGTCGACGATCGCCTTCTGCACCGCGGCGCACTTCGCCTGCGCGTCGGGGCTGTCCACGTAGTTCGACAGCCAGTCGGGGCCCGAGTCGTACAGCGGGGCGCCCTTGGCGAAGTAGTAGTCGTACCACGAGGAGATGGCGCTGATCGGGACGACGGTCTTCAGGCCCTTGACGCCGGTCGCGGCGACGCCGTTGGCGATCGTGCCGTCCCAGCTCTTGCCGATCATGCCGGTCCTGCCGTTGGTCCAGCTCGCCCTGGCCGTGGTGGTGCCGGTGCGGGTGGTGTACGCCTTCGCCCGGCCGTTGAGCCAGTCGACCACGGCCTTCGCGGACTGGATGTCGGAGCGGCCGCCGACGTCCACACAGCCGTCGGAGCGGTTGGTGCCGGCGAGGTCGACGCCGACGAAGGCGTAGCCGCGCGGGACGAAGTAGTTGTCGTAGAAGAGCGGCATCTGGACGACGTGGCCCTGCGCGTCGTACGTCTTGAGCTGGCTCTCGTTGCCGCGGCCGCAGCAGGAGTAGTACGGGCTGGCGTCCATGATGACGGGCACCTTGCGGCCCTGCTGGGCGGGTTCGCGGGGGCGCACGATGTCGACGGCGACGCGGTCGTGCTTCCCGTCGCGGTCGCCGTCGAGTCCGGTGTCCACCCAGACGGCCTCGCGGACGGCGTTCGCGTACGAGTAGACGGGCCGGCTCTCGCGTGGTGCGGAAGGGGCCGCGTGGGCCGCCGCCGGGGTGAGGAAGGCTGCCAGGAGGACGGCGATGGCCGCCGTCGCGAGCGATCTCCAGGTCGTGAAGCGCATGCGTATCGGCATGCGCGGGACGGTACATCGGTCAACTGCCGTGCAGAAGAGGGCCGTAGGCCGCCCCACGGGACGCGCGTGGCCGGATCGGGCCTTGTCACCCGGGGGTTCGTGACGGCCGAATGGCGATCGTGTGACAGGCGGGGCCATGGACATGTCCGGTGACACAGGGACTCCATAGGCTCCGGAACAGATCTCGTGACCCTACGACTTGGAGCTTTCGTGCACCGCAGAATCATCGCGCCGGGCGCACTCGCTGCGGCCTCCCTGATGCTGGCGATCCCGGCGTCCGCCGCAAGCTACTCCCCCGGCGCTCCGGGCATCGGCGACCCCTACTACCCGGCCTACGGCAACGGCGGATACGACGTCTCCCACTACGACCTGCGCCTGAAGTACCAGCCCACGACGGACGAGTTGTCCGGTACGGCGACGATCCTGGCGAAGACCACGCAGGACCTGTCCAGCTTCGACCTCGACTTCCTGCTGGACGTCGGCGAGGTGCGGGTCAACGGCGCCAAGGCCGCCTTCGCCACCTCCGGCCAGCACGAACTGGTCGTCACGCCGAAGACTCCGCTGGCCAAGGGCACGGCGATCACCGTGGTCGTGCGCTACAGCGGGGTGCCGTCGTCGAAGAGCGCCTACGGCTTCAACACCTGGCACCGCACGCCGGACGGGGCCGTCGCGGCGGACGAGCCCGAGGCGGCCTGGTGGTGGTACCCGAGCAACGACCACCCGCTCGACAAGGCCACCTACGACGTGTCCGTCGCCGTGCCGAACGGGACGCAGGCCCTGTCCAACGGCACGCTGCAGTCGACGAGTTCGCAGCTCGGCTGGACGCGCTACAACTGGCGGCAGAACAAGCCGCAGGCCACGTACCTGACCACGCTGGCCGTCGGCAAGTTCGACATCACGACCAGCACCTCCGAGGGCGGGGTGCCGGTGATCAACGCCTACAGCAAGGACCTCGGCGACAACGACGGGGCCGCGCGGGCGAGCGTGGAGCGGACCGGGGAGCTCGTCGACTGGCTCAGCGGCTACTTCGGGCCGTATCCGTTCAGCTCGGCCGGCGGCTACGTCCCCAACACGACCACCGGGTACGCGCTGGAGACGCAGACCCGGGTCTACTACAGCCCGAAGCAGTTCGCGAACGGCTCCAACGCCTCGGTCGTCGTGCACGAGCTGGCGCACCAGTGGTACGGCGACAGCGTGTCGCTGAAGGGCTGGAAGGACATCTGGATCAACGAGGGTTTCGCGCGGTACGCCCAGTGGCTGTGGTCCGAGCACGAGGGCGAGGGCACGACGCAGGAACTCGCCGACTACGTGTACGCCTCGCATCCGGCCGACGACGCGTTCTGGACGGTCAAGCCGGGTGACCCCGGTCCTGACGACCAGTTCGACATCGCTGTCTACGACCGCGGCGCGCTGGCGATCCAGGCCCTGCGCAACGCGGTCGGCGACGACGCGTTCTTCGCCATCCTGAAGGGCTGGCCCCAGGAGCACGCGTACGGGAACGCGTCCGTCGCCGACTTCGAGGCGTACGCGGAGAAGGTGTCGGGCAAGTCGCTGGGTTCGCTCTTCGACGCGTGGCTGTTCCGGCCGAGCAAGCCGGCGGCGTCGGCGTCGGCGGGGGTGGCTCTCGCCAAGTCCGCGGTGGTGCAGCCGAAGTCGTGGAAGAAGATCGCCGCGACCAACGACGTGCACTAGGGAAGTGCCGGGTCCGGTGGTGTGGGGGCTGCGGGCCGGTGGTGGCCGGTCGCGCAGTTCCCCGCGCCCCTAAAGACCCGTCACCCTCGCCAGGAGCTCGTCCCGGCCGATCGCGTCCGCCTCCGTCGACGGGACCGTGCAGGCGTGGGCGCCCGCGATCGTGCCGTAGACGGCGCTGCGGCGAGGTGTCTCGCGGTTCAGCCAGCCGTACAGGAAGGCCGCCGCGAAGGCGTCTCCCGCGCCGTTGGAGTCGAGGACCGGAGCGGGTGGGACGGCCGGGGGTATGTGGGTGAGTTCGTCGTCGGCCAGGAGGTAGGCGCCCTTCGCGCCCGCCGTGGCGACGACCACCTCGGCGCGGCCGCGGTCGGCGATGCGGCGCATGGTGCGCTCCGGGTCGGCGAGGGCGGTGGTGGAGAGGAACACGACGTCCGCGGCGTGGGCGAACGGCTCGTGGTACGGGTTCTCGCCGTCCCAGTCGTGCAGGTCGGTGGAGATCGTCGCCCCCGTCTCGCGCAGGAGCGGCAGGGTGTCGGCGCAGGGCTGGGTGATGGTCACGTGGACGTGGCGACTGGCCGCGGCAAGGGCCTGGACCGTGTCCTTCGGGAAGCCGCCCTCGACCACTGTGCGGCTCGCGTCGTACAGCGACAGGCGCCTGCCGTCGGGGCTGACGAGGTTGACCGCGCGCTTCGTCCCGGCGGGCTGCGGGACGGCCGTGAGGGCGATGCCCCGCTCCCGGTGCAGGGCGCGCACCAGGTCGCCCTCGGGGTCGTCGCCGAGCATGTCGAGATGGTGCACGCGCAGGCCGAGCGCGCCGAGGCCCAGGGCGACGAAGTCGCCGGTCTGGCCGGCCCGGGTGCGGATGCCCTGCTCGATCATGTAGCTGTCGGCGTACGGGAGCGGCAGCCGCGGCACGTACACGATCGTGTCCACGCCCGCGCCTCCCAGCACGAGAACGTCGTTGTCGCGGCTCATGTCCCGCCCTCCCCGTGGTCGTCGGCAGTGACCTTGACGGCCCCAGCCCGCACCTTACCCACGGGACGACATCGGCGAAGGGGTGAGGGCCGCGCCCCGGAAGGGGCGCGGGGAACGGCGCGACCAGCCACGTACGAGCGGCAGGCGCTCACCTCTCGGAGTACCGACGGCGAGGATGCGCGGCCTTCACCGGGCGGAGCGACGGCGCGGGCTAGCTCGTGAGCTGCGTGAGTTCCTCGTTCTCCGTGCGGGCGACCCGGCGTCGTACGCCGAACCAGCCCGCGACCAGCATCGCGGCGATGACCGGGATGAGCAGGAGGGTCTTGCGGCCGACCTCGGGGTCGTTCCACATCAGGCCGAGGACGGCGAGGAGGAAGACGATCGTGGTGATCTCGGTGACCGGGCTGCCGGGCAGCCGGAAGGACGGGCGGGACAGCAGGCCCGCCTTGGCGCGGCGGACGAAGACCAGGTGGCAGACCATGATGATCACCCAGGTCGACACGATGCCGAGCGAGGCGACGTTCAGCACGATCTCGAAGGCCTGGCTCGGCATGAGGTAGTTGAGGCCGACGCCGAGCACGCACACCGCGCAGGTGAGCAGGATGCCGCCGTAGGGGACCTGGCTGCGGTTCATGCGGGCGGTGAACCGGGGCGCCGAGCCCGCCATCGCCATCGAGCGCAGGATGCGGCCGGTGGAGTACAGGCCGGAGTTGAGGGACGACATGGCGGCGGTCAGGACCACCAGGTTCATCACGTCGCCCGCGCCGGAGACGCCGATCTTCGACAGCACGGTGACGAAGGGGCTCTCGTCGGCCGAGTAGACCGAGCCCGGGAGGAGCAGGGCGAGCAGGACGACCGAGCCCACGTAGAACAGGCCCACGCGCCACATGATCGAGTTCACCGCGCGCGGGACGACCTTCTCCGGCTCGGCGGTCTCGCCGGCCGCGACGCCGACGAGTTCGAGGGCGGCGTACGCGAAGATCACGCCCTGCATGACCAGGACGACCGGCATCATGCCGTGCGGCAGGACGCCGCCGTGGTCGGAGATCACGCTCACGCCCGGGGTGCGGCCGCCCACCTCGTGCCGGGTGGCGAGCAGCCAGATGCCGATCAGCATGAAGCCGACCAGGGTGGCCACCTTGACGATCGCGAACCAGAACTCCATCTCGCCGAAGATCTTCACCGAGATCAGGTTCACGGCCAGGACCACGGCGAGCGCGATCAGCGCCAGCACCCACTGCGGGATGCTCGTGAACATGCTCCAGTAGTGCGTGTAGAGCGCGATGGCGGTGATGTCGGCGATACCGGTCGTCGACCAGTTCAGGAAGTACATCCAGCCGGCGACATAGGCGCCCTTCTCGCCCAGGAACTCGCGCGCGTAGGACACGAAGGACCCGGAGGACGGGCGGTAGAGGACCAGCTCGCCGAGCGCCCGGACCACGAAGAAGGCGAAGACGCCGCAGACCAGGTAGGCGAACGCGAGGGCGGGCCCCGCGTTGTGCAGGCGCCCTCCCGCGCCCAGGAAGAGTCCGGTGCCGATCGCGCCGCCGATGGCGATCATGTTGACGTGGCGGTGCTTGAGGCCCTTGCTGTAGCCGGCGTCGCCCGCGTCCGCGGGCGTCGGGGCGGCGTCGCTGTGGGGTGCGACCTGTGCCGTGGTCACGGCGTCCTTGCTCACGGGGGTACCACTCTCTGGTGCGCCCGAGCGGATCGCGCTCGGGTTTCTCCGGACGTACAGGGCCCGCGTATTCGGTGGGGGAACGCAGACCAACGCGCCACCTTCCCCCGGTCCCCCGGGCGCATGCGATGGCATAGATCACACAGCGGTGCTTCTCACACACGCCTCACAAGCGCCTCACATGTCACGACGGCCACGCCGTACGGGTTTCACAGTTCTGGTGAGACAGCGATACTGCTGCACATGACGACCGACACCGACAGCGACACCGGGGAGCCGACGCTCACGGTCGACGAGCTGGCCGCGCGGGCCGGCATCACCGTCCGCACGGTCCGCTTCTACAGCACCAAGGGGCTGCTCCCCCCGCCGGTGATCGGTCCGCGCCGGGTCGGCCGCTACGGGCAGCAGCACCTGGCCCGGCTGGCGCTCATCGAGGAGCTGCAGCACCAGGGCATGACCCTGGCGGCGATCGAGCGGTACATGGAGCAGCTGCCGCCCGGTCTCAGCCACCACGACCTGGCGATCCACCGGGCGGTCGTGGCGTCCTGGGCCCCGGACACCGTGGAGACGCTCACGGCCGAGGAGCTGCACCGGCGGGCCGGGCGCCCGCTGAGCGCGGACGACACCGAGCGGCTCGCCGCCATGGGCGTCGTCCGGGCCGACGGGGAAGCCTTCCGGGTCGACGCGGGGCTGCTGCGGCTCGGGGTGCAGCTCCTGGACGTCCCCCTGTCGGAGGCCGCCATCCTCGCCTCCCGCACGGTGCTGATCGAGCACTCGCGCGCGGCGGCGCACGAGCTGTCGCAGCTGTTCCGCGGCGAGGTGGCGGAGCGGGACGAGCAGGACGTGAAGCTGCTGTCGGCGCACATGCAGCCCCTCGTGGTGCAGGCCCTGCTGACGACGTTCCAGCGCTCGCTCAAGGAGGAGGTGCACCAGTGGCTCGCGGACACGCAGCCGGAGCCGCAGGAACCACGGGAGTCGCAGAAGTCGCGGGAGTCACAGGAAGGCCGATCCGCCTGACACGTTGAGCGTCTGCCCGGTCAGGAAGCCGCTGCCCTCGTCCACCACGTACAGCAGCGTCGAGACCAGGTCGGACGGCTCCTGGGTGCGCGGCACGACCTGCCCGGCGCGGACCGCCTCGAAGCCCCCGTCCGCCCCGACCGTCCGCTCGGCGGTGGCGGTGCGCACCATGCTGGGCGCGATCGCGTTGACGGTGATGCCGTACGGGCCGAGCGCCGAGGCCAGCGCGCGGGTGAAGCCGATCAGGCCCGTCTTCGAGGTGACGTAGGGGACCATGTCGGGCGGTGCGGTGAGCACCGCGGCGGAGACGATGTTGACGACGCGGCCCCACCCGGCGGCCTTCAGATACGGCAGCGCGGCTCGCGTCACCACGAACGGCGCCTCCAGGTTCACGCGCATGATCCGGCGCCAGTCCTCGACGGTGGTCTCCTCGAAGGGCCCGGCGGGGTAGACGCCGGCGTTGTTGACCACCACGTGCAGCGTGCCGAACCGGTCGATCACGCGCTCCATCCCGGCCCGTACCTGCTCCTCGTCGGCGGCGTCGCCCTCCAGCTCCAGGTAGTCCAGGATCTTCCCGGCGGTCCGCGCCTGCGGGGCGATGTCGAGCCCCGCGACCCGGTAGCCGCGGCCGGCGAGCGCGACGGCGAACTCCTGCCCGAGGCCCTGTGCCGCACCGGTCACCAGGGCGGTCCGCGTGTCCATGGCCCGAGTGTGATGATCCGTCAGGCACTCGGCAAGGGTGCATTCCACTCGCTGAAACGGCTCTGTTGCCGCCCGCAGCCCGGGGGCCGACGCTGCGGCCAGGTCCTGCCGCAGTACCAGCCGTACGGGAGCCGTGCCCGATGACCGAGACCGAGCGTGCCGTGGACGACGCCGAGCGCGCCCGCGATCAGGGTGGCGGGCGGCGCCGGCTCGTCCCGCTGCCCGGGCGGCTGCTCCGGGACGAGCTGGGCGTACTGCTCGTGCTCGCGCTGCTGATCGCCGGGATCGGCATCCCGTACCCGGACTTCCTCGACACCTCCAACCTGCTCTCCACGGCCCACAACTCCGTCTACATCTCGCTGATGGCGTGCGGCATGGTCTTCGTGCTCGCCATGCGCGAGGTGGACCTGTCGGTGGGCGGCAGCTACGCGATGTGCCTGGTCGTCGGGGCGCTGCTGGTGCGCGACGGGCTCGGCCCCTGGCTCGCGGTACCGGTGATGCTGCTGACCGGGGTCGCCCTCGGCGTGTTCAACGGGCTGGTGACGACCCTGCTCGCGCTGCCGTCGTTCATCGTCACCCTGGGCACCCTGATGCTCTACCGGGGCGTCGGGCTCGCGCTCGCCGACGGCAAGCAGATCACCGATCTCCCGCTGGACAACTCGTTCTTCACCGTCGTGGGCGGCGATCCCGGCGGGGTGCCGTTCGCGCTGTGGGTGCTGCTGGCCGTGCTCGCGGTGCTGGCCGTGGTGCTCGCCCGCACCCGCTTCGGGGCCCGGGTGCGGGCGATCGGGTCCAACCCCGACGCCGCCGCGTTCAGCGGCATCCCGGTGGTCCGCACCCGGATCGAGGCGCTGGCCCTGTCGGGGCTCACCACGGCGTGCGCCGCCGTGCTCGCCCTCGCCTTCTACGGCGCCGGCGACCCGACCCTGGGCCAGGGCTACGAGCTGCAGGCCATCGCCGCCTGCATCATCGGCGGCACCCCGCTGGCCGGCGGCCGCGGCTCGGTGATCGGCGCGGTGGCCGGGGCGATGATCCTGGCGGTCGTCGCCTCGGGCCTCGTGTTCTTCGAAGTACCCATCAACTGGACGTCGTTCGCGACCGGCGCGGTCATCCTCGTCGCCGTCGCGGCCGACAGCGCGCTGCGGCGCACCGGACGCCGACGCAAGTGAACACCCAGCCTGCGCAAGGCTCTTGGAGGCCGTGATGCATCCCCGACTCCGTACGACCGCCGCCGCGCTCGGCGCTCTGATGCTGCTCGGCGCCGCCGGCTGCGGCGACAGCAGCCCCGGCGGCGGGAGCGGCGAACTCGACATGGGCATCGCGGTCGCCAACATCTCGCTCAACTTCGCGCACGAGATGGTGCTCGGCGCCGAGAGCGCCGCCCACCACGCCGGGAAGGTCAACTTCAAGGCGGTGGGCCCGCCGAACACCGACGGCCCGGCCGAGGCGCAGCTCTTCCAGAACCTCACCGCCACCGCCAGGGACGGCATCGTCCTGGAGAACCTGGACCCGCCGATCTTCACCCGGCCCGCGGCGCAGGCCGTGGACAAGGGCATCCCCCTCGTCGCCCTGGACACCGCCCCCACCGACGGCAGCAAGATCACCTTCTACGTCGGCAACGACAACTACGCGCTCGGCGAGCTGATGGCCAAGGAGGCGCTGAAGCGGCTCGGCGCGAACCCCAAGGGCGAGATCGTCATCGGCGTGCCCAACCCGGGAACCCCCGTGCTGGACAACCGCGCGAAGGGCATATCCGACACGTTCAGGAAACAGGCGCCGGGCGTGAAGGTGCTCGGCCCCTTCCAGACGTACAGCGATCCCGGGCAGAACTACAGCTCCTGGTCGTCGCAGGTGAACGCGCACCCCAAGGCGCTGGCGTTCCTGGGCGTCGGGGACGCCGACAGCTACAACCTCGCCAAGATCAAGAAGGCGCAGCACGGCAAATGGCTGAGCGCCGGCTTCGACGTCGACCCCAAGACGCTCGAGGCGGTCAAGGACGGCTCGAACTTCGTCACCATCGACCCGCAGCACTTCCTCAAGGGCTACCTCTCCACGGCTATCCTCATCGACTCGGTGCGCCACCAGGACGGGAAGCTGCCGGAGGGCTGGTTCCTCTCCCCCGGCGGGGTCGTCGACTCCTCCAACATCGACGACATCATCGCCCGCCAGAAGTCCGCGACGGCCGCCTACGACTGGTACAGGCCGACGATCGACAAGCTCCTGGCCGACCAGCAGGCCCACATCAAGCCCCTGAAGGACGCCCGCTGAGATGACGAACGGGGACATCCTGGTGGCGCAGGGCCTGGTCAAGTCCTACGGCGGCGTACGGGCCCTGGACGGGTCCGGCATCCGGCTGCGGGGCGGCGAGGTGCACGCGCTGGTCGGGGAGAACGGGGCGGGCAAGTCGACATTGGTGCGCATCCTGTCGGGGGTGCTGGCCGCGGACGAGGGGGTGGTGCGGACCGCCCCGGACAGCCGGCTCGCGGTCGTCTCCCAGGAGCTGAGCCTGTTCCCGGACCTGACCGTGCGCGAGAACCTCTTCCCCACAGGGCCGCCGCGGCGCTTCGGCCTGCTCGACCGCGGCGCGATGGACCGGGCGGCCCGCCCCGTCCTGGCGGACCTGGGACTCGACCTCGACCTCGGTCAGGAGCTGGGCGACCTCTCCCTCGCCGACCAGCAGTTGACGGAGATCGCACGGGCGCTGCTGCGCGGTCCGCGGCTGCTGATCCTCGACGAGCCGACCTCGGCCCTGCCCATCGCCGCCGTCAACCGGCTCGCGGGCGTCCTGCGCACCCTCACCGGGCGGGGCATCGCCGTCCTGTACGTCACGCACTTCCTGGACGAGGTCATGCGCTTCGCGCACCGCGTGACGGTGCTGCGGGACGGGCGGGTCGCGCTGGCGGGGGTGCCCCGGGCGGAGGTCGGCGTGCCGCAGCTGGTCACGGCGATGCTGGGCGGCCGGCCGCCGGTGCCGCTGCGCCGGGCGCGGGCCGTGGTGGACCGGCCGCCGGTGGTGGTGCTGTCCGGGGTGAGCGTGCCGGGACGGCTGACGGACGTGACCTTCACCGTGCGGGCGGGCGAGGTGGTCGGGGTCGCCGGGCTGCAGGGGGCGGGGCACCTCGACGCGCTGGAGGTGGTGTGCGGGCGTACGGCGATCTCCGCGGGACGGCTGGACGTCGCGGGACGCGGGGCGCCGCGCTCGCTGCGGGACGCGGTCCGCGCGGGCGTCGCCTTCGTGCCGAGCGACCGCAAGCGCAACGGCCTGATGGCGGACCGGCCGGTGTGGGAGAACACCACGACGGTGAGCTGGCTGGCGCTCGGCCGCGGCGGCGTCATGCCCTCCCGATCCGAACTGGTGCGCCGCACCACGGACTTGACGCGGCGGCTGCGGCTGCGCGGCGGGCCTTACGACGTCGTGGCCCGTCTGTCCGGCGGCAACCAGCAGAAGGTCGTCTTCGCCAAGTGGCTGGCGACCGACCCGAAGATCGTCGTCCTCGACGATCCCACGCGCGGGGTCGACGTCGGCGTACGGGCCGAGATGCACCGCATCGTCGGCGAACTGGCCGCGGGTGGTGCGGCGGTGCTGCTCGCCTCGACCGACCTCGCCGAACTGACCGAGGTGTGCGACCGGGTGCTGGTGTTCGTGCGGGGGCGGGTGACGGGTGAGGTGCACGGGGAGCGGCTGACGGAGCACGCACTGGCGGTGGCGATGCAGCAGGCGGTGCCGGAGTCGGGCTGAACCGGTGCCGCGGGGAAGGGAGTCAGGCCGACAGGGCGCGGGTCAGGGCCCGCGCCGCCGCGCACACCCGGGCGCACATCCGGTCGACGTCCAGGCGGCGGGTGCCACCCGTGACGGAGATCGCGGCGATCGGGCGGGGGCCGTGGTCGCGGACGTAGACCGGGGCGGCGACGGCGGAGATGCCGACCTCGGCCTCCTCCAGGTTGACGCCGTAGCCGCGGGCCCGGGTCAGGGCGAGGTCGCGGGCGAGCTGGCCGGGCAGGACCAGGGTGCGCGGGGTCAGGCGGGTCAGGGTGCGGTGTGGCGGGCGCGGGTCCTGGGCGAGGAAGACCTTGCCGGTGGCGGTGCAGTGCGCGGGCAGCCGGCCGCCGGTGCGGGAGACGATCGGCGTCGCGCGGCGGCCGGTGACCTTCTCCAGGAACAGCGTGTCGGTGCCGTCGGGGACGGCCAGATGCACGTTCTCCAGCGTCGCCTCGTGCAGATCGCCGAGATACGGCAGCGCGGCGTCCCGCAGCTCGCGCACCGTCGGCGCCGACTGGCCGAGCACGAACAGCCCGAGCCCGATGCGGTAGCTGCCCGCCTCGGTGCGCTCGACCAGGCCGAGCCGGACCAGCTCGCCGACCAGCCGGTGCGCGGTCGGCTTCGGCAGTCCCGTGCACAGGGCCAGCTCGGCGAGCGTGAGTGCGGTCTCGGAGCCGCCGCAGGCGCGCAGCACCATGACCCCCCGGGCGAGCACCGACTTCGGCAGCTGACCGTCCGTCATGGACCGATGGTGGTGGCTCGCCGGGCGAGTGACAAGGTGCGGGGCGCTGTGAGTGGCTCAGCAGCGCGGCAGCGGCTTGCTGTACGTGGTGCTGCTGGGCGTCGCCACGTAGCGGTCGGAGACGTAGTGGCCGTTCTCCAGCCGGTCCCAGACCTTCGTGGTGCCGCTCGTGGAGCCGGAGCGCTGGCAGGTGACCCAGGCGAGCGCGCCGTTCGGTGAGGTGCCGACAGCGCTGTAGGAGGAGCCCGGTCCGCTGCGTTCGGTCACGCCGCCGGTGGCCGTCACCTGGTACGGGTAGGTGCAGCGCGGCAGGGGCGCGGTGTAGCCGGTGGCGGAGGCCGTGCTGACGTAGTGGTCCGAGACGTAGGCGCCGTTGGTCAGCCTGTCCCAGACGGCCGTGGTGCCGACCTTGGTGCCGGGAGCCTGGCAGACGACGTTCACGGTCGCGCCGGGCGCGTACGAGGTGACGACGGGGTACGACGTCGCCGGCCCGCTGCGTGCGTTGAGCGCGGTCGTGCTGGTCACCTTGTAGGGGAGGGCCACCGTGGCCACGGGAGCGTCGACGCGGTCGGTGTCGATGTTGATGGTGACGCCGCCGTACGTCTCGTCGTGGCCGCCGCGGAACTGCTTGGCGCGCTGGTGGACGGCCCACTTGGAGTCGGCGACGGCGGTCCAGCCCTTGAGGGAGTCGACGCCGTCGTAGCGGGCGATCCACAGGGCGTCCGGTCGGGCGTAGGCCGTGGAGGTGTAGACGTCGGCGAGCTGCTTGGCGCCCAGGTTGAGGTTCATGTAGACGCCGGAGACCCAGCCGAGGCGGTGCAGTTCCCTGGTCCACGCCGAGACGTAGGTCAGGACGGCGGTGCGGCACGCGGTGTCCGTCTGGGTGTAGTGCTCGATGTCGTTGTAGAGGGCGCTGCCGGGCAGCATGCCGAGCGCCTTGGCGGCGCTGATCGCCTGCGAGGCGGCCGCGGTGCCCTGGGAGCGTGCCGTGGCCGGCGTCAGGCTGATCTTGGCGTCGGCGGGACGGGCCCCGCAGGGCGGTTGCAGGCCCTTGTGGATGGGCAGCAGACGCCACTTCAGGCGGGCCACGGAGGCGACCCACGAGGCGGTCAACTGCGGTTGCGCACAGGTGCGGTTGACGCCCGAGACGTAGACGCCGAGGGCACGGTACGGCGAGGCGTTCCAGGCCTGCACGGAGGTGAGTGGAGGGGCCGTGCAGGCGTCGAAGGCGAGACCCGAGTAGCGGGTCGCGCTCGCGCCGGAGGGGTAGCCGACGGTGGTGGCCGGGTCGGCGGCGGCGGCCGGCGCGAGGACCAGGGCGGTCGTCACGCCCAGGGCGCCGGCGGAGCAGACGGCGAGGAGTCTTCGCAGGACGGAGTGCAGGTGCGGCATGACGGCCCCCGGCGGTGAGCAGTTGAGGTGCCGTCAGGGTGGGCGCAGGTCCGGACCGCGGCCATGGGCCGAACGGCCCCCCGCCGGACCCGCTGGGCCCGGCTCAGGACCGCAGCGGTACGTCGATCAGCAGCGGCCTTGTCAACTCCCCTGCCCCCTGGACCAGTTCGCGCACGTGGTCCGCGCTCGCCGCGCGGACGGCGTCGACGCCGAAGAACCGGGCCGCCTGGGTGAAGTCCAGCTGTCCCAGGTCGGTGCCGGGGCAGGGGCCCGGGTGGCCCATGGCCGTGTAGGTGTCCTGGAGGGTCCGGTACACGCCGTTGTTCATCACGACGAACAGGACGGGGGCGTTCTGGCGGGCGGCGCTCCACAGGCCCTGGAGGCCGAAGAGGGTGCAGCCGTCGCCGAGGACGGCGACCACCGGGCGGCCGGGTTCGGCCAGGGCGCGGCCGACGGCGGCGCCGATGCCCCAGCCCAGTCCGCCGCCGACGGTGTGCGTGTAGCTGCCGGGACGTTCGAGGCGCACGAGGCGGCGCAGCAACAGGCCGACGGTGATGGCCTCTTCGACGACGATCGCGTCCGGCGGCAGTCCGCGCGCCACGGCGTGGGCGGCGGCCCAGGGGGCGAGCGGTGCCGGGGAGTAGGCGGCGCGGGCGGCGGACTCGGCGCGGTCGCGGTCGGCGGTGTGCCGCTCACCCGCGCGCAGGATGCGGGCCTTGGCCGTATGGGCGGGCACGCGGTCGTGGAGGAGCTCCGACAGGCGGTGCAGCGAGGGAGCGAGAGCACCCACCAGCCCGGCCGCGGCGGCGAAGTTGCGGCCGATCTCGTGCGGGTCGGAGTCGAGCTGGACGACGGTGAGACCGGGCGGCAGCGCGGGCCCGGGGCTGTAGTGGTGCGGGGTGAAGGCGTGCGCCCCGGCGATCAGCACGGTGTCGTAGGGGGCGAGGGCCTTGCGGATGGCGTCGTGCCGGGGCGGCAGCATCCCGGCGTGAAGAGGGTGCGTGGTGGGGAAGTCGAGGCAGTCCGCCATCGGCTGGTGGTGGACGACGGCGCCGCACGCCTCCGCGGTGCGCACGAGGGCGGCGACGGCGTCCTCGCGGCCCACGCCGTCCCCGGCGACGATCGCGGGGCGGGCCGCCGCGCCGAGCAGCAGCGCGGCGCGCTCCAGTCCGGCGGCCGGGCCGAGCGGGGGCGCGGGGGTGCGGGCCGGCACCTCGACCTCCGTGCCCTCGCCGAGCACGTCCATGGGCAGGGCCAGGAACACCGGTCCCGCGGGCGGCCGTACGGCCAGCGCGAAGGCGCGGCGCAGGGCCAGCGGCAGGTCGCGGGCGTGCTGGATGTCGTACGCCGCCTTCACCGCCGGGGTGGCCAGGCCGATCAGGTCGCCGGAGAGCATCGGGTCCTGCTGGAGGTGGCGGCGGTCCTGCTGACCGGCCGTCACGACGAGCGGGGTGCGCGAGCGGCGGGCGTTGAGCAGGCCGATCAGGCCGTTGGCGAGCCCGGCGGCGATGTGCAGGCTGACGAAGGCCGGGCGGCCGGTGCCGCGGGCGTAGCCGTCGGCCATGGCCACGACGGAGCCCTCGTGGACGCCGAGCACGTACTCGGGTTCACCGTGGGCGCCCGCGAGCGCCGCCAGGAAGGGGAGTTCGGTGGTGCCGGGGTTGCCGAAGACGCGGTCCACGCCCTCGCCGCGCAGGATGTCCAGGACGGCGAGGGCGGGACGCTGACCCATGGGGGGCTCCTGAAGGGGACGGTGGCCGTGCGGAGCGTTCGCGGGTCAGCGTCGAGGCCCCGGGGGCGGGGTGCAAGACCTGCGTACCGCTCAGCGATACGTGAGGCCTGCGCCGCCCCCGCCCGTCCAGTCACGCGTCGCAGCGTGTCGGGTCACGCGTCCGGTCACGCGTCCGAGAAGCGCTCCCCCTTCTCCGCCTTCTCCACCAGCAGCGCCGGCGGGGTGAACCGGTCGCCGTAGCGCTCGGCCAGCTCGCGCGCGCGGGCCACGAAAGCGGGCAGGCCGCCCTCGTAGCCGTTGATGTACTGGAGGATGCCGCCGGTCCAGCCGGGGAAGCCGATGCCGAAGATGGAGCCGATGTTGGCGTCGGCGACCGACGTGAGGACGCCCTCCTCGAGGAGCTTGACCGTGTCGAGGGCCTCGGAGAAGAGCATGCGCTCCTGCATGTCCTCGAACGGGATCTCGTGGCCCGGCTTGGTGAAGTGCTCGCGCAGACCCGGCCACAGGCCCGCCCGCTTGCCGTTCTCGTCGTAGTCGTAGAAGCCCGCTCCCCCGCTGCGGCCGGGGCGGTCGAACTCGTCGACCATGCGGTCGACGACGGCCTCGGCGGGGTGCGCCGGCCAGGTGCCGCCGGCCTCCTCGACGGCCCGCTTGGACTCGTTGCGGATCTTGCGCGGGAGGGTGAGGGTCAGCTCGTCCATCAGGGACAGGACCTTGGCCGGGTAGCCGGCCTGCGCCGCCGCCTGCTCGACCGACGCGGGCTCGATGCCCTCGCCGACCATGGCGACACCCTCGTTGATGAAGTGGCCGATCACGCGGGAGGTGAAGAAGCCGCGGGAGTCGTTGACCACGATCGGCGTCTTGCTGATCTGGCGGACCAGGTCGAAGGCGCGTGCCAGGGCCTCGTCGCCGGTGCGCTCGCCCTTGATGATCTCGACGAGCGGCATCTTGTCGACCGGCGAGAAGAAGTGCAGGCCGATGAAGTCGGCCTGGCGCTCGACGCCTTCGGCGAGGACCGTGATCGGCAGGGTGGAGGTGTTGGAGCACAGCAGCGCGTCCGGCTCGACGACGTGCTGGATCTCCTGGAAGACCTTGTGCTTGAGCTCGGGGTTCTCGAAGACGGCCTCGATCACGGCGTCGCAGCCGGCCACGTCCTGCGGGTCCGCCGCGGGCGTGATGCGGGCGAGCAGCGCGTCCGCCTTCTCCTGTGTGGTACGGCCGCGGGAGACGGCCTTGGCGCACAGCTTCTCGGAGTAGCCCTTGCCCTTGACGGCCGCCTCCAGGGAGACGTCCTTCAGGACGACCTCGATGCCGGCGCGGGCGCAGGAGTAGGCGATGCCCGCGCCCATCATCCCGGCGCCGAGGACCGCGACCTTGCGGACCTTGCGGGGCTCGATGCCCTTGGGGCGGTTCGCGCCGGAGTTGACGGCCTGGAGGTCGAAGAAGAACGCCTGGATCATGTTCTTCGAGGTCTGGCCCGCGGCCAGTTCGACGAAGTAGCGGGCCTCGATGACCTGCGCGGTCTCGAAGTCGACCTGCGAGCCCTCGACGGCCGCGGCGAGGATGTTGCGCGGCGCCGGGTAGGGCGCGCCGTTGGTCTGCTTGCGCAGGTTGGCCGGGAAGGCGGGCAGGTTGGCCGCGAACCTGGGGTTGGCGGGGGTGCCGCCCGGGATGCGGTAGCCGGGCTTGTCCCAGGGCTGCTGCGACTCGGGGTTGGCGTCGATGAAGGCGCGTGCCTTGGCGAGCAACTCGTCCTGGGTGGCGGCCACTTCATGGATCAGGCCGTTGTCGAGGGCGCGCTGCGGGTTGTACTGGGTGCCCTGGAGCAGCACCTTCAGCAGGGCGTCGGCGATGCCGAGCAGCCGGACGGTGCGCACGACTCCGCCGCCGCCGGGCAGCAGGCCCAGCGTGACCTCGGGGCAGCCGATCTTGGAGCCGGGCGCGTCGAGGGCGACGCGGTGGTGGCAGGCGAGGGCGAGCTCGAAACCGCCGCCCAGGGCCGCGCCGTTGATGGCGGCGACCACCGGCTTGCCCAGGGTCTCGATGCGGCGCAGGTTGCGCTTGATCGCCATGCCGCCGTCGAAGAGGTCCTGCGCGGTCTCGGGGGTGACCCGGATCAGGTCGCGCAGGTCGCCGCCGGCGAAGAAGGTCTTCTTGGCGGAGGTGAAGACGATGCCGCGGATGGAGTCCTGCTCGGCCTCCAGGCGGTCGGTGACGGCGGCGAGGGAGTCGCGGAACGCCTGGTTCATGGTGTTCGCGGACTGGTTCGGGTCGTCGAGGACGAGGGTGACGACGCCGGTCTCGTCCTGTTCCCAGCGGATGGTGGTGCTCTCGGTCATGAGGGGGTCTCCGTTGAAGTCTCGTGTGGCCGCTGGGGTCTTCAGACGCGCTCGACGATCGTGGCGATGCCCATGCCGCCGCCGACGCACAGGGTCGCGAGGCCGTAGCGCTTGTCCTGGCGCTCCAGTTCGTCGACGAGCGTGCCGAGGATCATCGCGCCGGTCGCGCCGAGCGGGTGGCCCAGCGCGATCGCGCCGCCGTTGACGTTGACCTTGTCCAGCGACAGGCCCATGTCCTTCACGAAGCGCAGGACGACCGCGGCGAACGCCTCGTTGATCTCGACGAGGTCGATGTCGTCGATGGTCAGGCCGGCCTTGGCGAGGGCCTTGCGGGTGGCGGGCGCGGGGCCGGTGAGCATGATCGTGGGCTCCGAGCCGGAGACCGCCGCGGAGACGATCCGCGCGCGGGGGGTGAGGCCGCCTCGCTCGCCGGCCTCCTTGGTGCCGATCGCGACCAGCGAGGCGCCGTCCACGATGCCGGAGGAGTTGCCCGCGTGGTGGACGTGGTCGATCTTCTCGACCCAGTGGTACTTCTGCAGCGCCACGGCGTCGAAGCCGCCGAGGTCGCCGATGTCCGCGAAGGACGGCTTCAGCTTGGCGAGCGAGTCGGCGGTGGTGCCCGGGCGCAGGTGCTCGTCGTGGTCGAGGACGACCAGGCCGCTGCGGTCCTTGACCGGGACGACCGAGCGCTGGAAGCGGTTCTCCTTGACGGCCGTGGCCGCCCGCTCCTGGGAGAGGGCCGCGTACTCGTCGACGTCCCGGCGGGAGAAGCCCTCGATGGTGGCGATGAGGTCGGCGCCGATGCCCTGCGGCACGAAGTTGGTGGCGAGGTTGGTCATCGGGTCGTTGAACCAGGCGCCGCCGTCGGAGGCCATCGGCACCCGCGACATGGACTCGACGCCGCCCGCGAGGACGAGGTCCTCGAAGCCCGAACGGACCTTGGCGGCGGCCATGTTGACCGCTTCCAGGCCGGAGGCACAGAAGCGGTTCTCCTGCACGCCCGCGACCGTGTCCGGCAGTCCCGCGGCGATCGCGGCGATCCGGGCGATGTCGGAGCCCTGGTCGCCGACCGGGCCGACGACGCCGAGCACGATGTCGTCGATCGTGGCCGGGTCCAGGCCCGGGAAGCGGTCCCGCAGTTCGTGGATGAGCCCGACGACCAGGTCGATGGGCTTGGTGCCGTGCAGGGCGCCGTTCGCCTTGCCGCGGCCGCGCGGGGTGCGGATCGCGTCGTACACGTACGCTTCGGTGCTCACAAGCAAGCCTTTCGGGGGTGAGGGTGGGCCGGCCGGGGATGAGGTGGGCCGGCCGGGAAGCTTCAGCCGAGCAGCGAACGGCCGATGATCTCCTTCATGATCTCGGTCGTGCCGCCGTAGATGGTCTGGATGCGGCCGTCGGTGAAGGCCCGGGCGACCGGGTACTCGGTCATGTAGCCGTAGCCGCCGTGCAGTTGGAGGCAGCGGTCGGCGACGCGCTTCTGCAGCTCGGTCGCCCACCACTTCGCCATGGAGGCGTCGACGGCGTCGAGCGTGCCGGCCCCACCGTCTGCGTGGGCCTCGATGCAGCGGTCGATGAAGGTGCGGGTGACGGCGCACTCGGTGGCCATCTCGGCCACCTCGAAGCGGATGTGCTGCTTGGTCGCGAGCGGCCGGCCGAAGGCCTCGCGCTCCTTGACGTAGTCGGTGGTGATCTCCAGCAGGTGCTCGGCGGCGGCGATCGCCGAGACGGCGATGCTCAGGCGCTCCTGGGCGAGGTTCGTCATCAGGTGCACGAACGCGCCGTCGAGCGTGCCGAGGAGGTTCTCCTTCGGCACGCGCACGTCGTGGAAGAACAACTCGGCCGTGTCCTGGGCCTTCTGGCCGATCTTGTCGAGGTTGCGGCCGCGTTCGAAGCCCTCCATGCCGCGCTCGACGACCAGCAGCGACAGCCCGTGCGCGCCGCCTTCCGGGGTCGTCTTGGCGACCACCACGACCAGGTCGGCGAGGATGCCGTTGGAGATGAAGGTCTTGGCGCCGTTGAGCACCCAGTGGTCGCCCTGGTCCTCGGCGTGCGTGCGGATGCCCTGGAGGTCGGAGCCGGCGCCCGGCTCGGTCATGGCGATGGCGGTGATGATCGAGCCGTCGCAGAACCCGGGCAGCCAGCGCCGCCGCTGCTCGTCGGTGGCGAGCGAGGTCAGGTACGGCCCGATGATGTCGTTGTGCAGGCCCAGGGCGAGGCCGGCGGCGCCCGCGCGGGTGAACTCCTCGGCGAGGACCGCGCTGTATCGGAAGTCGGCGGTGCCGCCGCCCCCGTACTCCTCGGGCACGGCGAGTCCGAGCAGGCCCTGCTTGCCGGCCGCCCGCCACGCCTCGCGGGAGACGATGCCGTCCTTCTCCCACTGCTCGTAGTACGGCAGCACCTCCCTGGCCAGGAAGGCGCGCACCGTCTCGCGGAACGCGTCGTGCTCGGGGGCGAAGATCTGCCGCTTCATTCGGGGCCCTTCATGGATTCCTGGTCCTTCATGAGGTCGGGTACGTCCCAGTCGCGCGCGACGCCGGCGGTGTCCGCGCCGGGCTGCGCGGGGCCGCTCCGTACGGCCGTCGGGGTCGCCGAGAAGCGCGGCGCCGGCGCCGGCTGGGTGATGCCGCCGTGGCCGGTGAAGGTGGCGCGGGCGGCGAGATGGGGGTGGTGCGGGGCCTCGCGCAGCGACAGCACGGGCGCCACGCACGCGTCGGAGCCCTCGAAGACGGCCGTCCACTCCTGCTGGGTGCGGGACTTGAAGCGGGCGGCGACCGAGGTGCGCAGCTCGCCCCAGCGGGCCCAGTCCCTGCGCGCCTCGGCGTGCTCGGGGACGCCGAGCAGGGTGACGAACTCCTCGTAGAACTGCGGCTCGAGGGAGCCGACCGCCATGTACCGGCCGTCGGCCGTCTCGTACGTGCCGTAGTACGGGCAGCCGCCGTCCAGGAGGTTGGCGCCGCGCCGGTCCTGCCAGCCGCCGGCCGCGAGCATGCCGTGGATCATCGCGGAGAGGTGGGCGGTGCCGTCGACGATGGCGGCGTCCACGACCTGTCCGGTGCCGCCCGCGCGCGCGTGGTGCAGGGCGGCGAGGACGCCGACGACCAGGTACAGGGAGCCGCCCGCGTAGTCGCCGAGGAGGTTGGCGGGGACGGCCGGCGGACGGTCCGGGTCGCCGATCATGCCGAGGGTGCCGGTGAGCGCGATGTAGGCGACGTCGTGGCCGGCGCGCTGGGCGAGGGGGCCGTCCTGGCCCCAGCCGGTCATCCGGCCGTAGACGAGCGTCGGGTTGCGGGCGTGGCAGGTCTCGGGGCCGACGCCGAGGCGCTCGGCCACGCCGGGGCGGTAGCCCTCGATGAGGACGTCGGCGCGTTCGGCGAGGTCCAGGACGCGCGCGGCGCCCTCGGCGGACTTCAGGTCGACGATCACGGAGCGCTTGTTGCGGTTGGTGACGTCGTAGGCGGGGTCGATCGCGAGCCCGGCACCGCCCGGGCGGTCCACCCGGACCACGTCGGCGCCCAGGTCGGCGAGGAGCATGGCGGCGAACGGGCCCGGCCCGATCCCGGCCAGCTCGACCACGCGCACGCCGGTGAGCGGGCCCTGCCCGGCCGGCGTCTCTGCCGTTGTCATCCAGCCCCCAGCACTGTGACACAACTGATGTAACACCAGTGATGCTAAGAACACGTTCCACCGAACACAAGACCTGGGCGAGCAAGCGCTTAGCCAATTATCGGGGTCCGCGGTCATGCGGCCGCCTCCTCACGCTAACCTCGGCCACCGGCAACGGCGCGAGCAGCGGACCGAGAGGTGTCATGAGCAGGCTGAACAGGGCGGACCGCCCGTACGACATCGTGCTCTTCGGGGCCACCGGCTTCGTCGGGGTGCTCACCGCGGAGTACCTGGCCGCGCACGCGCCCGACGGGCTGCGCTGGGCCGTCGCGGGCCGCAGCGCGAGCAAGCTGGAGCAGCTGCGCGAACGGCTGCCCGGCGGCGAGAAGATCGGCGTGCTGCGCGCCGACGTGTCCGACCCGGACGCCCTGCGCGAGCTCGCCGGGCAGGCGCGCGTGGTGGCCACCACCGTGGGCCCGTACATCACCTACGGCGAGGAGCTCGTGGCCGCCTGCGCCGACAGCGGCACCGACTACCTCGACCTGTGCGGCGAGCCCGAGTTCGTGGACCTGACCTACGTGCGCCACGACGCACGCGCGCGTGAGACCGGCGCCCGGCTGGTGCACGCCTGCGGCTACGACTCGATCCCGCACGACCTGGGCGCGTACTTCACCGTCCGGCAGCTGCCCGAGGGCGTGCCGCTGACCGTGGACGCCTACGTGACGGCGGACGCCACCTTCTCCGGCGGCACGTTCGCCTCGGCGCTCAACCAGTTCGCGCGGGTGCGCCCGATGCTGGCCGCCGAACGCGACCGCAGGCGGCACGAGCCGCGCCTGGTGGGGCGGCGGGCCGCCGTGCCCACCGGGGCGCCGAGGTTCGCCAAGGAGGTCGGCGCGTGGGCCCTGCCGCTGCCGACCATCGACCCGCAGATCGTGCACCGCTCCGCGAAGGCCCTGGAGCGCTACGGCCCCGACTTCCGCTACCGGCACTACGCGGCGGTGCGCCACCTGCCCGTCGCGCTGGGCGGGGTCGCGGCCGTCGCCGGCCTGTTCACGGCGGCCCAGCTGCCGCCCGCGCGGCGCTGGCTGTCGGACCGGCTCAAGCCCGGCGAGGGACCGGACGCCGACAAGCGCGCGAAGAGCTGGTTCAAGGTCCGCTTCGTGGGCGAGGGCGGCGGCCGCCGGGTGTTCACGGAGGTCGCGGGCGGCGACCCCGGCTACGGCGAGACCGCCAAGATGTTCGCCGAGTCGGCGCTGTCGCTGGCCTTCGACGACCTGCCGCCGACGGCGGGCCAGGTGACCACGGCGGTGGCGATGGGCGATGCGCTGATCGAGCGGCTGCGCGCGGCCGGCATCACCTTCCGGGTCGCCGCCGACCGCTGAGGCGGCGGACGGGTCCGGACCGGCCCCGAGCCGCCGCTACAGCGACCAGCCGGCCACGGTGTAGATCATCCCGGCGATCCAGCCGACCCCGGCCAGCACGGCGAGGATCAGCACGGCCGTCACGGCCCGCTCGACGGGACGGTTGGGGTCGGCGAGGGGCTTCGGGGCCCGGTGCGTCGTCATGCGGCACAGCCTGTCCGCCGGCGCACCGCGGCCACATCCGTACGGCTACTCAGTACACGTACTCAGATCACCGGGCGCCCATGCCTACGACCGCAAGCGCGGTTTGAGACTTTCCGCCGCCGCAGCCCTTGATCCGGCGGCAGTTGGCGGAAAAAGTGCCAACAAGCAGTTCAATGAAACACTTGAAGGCATGACATTCCTTCTCGAAGTCACCATGGACGGCGACGCGTTGACCAAGGACCCGGCCGGCGAACTGGGCCGGATCCTGCGGTACTGGGGCGGCAACCTGCGCCACCACCCACTGGAGCCCGGGGACGAGGCGGCCGTGTACGACTCGGACCACCGCGAGGTCGGTCAGTGGCGGATCGTCGCCTCCTGAAGCGCCCGGCGGCACAGCGCGTCCGCCCTGCGCGTCGTCTCCGGGAGCCGGTAGGCGGGAGTCAACGCCAGGGTGTGCGCGCAGGCGTTGTCCAGGCCGGCGCGGTGGCCGACGGAGACGAAGACCGGCTTGACGGCGTCCCGTGTGCGCAGGGCCCGGCCGACCTCCTCGGTGCCCGCCAGCAGGGGTGAGACGCTGCCGCGCGCGGCACCCGGTTCGTCGTGGGCGAAGGTGAAGGGGTTCTTGGCGACACCGATCGTGGGCAGGTCCGTCAGGACGCCGAGATGGCTGGCGAGGCCGAAGCGGCGCGGGTGGGCGAGGCCGTAGCCGTCGCACACCACCAGGCCGGGCGGGCATGTCAGCGCGCCGAGGGCGGCGAGGACCGTGGGGATCTCCCGGAAGGCGAGCAGCCCGGGCACGTACGGGAAGGAGATCCGGCCGACGGCCGTGGCCTCCTCGACGACCTCCAGGGTCCCCGCGTCGAGCACCACCGCCGCGGCCGCGACCACGTCCCGCTCGTCGTCGTAGGCCACGTCGACACCGGTCACGTGCCCCGCGCCGGGCGGCGGTCCCGCCTCGCCGAGCAGCACGCGCTCGCGCAGCTCGTCCTGGACGGCACGGGCCTCTTCCTCGGTCGCGGGCCAGCCCGCGGGGATGCTCACGGTCGTCATGATGGGGACGAGCGTACGGGCCCGGACGGCGCGGCGTAGGCTCGCGATCATGTTCGTACTGGAACTGACCTACACCGCCCCGCTCGACGCCGTGGACACCCTGCTGCCGGACCATGTGGCGTGGCTGGACGAGCAGTACGGCAAGGGGATCTTCCTGGCGTCGGGGCGCAAGGAGCCCCGCGACGGCGGGGGGGTCCTCGCCGTCGCGGAGGACCGGGCGCGCATCGAGGAGGTCGTCGCGGGCGACCCGTTCACCGTCGCAGGTGTGTGCGCCTACCGGATCACGGAGTTCCGCGCCACGAAGACGGCTCCGGAGCTGGACCGGCACCGGCAGACGCTCGGCTGAGCCGCGCGGCTCAGCCCTTCTTCGCGTTCAGGGCGCGCTGCAGCTGCCCCTTGTTCATGGTCGAACGGCCTTCGATGCCACGCTGCCTGGCCTCGTTGTAGAGCTGGTCGCGGGTGGGTCCCTGGGTGCCACCGCCCGACCGCCGGCCGCCCCGCTCGCCGGACGACATGTCCTGCGTGGAGGTGCGGCTGGCGGTCCGGGACTCCCCGGAGCGGGCGCGTTCCTTGTTGACGGTGCGCGCGGCGATCTCCTCGGCGCGCCCCGCGCTCTCGCCACGGTCCTGCGCGCTCTGCTTGATGTGCTCGTACTGGCGCTCGCGCTTGGGGCTGGAACCGGCCGGCATGATCGCTCCCTTCGTCTGCGGCGGGCCTGCGGCAGGCCCTTCCTGCCACACGCCTTTGCTGCGACAGGCCTTTGCGGCAGGGAACGAGTACCCGGCTCGCGGCGTCCTACGTCAGCGTTCCAGCCGCGCCACCCGCCCCTGTTCGCCGGCCGCCCAGCAGGTGGGACCGGGCACGCAGTCGACGGTGTCGTACGAGCCGGTGTCGACCGTCCGCCAGGTGCGGCCGCCGTCGGTGGTCACATCGGTGCCGGTGGGTCCGACCGCGAGCGCGGTGGTGCGGCTGTGCGGGAGCCACGCGGCGCCGGAGCGGTAGGCGGGCGGCGGCTCGGCGGCCGGCTGCCAGGTGCGGCCCCCGTCGGTGGTGCGCGCGGCGGCCCGCGGCGAGGTCTGGTCGGGGCGGTAGTCGCCGCCGGCGGCGAGGCCGTGGGTGCGGTCGCGGAAGGCGAGCGCGAAGACGCCCTTGGCCGGGTCGCCCGCCGGGATCGGCGTGTCGGTAGCCGTCCAGGTGCGCCCGCGGTCGCGTGAGTGCAGCACACGCGCGCGTGCACCGCCTCCGGTCGCCAGCCACGCGTCCGACGGGCCGGAGGCGACCAGGCACTGGCCGCTCGCGGCGAAGCCCGCCTCGCCGTCCAGAGCGGCCGGCATGCCGTCACCGGGCAGCACCTTCCAGGAACGCCCGCCGTCGGAGGTCGACAGGATGCGGAACCTGCCGTCCACCGGGTCGCTCATGGCCAGGCCGTGGCGGTGGTCGAAGAAGGTCAGGCAGTCGTAGAAGGCCTTGGCGTCGGTGTTGCGGAAGGACTCGGTCCAGGTCGCACCGCCGTCGTCGGTGCGGTAGACGCGGGACGCCTCGCCCTCGCCGATGGCCAGCACGACGGCGCGGCGCGCGTCGAACGCCTCGACGTCCCGGAACTCCAGCTCGCCGGCGCCCGGCGGCGAGACGTTGCGCCAGCTGGTCCCGCCGTCGGTGGTGCGCAGCACGGTCCCCTTGGTGCCGGCCAGCCAGGCGGTGTCCCGGCTCACGGCCGACAGCCCCCGGAAGCGCACGCCGCTCGCGCCGGTGTCCTTGAGCTGCCAGTGGCGCGCCCGGTGCCCCTGGGGCTGTGCGGATGCCCGAGCCTGTGCGGATGCCTGGGGCTGTGCGGATGCCTGCGTCTGTGCCGATGCCTGGGCGGGTACGGCGGTCGGCGCGGTCAGCGCCGCCGAACACACCGCCCCCACGGCCACCGTGCGGAACGTACGTCTCATGCGTCGCGAGCTCCCCATGCGCCTCATGGCGGGCGAAGGTAGTCCACCATGCGGACACCGTCCAGAGGGCCCACCCGAACCACAAATGCCCCGGAGTGCACGGAAAGTGGACCCCGTCACTCCTGTGAATGAACGCGGTGACGGAGGTCACTCGAAATTGGGGTGCACGGATTGGCTGATTCCGGCGTCTCTAGCAGTGCGCGGCCCGATCGGCACCGGAGCCCGGTCCGATACACCCCACCGTCCAGCCGTCCAGCAGTCCCACCGTCCAGTAGTCCCGCAGTCCGGCCGTCAGCAAGGGAGCAAGGCGTTGTCCACCCTCATCGAGCAGCCCGTGGAGGCCCGCCTCGTGGCCGCCGCGCCACGAATGCCCAGCATCCCGGCGACGCTGCACTACGACCGCCGCGATCCGTTCGCGGTCCGCATGACCTTCCCCGCCCCGGCCACCCTGGAGGGCGTCGACGTCTGCTGGACCTTCTCGCGCGAACTGCTCACGGACGGCCTGGAGGAGCCCACGGGCGACGGTGACGTCCGCGTGCGCCCCTACGGCTACGAGCGCACCGTCCTGGAGTTCCACGCCCCCGAGGGCACCGCCGTCGTGCACGTCCACTCGGACGCGATACACCGGTTCCTCTCGGCCACCAACGCCCTGGTGCCCGTCGGCATGGAGCACCTGCAGCTGGACCTCGACCACGACCTCGCGGAACTGATGCGCGACGCGGCCTAACGGCCCCCGTCCATCAGCGTGTTGAGCTCGCCGTAGTCCAGGCCGCCCGCCAGCGAGTCGTACGTGCCCGCGCCCAGCAGCTCCCCTGCGGCGCGCCGGACCAGTGCGTGGGCGGCCTGCGCGATGGCCGAGCCGACGCTCACCCGGGCGACGCCGAGGGCGGCCAGCTCGGCGACCGGCGGTGCGCCCGGGCCGGCCATCACGTTCAGCGGTCCCTCGATCCCGTCGACGAGCAGCTTGACCGTCCCCGGGGCGACGGCCCCGGGCACGAAGATCCCGTCGGCGCCCGCCGCGAGGAAGGCGGCGGCCCGCTCCAGGGTCTCGTCCACTCCCCCGGCGCCCCTGAGGAACGTGTCGATGCGGACGTTGACGAACAGCGGCACCCCGGTCGCGTCGGCCGCCTCGCGGGCGGCGGCGGTCCGCTCGGCCTGCTCCGCGACGGAACGCAACGGCCCCGTCCCGGCCTCGTGAAGGGCGTCCTCGAGGTTCACGCCGACCGCGCCCGCCTCGATCACGGCGCGGATCGTGCCGGCCACGCCCGCCGCGTCCCGCGCGTAGCCGGACTCGACGTCCGCGCTGACGGGCACGTCCACGGCGGCGGCGATCCGGGCCACGGCGCCGAGGGCCGCGTCGCGCTCCAGCCGGTCGCCGTCCGCCGCGCCGAGCGCCCACGCCAGACCCGCGCTCGTGGTCGCGACGGCCGCCGCGCCGGCGTCCTCGACGAGGCGGGCACTGGGGACGTCCCAGGCGTTCGGCAGGACGAGCGGAGTACCGGGGACGTGCAGGGAGCGGAAGGCGAGGGCACGCGCGCGAAGGATCTCGGTCGTCGTCATGCCGCCCACTCAACCAGCGGGGGCGGGGCGGAGGCTGGCAGAAATCCGACACCTACGTCCGGGACTCAGGGCGCCGACGCCAGGGCCGAGCACAGCTCGCCGAGGACCCCGCCCACCCCGCTGCGCCCGACGAGTTCCTCGACCCGCCCCTTGAGCTGCTCGCGGCCGCCGTCCGGGACCAGACCGCGCACCCCCGCGGCGGCCGCCAGAGCCACGGCGGCGGCCTCCTGCTCGGAGACCTCGCCACGCCCCCGCCACACGTCCCGTGCCTCCTGCCGCAGCACGGCCACGGCGTCCTCACGCTCCAGCACGTGCTCCACGCTGGGAAAGACGCCGAGCACCCGCTTCTTCTCCGCCCTGAGCCACCCGTCGGCGGTCAGCTGCTCCCGTACGGCGTCCGCCGTCACGCGCGCGTGCAGGCCCACCCACGCCCGCCACCGGTGCGGCATGGACTCGCGGACCAGTTCCAGCAGCCCGTCGAGGACGGCGTCCCCGGTGAGACTGTCCAGGTCGGCCGGGGTGGGGATGCCGTCCTCGTCGGTGAGCAGACCGCGCCGGACCAGCTCGGTGAGGGCGCCGGCCCGCAACAGGTGCGCGGCCCCGGCCTCGGCGCCGGTGGGGTCCCAGGCGAGGAGGCACAGCCGGGCCGGGAGCGAGAGCGAACCGTGGGGCACGAGGTCTCCTTGGTGCGGCGTCGTCAAGATCACGGTAGTTCGTTAATGCGTTGACAGCCGCCAGAGCCGCTCGTACGGTGTAAAGCGCTTCTGTTGCCGTCGATCGGAGAAGGACGTTGCTCCTCTGAGGTCCTGAGACACCGTGCGACACACCTCAGGTGTGTGCGCCGCGTGCGACCTCGGCAGTCGAGCCGTCCCGACGGAACAGGGCATTTTTTCATGCCCCGGGCCTCGTTTCCCGAGGCCTTCTACCGCTGTGGAACTCCGCTCTCCGGCCGTGGATCCCCGGTGTCTCGATACGCGTTTGCCCCTGACCGCATCAAGCAACCGCGAGGCCCGCATGTCCCCCTCCATCACCTGTACGTCCCTCTCCTTCACCTGGCCCGACGGCACGTCCGTCTTCGAGGGCCTCGACGTCTCCTTCGGCCCCGGCAGGACCGGGCTCGTCGGCGTCAACGGGTCGGGCAAGTCGACCCTGTTGAAGCTGATCGCCGGTGAACTCGCCCCGGCCGACGGCGTCGTGCGCACGGCGGGCGAGGTCGGGTACCTCCCGCAGAACGTCACGCTCGACACCCACCTGCGGGTGGACGAGACCCTGGGCATCGCCGCCCAGCGGGCCGCGCTGCACGCCATCGAGACGGGCGACGTGTCCGAGGAGCACTTCGAGACGGTCGGCGACGACTGGGACGTGGAGGAGCGAGCCCTCGCCACCCTCGGCGAACTCGGGCTCGGCCACATCGAGTTGGACCGCACCATCGGCGAGGTGTCGGGCGGTGAGTCGGTACTGCTGCGGCTGGCCGCCCTGCTGCTCCGCCGCCCGGACGTCCTGCTCCTGGACGAGCCGACCAACAACCTCGACCTGTACGCGCGCAGACGGCTGTACGCGGCCGTGTCCGCCTGGCCGGGCGTCATGGTCGTGGTCAGCCACGACCGCGAACTGCTGGAACTCGTCGACCAGATCGCCGATCTGCGCTCCGGGGAGGTCACCTGGTACGGCGGCAACTTCTCCGCCTACGAGGAGGCCCTCGCCACCGAGCAGGAGGCCGCGGAGCGCATGGTGCGCGTCGCCGAGGCCGACTACCGCAAGCAGAAACGCGAACTGGCCGACGCCCAGGTGAAACTGGCCCGCCGCAAGCGCTACGGGCAGAAGATGTGGGACCAGAAGCGCGAACCGAAGATCGTCATGGGGGCGCGCAAGCGCGCGGCGCAGGAGTCCGCGGGCAAGCACCGCATCATGCACGAGGAGAAGCTGACCGAGGCGAAGGAGCGCCTCGACGAGGCGGCGGACGCCGTACGGGACGACGACGAGATCCGCGTCGACCTGCCGTTCACGGCGGTGCCACCGGGGCGGGACGTGCTCACCCTGCGGGAGCTGGAGCTGGCCTACGGGGCGCGCGTGGCCGGCGGGCTGGACCTGCGAGGTCCGGAGCGGATCGCGCTGATCGGGCGCAACGGCGCGGGCAAGACCACGCTGCTGCGGACGATCGCCGGTGAGCTGGCGCCGGTCTCCGGCGAGGTGCACGCGCACGTGCCGCTGCGTTTCCTGCCCCAGCGGCTCGACGTCCTCGACGACGGGCTGTCCGTCGCCGAGAACGTGGCCCGGTTCGCGCCGGGCGCCACCAACAACCGGATCCGGGCGCGCCTCGCCCGCTTCCTGTTCCGCGGCGCCCGCGCCGACCAGCAGGCGGCCACGCTGTCCGGCGGCGAGCGCTTCCGGGCGGCCCTGGCGGCGCTGATGCTGGCCGAGCCGGCCCCGCAGCTGCTGATGCTCGACGAGCCGACGAACAACCTCGACATGGCGAGCGTGCGGCAGCTGACGTCGGCCCTGGAGTCGTACGAAGGAGCACTGATCGTGGCCAGCCACGACCTGCCGTTCCTGGAGTCGATCGGGATCACCCGATGGCTGCTGCTGGACGGCGAGCTGCAGGAGACCGCACCGGAGGAGGTCGGATGACGCGTCCCGGACACGCATCTCAGGAGGGGCACATCCTGGCACCGGGGGTTTTGCCCGCGCGCATCCGCGCTGCATGATGGCGGTCCGGGCCCCTCACCAAGGGGCCCGGTCCACCGTCCCGCCGTTACGGAGTCCCGTCGTGCCCAGCAAGAAGGCCCTCGTCCGCCGCCCCGGCCCGCGTCTGGCCGACGGGCTGGTCACGCACATCGAGCGGGAGAAGGTCGACGTCGATCTCGCGGTGGAGCAGTGGGAGGCCTATGTCGAGGCCCTGGGCACGCACGGCTGGCAGACCATCGAGGTCGACCCCGAGGACGACTGCCCCGACGCGGTGTTCGTCGAGGACACCGTCGTCATGTACCGCAACGTCGCGCTGATCACCCGGCCCGGCGCCGACTCCCGACGGGAGGAGACGGCCGGGGTCGAGGAGGCCGTGGCGCGCCTGGGCTGCTCGGTGAACTGGATCTGGGAGCCGGGCACCCTGGACGGCGGCGACGTCCTGAAGATCGACGACACGATCTACGTCGGCCGGGGCGGGCGCACCAACGCCGCCGGCGTCCAGCAGCTGCGGGCCGCCTTCGAGCCGCTGGGGGCGCGGATCGTCGCCGTACCCGTCAGCAAGGTGCTGCATCTGAAGTCGGCGGTCACGGCGCTGCCCGACGGGACGGTCATCGGGCACATCCCGAAGGTGGACCGGCCCTCGCTCTTCCCGCGCTTCCTGTCGGTGCCCGAGGAGAGCGGCGCCCATGTGGTGCAGCTCGGCGGCGAGAAGCTGCTGATGGCGGCGAGCGCCCCGAAGTCCGCGGAGCTGCTCGCCGACCTCGGCTTCGAGCCGGTCGTGGTGGACATCAGCGAGTTCGAGAAGCTCGAAGGCTGTGTGACATGTCTCTCGGTCCGGCTGCGGGACCTGTACGCCTGACGAGTGCCGCACTCACCCTTACGGCCCTGGGACCTGCGGGTCCCGGGTGGTTTTGACATGGCCCCGGACGCCTTGGGCAGCCCACCTGATCAGGGATCTTTACGCCGCCCTTAACCTACGGCTTCGTAACCTACGGTTTCGTAGCCTACGATCCCGTAGGTTCCGGCACCGCTCGCCGGCCCGTCCCCGTTGTCGCGTCCCCCTGGAGTCCCCGTGACGATCACTTCCCCGCACCTCGGCAGCCCCGCCGTCTGGACCGACGCCCGGCTGTTGTACGCCTTGGAGGAAGTGGTCGAGAAGGAACTCGACCGGCACCTGAAGGTCGCCAAGGACTGGATGCCGCACGAGTACGTGCCGTGGTCGGACGGCCGCAACTTCCCCGGCCTGTTCGAGGACGGCGAGGCCTGGGACAAGGAGCAGTCCAAGGTCACCGAGATCGGCCGCACCGCGCTCGTGGTGAACCTCCTGACGGAGGACAACCTCCCCAGCTACCACCACGAGATCGCCTCGCTGTTCGGCCGCGACGGCGCCTGGGGCACGTGGGTGCACCGCTGGACCGCCGAGGAGGGCCGGCACGGCATCGTCATGCGCGACTACCTGCTCGCCTCGCGCGCGGTCGACCCGGACAAGCTGGAGCAGTTCCGGATGTCCCACATGAGCGAGGGCTTCGAGTCGGACAACCGCCACTCGATGCTGCACTCGATCGCCTACGTCGCCTTCCAGGAACTGGCGACCCGCATCTCGCACCGCAACACCGGCCACCAGTCGGGCGACCCGGTCTGCGACCGCATGCTGGCGCGCATCGCGACCGACGAGAACCTGCACATGGTCTTCTACCGCAACCTCCTGAAGTCCGCCTTCGAGCTCGCCCCGGACCTCACCATGCAGGCCGTGCGCGACGTCGTCGTCAACTTCCGCATGCCCGGCCACGGCATCCCCGGCTTCGAGCGCGCGGCGGCCCAGATGGCCATCGGCGAGGTCTACAACCTCCGCATCCACCACGACGACGTCCTCCAGCCCGTCCTGCGCTTCCTGAAGGTCCTGGAGATCGACGGCCTCGGCCCCGAGGGCGTCCAGGCGCAGGAGGAACTCGGCCTGTACATGGGCGGCCTCGACGCGGAGGCGCTGAAGTTCGACGAGAAGCTCGCCGCCCGCAAGGCGCGGATGGCGGCCCGCGCGAGCGCCTGACGGCGCACCGAATTCCCGGTGCGGACCACCGCCCGCCCGCGCCATCATGCGGGCCATGGGTGACAACGGCACGTCCCGGCGCGCGGCCGGCTTTCTGCTGGACCTGATCGACGCCGGGGAGGCGGAACGGGTGCGGCGCCGGATCGGCATGCCCGTGCACGCGCGCGTGGCCGGCGCCGACGAGCGGGCACGGCTGATCTCCTCGTGGACGGGGCGGGCGGTGCCCGCCTCCGTGCTGCTGTGGGTGCTGGAGGAGGACGACCCGGACCTCAACGCCGTGGTGTGGCGCCACCCCCGCGCGGACGACTCCATGCGGCGCGCCATCCTGCGCGGTGTGCCGTTCGGCCCAGGCCGGACGGCACGCGTCCCGGTCGACCCCGTCCTGCGCCGCAGCGAGGAGCCCCCGGTGCCCGGCGGCTACGCCCGCCAGGGACTGGTCGGCGCCCTGCGGCACGCCACCGCCATGGCGCCCGCACGTCAGGCGGCCTCGATGGTGCTGGAGCGCGCCGACTGGCGGACGGTCGCCGAGGCGGACCTGGAGCACCCGCTGCCCGGTTACGCGCGCTGGGCCCTCGCGGTGCGACCGGACTGCCCGCCGCGGCTGCGCACGCAGTTCGGAGCGCACCGCAAGTTCACCAACCGGGTGCGCCGCGCGGGTGTGCTGGACGGCCCGGCCGAGTACGCGACGGCGCAGGGCCCCGCCTCGGACACCCTCCAGGTGCTCGCCCTGGGCCATCTGCTCTTCCCGGCCCGCATCCGCGACGCCGAGGACGCCCTGCGGCCACTCGTCCGCGACCACCTGGGCGGCCGCGAGGAGGCCTGGGCGGTGCTGGCCCAGCTGATCGACGGCTTCCACGGCACCGTGCCGGAACTCGTGGCGACGGCCGGCGCGATCGCCTGACAGGACCCGCGCTCACGGCGAAGGGGGCGGGGCGGCTGGATTCGAACCAGCGTGTTCCAGTTTTGGAGACCGGCGCGACTGCCTCTGCGCTACGACCCCGCCCTTGTGGCCAGAGCGTAATGCGTTGGCCGGTTGTCAGTAGGCGCTGGTACCAATGATCCACGGGGGAAATCCGGTACGGGGGGGGCGGGACATGGCGTACGGAGAGCGGGGGCGGCGACCCCCTGTGATCGACCTGGCCGACCGCAGGGCGCTGGAGCGGTACCGCCCGGCGGACGAGGCCGTCGTCGAGGAGGCGCGGCGGCTGAAGGAGGCCGCGCTGCTGGACTTCGGCCTGACCGAGTCGGCGGTGGCGTCGTGGCTGTATGCCAAGTGCCACCACCAGATCCCCACGACGGCGGTGGACACGGCCGCCGTGGTGGCCTCCGGCGACGGCACCTGCCTGCTGCTCTACAACCCCGCCTTCTTCGTCGGACTCGGCCTGGACGGCGTGAAGTTCGTGCTGTTCCACGAGGCACGGCACCTGCTGCAGCGCCACCTCTTCGCCGACCCCGAGCTGCGCGAGGACCCGGTCTTCGAGCTGGCCGCCGAGGTGTCCATCAACCACGTCGCCCTGGTCCGCCTCGCCCGCGCGGAGCTGCCCGTCCTGGACGGCCGCCCCACGGGCGTCGACCCGCGTCAGGTGTACGGCCTCTACGTCGCGGATCTGACGGCGCACGGCCTGGAGCCGGTTCCGTACGAGACGTTCACCGAGACGGACATGCGGGTGTACGGCGAGCTGAAGCGCATGCACCGGCCACCGGTCCCGGAGCGGCGGCTGTGCGTGCACCTGCTGGACGACACCGTCCCCGCCGACCAGGAGACCGTCGACGCGGTCGCCTCCTCGGCCTTGCTCAACTCCCTGCTGGCGGCCCGCCGCGGCCACGCGGGCGCCGAGGGCGAGCTGCTGGACCTGATGGGCCGCACCGAGGACGGCAACGCACGCGCCGCGAAGATCTGGGGCAGGCTCGGCGCGGGCGCTCTGCGCGGCGAGACCACCCGCACGCGCACGGTCGACTGGTGGCAGCGCTGGCTGGTGGACGTCCTCGGCTCGAAGCTGCGCGAGGGCGAGCGGCTGGTGTACCCGAAGAAGCGCGGCGCGCTGCTCGCCGCCCTCGGCCAGGACCCGATGCTCTCCCGGCGCGGCCCGGTCCGTGACAAGGTCCTGGTCGTCGCCTACGACACCTCGGGCTCCATGCCGGACCGCGTCATCACCTGGCTGACCCGGCTCGTGGGCCGGATCGACGGGGTCGAGGCGCACTGGCTGTCCTTCGACGCGCACGTGATGCCGTTCAGACCGGGCGAGCGGGTCTTCGGCGGTGGCGGCACGAGCTTCCAGGCCGTCGCGGACTACGTGGAGGGGCGTACGGAGGTGCAGGGGCGGCGGTTCGACGTCCTGCCGGACGCCGTGGTGATGCTGACCGACGGCTACGCCCCGCCGATCACGCCCGCCGAGCCGGACAAGTGGATCTGGCTGATCACCGAGGGCGGCGACGAATGGCCCGAGCGGCACACCCCGGCGATGGACTGCCATCGCGTCACGACAGGATCGAGGTGAGGGATTCATGACCACGCAGCACATGCCCGCGCGGCAGGGCCGGCCGAAGAGCGGCGGGACGGCGCGCGGGCCCGCCGAGCTCTCCCGCCTCGAGGCCTTCATCGACGCGATGATCGACATGGGCCAGACGGGCCAGGTCTTCGGCGAGCACGGCATCGGCAAGACGGCGACGTTCTTCACGCACATCGCCCGCGCACACCCGGACACGACCCTGGTGTACGTCCCGGCGGCGAACCTGACGCCGGACGACCTGCTGGTCAACGCGCCGGTGCGCGACCCGCACAGCGGCGAACTGGTGCTGCGCCAGCTGGTGATGAGCCAGCTCAAGCCCGGCCGGCCGTTCGTGCTGCTCGTCGACGACTCCCTGCAGGCGGGCGAGACGATCCAGTCGCAGCTGATGCAGATCGCCTGCAACTGGACGCTGGGCGAGCACGATCTGCGCGCGCTGGGCTGCGTCGGCGTCTTCCTCACCGACAACGAGTCGCCGGCGGAGACGTCGGCCCGGCGCAGCGACCTCGCGCTCCTGGACCGCATGGTGACGCTGCGGATCACGGCGAACGACACGGCCTGGCGCCGGCATCTGGCGGCCAAGTACCGCCCGTGGGACCTGCGTCCGGTCTTCTCACTGTGGGCGTCGTTGTCGCCCGCGCTGCGCGAGTTGCTGTCACCGCGCACCCTCGACCACGTCCTGGCGAACGCCAGGGAGGGCTTCCCGCTGCGCTGGGGTCTGCCGTTGGTCGACGGCGAGCGGCTGCGGCTGGCGGAGCCCGGCCCGGACGGCAGACCGGGGCAGAACCGCACGGCGGAGATCCTGGACCGCATCGCCGAGGCGCTCGGCGTGCCCAATCCGCCCCGGATTCCCGACCCGGTACGGCAGGTCGTGCGCGCCGCCCTGCGCAACCGTTGGACGGTGCTGCTGCAGGGGCCGCCCGGCTGCGGCAAGACGGAGCTGGTGCGCGAGACGCTGCGCGAGGGCCTGGGCCACGAGCCGCTGTACTTCTCGCTGCCGGTGACGAACGTCGAGGACCTGTGCGCGCCGATCCCCTCGCCGGACGGCACGCTGGACAACCTGCTGGCGGCCAGGTTCACGGGGCCGGAGGCGAAGGCCGTCGTGTGGGACGAGTACAACCGGCCCAAGGACAAGGCGGCGTTCGCCAAGCTCATGGAGATCACCCAGGAGTGGTCGCTGGCGGGCCGGCGGATCGAGCATCTGCGGGCGCAGATCGCGGTGCAGAATCCGCCGTACCACCTGGGCCGCAAGCTGCTCGTCGCGCGGAACAACATCGCGCAGGCGACGCGGTTCACGGCCTCGCTGCAGGTGGAGCCGGAGGACATACCGGCCAACGAGTGGCTGCTCGCGCGCTACGGTCCGGACGCCGAGACGGTCCTGGAGTGGTGGAAGCACGACATCGACGACGACGGCCGCGCGTGGATCACCAAGCGCACGCTGGAGCGGCTGATCAAGCTGCACCGGCGCGGGCTGCCGCTGGAGATGGGCACGGTCTACCTCGGCGACGGCGAGTACGCGCCGGTGCCGCTGACCGCGCTGATGGACCGCTTCAACGGCCGCCCGGTCACCGGCCTGCGGGAGCTCGCACGCGACGTGGACGCCTGGGAGGCCCGGCTGCGCCGCGCCGCCGCGCACTCCTCCGAGGGCGGCGACGACAGCGACGTGGTCCACCAGATCCTCGCCAACGCCGAGCTGTCCCAGCTGAAGAAGCACCGCGCCGCCGTGAGCCGCCTGGTCGCCCTGCTGCCGGCAAAACTGCGGGCGACGTACCTGGTGGGCGCGTCGGCCCAGCAACAGCGCTTCTGGACCGAGGTGTTCATGAACCTACGGCGCTGACATCACCCGCGATCAGCGCGCGGCTCTGGAGACCGGAGTTCATGACGCTGCGGCGCTGACACCGGCCACCGTCAGCGTGCCGCGCCGGCACCGGCCGGCGGCGGGGTGCGGTGCACGCTGCGTACGGCGACGACGTCGGCCGCGACCGACGGGGCCGGTACGTGCGCACTCAGCGCCTCCAGCCGCCGTTTGACGCTCGCGGCGATCCCGTGGCCCAGGACGAACCGGGTCGCCGTGGTGGCGCGGGGTGCGGCGTCCAGGAGGCGGTGCGCCTCGCGGCTGCGCATCCCGGTGTGGGTGAGCACGAGATGGGCCAGCCGGTGCTCGGACCGCGCGAGCACGTCCGCGATGGCCTCCGCCGACGTCAGGTCGACCTGGTTGTCCGCCGCCCCGAGCACGGCCGCCGCCCGCACCCGGCCGAGGTCCAGCAGGGTGACCCCGGCCGCGGTCGCCGCCGCCACCAGGCGGGCGGCCGCCGACGGGCCGATGCCGTTGCTGGCCACGGACAGCCGCGCCAGGCGCCCGTACGGCGCCCGGCCGAGCGCGTCGGCCAGGCCGAGCGCCCCCGCGTCCCCCAACCGGGCCGCCGACACGTACAGTTCGTCGACCGCGCCCGCCGCCACCACGTCCGCGAGCGCCGCCGCGCCCGGCTCCCCGAGCGGGTTGCCGCCGACGAAGAGCCGCTCGATCCGGCGGCCGTTGCCCGCCGCGGCGAGCAGCGCGTCCGCGAGGACCATGGCCCCGGACGCGTCCAGGCCGGTCTGCACGAGGTCGAGGGTGCGCAACGACCGTGCGGACTCGATGAGTTCGGCGGCGGCCCGGCCACCCCCGCCGCCCAGCGGGTTGCGCTTGAGCCAGACACCGGTGACCACCTGGGGCGAAGCCCGCAACCGGTCGGCGATGCGGCAGGCGCCGCCCGCGGTGATGCCGTTGCAGCCGAGGTAGAGCGTCTCGACGCCGGCGCCCGTCCCGGCCACGGCGGCGGCCCCGTCGTCGCCCAGGGCGTCGGTCCCGAGCAGCAGATGCCGTACCGGAGAGGGGCCTTGGGCCAGCGCCTTGGCGACCAGGGCGGCACCCCGCGCGCCCAGCCCCTGCTTGCACAGGTCGAGCCGCCCGTCGGGCAGCGCCGTGCCCGCCGTGAAGTCCAGCCGCTCCCCCGCCGGGCGCCCGGCCCGCAACCAGTCCAGCAGCGGGCCGAGTTCGGCCACCGGCCGCGGCACGACCCGCGGCACCCCGGCGAAGCCGCCCGCCGCGCCCGTCGCGCCACCCGCCCCGCCGACGGTCTCACCACCCATCCCGTCGCCGGCCCCCGTCCGCCCCGTACCCCCGGTCACCACTGAGCCTCCCGGTAGTCCTTGAGGAACACCCCGGACACCGGGTCCCCGGCCTCGCCCCGCACGATCGGGTCGTACACCCGGGCCGCCCCGTCCACGATGTCCAGCGGGGTGCGGAAGCCGGCCCCGGCCATGCGCTCCTTCTTCGGCGCCGGGTTCTCGTCGGTGATCCAGCCGGTGTCGACGGCGCACATGTGGACGCCCTGCTCGGCGAGTTCGGCGGCGCTGGTGCGGGTGAGCATGTTGAGGGCGGCCTTGGCCATGTTGGTGTGCGGATGGCCCGCCATCTTGTTGCGGACGGCGAACCGGCCCTCGACCGCGGTGACGTTGACGACGTAGCGGCACGGGTGCGGTGAGGCGAGCAGCAGTGGCAGCAGCCGGTCGCACAGCAGCGCCGGGGCGAGGGCGTTGACCAGCTGGGTCTCCAGGACCTCCGCCGGATCGAGCGCGCCGAGCCGCGCCGACCACGAGTTCTCCGGGGACGGGTCGGGCAGCAGCCCGGCCTCGTCGGCCTCGCGCAGCGCGACCGGCAGGGACGCGGCGCCGCTCTCCAGCATCCGCATCGGGGTGAAGCCGGGCGCCTGCCGGGCGCCCTCGGGCAGCCCGTCGTACTCACCGCCGGCGAGCAGGGCGTACGACTCGGGCGGGCGCCGCACCGTCTGCGCCGCGTTGTTGACGAGGATGTCGAGCGGCTCGCCCTCCGCCCGCAACTCCTCGCACAGGCCCAGCACTTGGCGTGGATCGCGCAGATCGACGGCGAGCACGGTGAGCCGGTCGAGCCACTTCTCGCTGCCCGGCTCCGCCCGGAAGCGGCGCACGGTGTCGTGCGGGAAGCGTGAGGTGACCAGCAGCTGCGCACCGTCGCGCAGCATCATGAGGGCGAGCTGGAAGCCGATCTTCACGCGGCCGCCGGTGAGCAGCGCGCGGCGCCCGCTCAGATCGGTGCGCAGCGCGCGCCGTGCGGTGTTGTCGGCGGCGCAGTCCGGGCAGAGCCGGTGGTAGAAGGCGTCGACCTGTCGATAGGGCGACTTGCAGATGTAGCAACTGCGCGGCTTGCGGAAGACGCCCGCGCTGCCGGGGACGGCGAGTGCCGCGTCCTCGCGCCGGTCCCGGGCGCCGGTCGCGGTCGCGGCCATCGCGTCGGCGTCCGCCGTGGACAGCTCCGTACCGCGCGCCTTGCGCCGCCGCAGCCGCCCGTCGCGGGCGAAGGAGGCGGCGACCTGCTCGGCGCGCAGCCGCACGGGGTCGTCGACGGGCAGCTCGCGCAGCCTGCCCACCGTGCGGTGGAAGGCGGCCAGCTCCTCGTCGCCGATCGCGTCGGTCATGTGTCCCGCCCCGTTCCTGCCCTGCCCTGCCGTGCTCCGTGCGGTGGGCCGGGCCGGATTCGAACCGGCGTGTCCTTCATGCCATGAAGGTGCGCCTGCCTCTGCGCTACCGTCCCCTGCTGGGTGGGCCCCGGCCGGATTCGAACCGGCGTATCCGCCCTGAGAAGGCGGCGAGTCTGCCTCTGCTCTACAGGGCCCACGGACGCAGCCCGGGGATCGGATTCGAACCGATGTCGTCCGCCTGGGCAAGGCGGGTGCGCCTGCCTCTGCGCTACGCCCGGGTGCGCCCCCGGATCCTAACCGCAGCGGGGCCGGCCGGGCTCACCGGTTTTGGCGCCGCCGCAGCTCCAGCCGTTCCTTCTCCGACAGGCCGCCCCAGACACCGAAGCGCTCGTCGTTGCGCAGGGCGTAGTCCAGGCAGACCGGCCGCATCTCGCACAGGCCGCAGATGCGCTTGGCCTCACGCACCGAGCTGCCCGGCTCGGGAAAGAAGAAGTCGGCCCCGGTCTGCGCGCACAGCGCCTCGGCCTGCCAGGCGAGGTCCGTCGGGGCGGTCATGTCGATGTGCATGGTCCAGAGCGTGCCGGGCGGCGCAAAACGTTCGATCAACGCCCGATCAACGCCGTCGCCGGTGGCCTCCGGCCGCCTGGATGGTGGCGCGCCCGCACCGGGCGGCGCACGGCGGCGCGCGGAACGTTTTCGCAAACAATCCGAACCCTCGCGGTCACTCCCGGTCACCACGTTCCGGCGCGCACGCTGAACGGCTTCCTCCGCTCCGACCCGCCCGGACGCTCCGGCAGCGATTGTCAGTGCGGGGTGCAAGACTCGGCAGTGCAGAGAACGGGACCCTTCCGAGGAGGGCGAGATGCTCACCACCCGTTTCGTCAACGGCGCTCCGAACTGGCTCGACGTCGGCACCTCCGACATCGACGGCGCCACCACCTTCTACGGCGGTCTCTTCGGCTGGCAGTTCCAGTCGGCGGGTCCGGACGCCGGCGGTTACGGCTTCTTCCAGCTGGACGGCAGGACCGTGGCCGGCGGCATGCAGACCACCCCCGAGCAGGGGCCGCCCTCCTGGACCGTCTACTTCCAGAGCGCCGACGCGGACGCCACCGCCAAGGCGGCCGAGCAGGCACACGGCAAGGTGCTCATGCAGCCCATGGACGTGATGGGCGAGGGCCGCATGGCGATCCTCGGCGACAAGGCGGGCGTGCCCTTCGGCATCTGGCAGCCGGGCCGCACCAAGGGCGTCGACAAGGCCAACGAGACCGGCGCCCTGTGCTGGGTCGAGCTCTACACCCTCGACATGGCGCAGGCTGCCTGGTTCTACCACGAGACCCTGGGCCTGGAGACCTCCGCGGTGGCCTTCCCCGGCGGCACGTACACGTGCATCAACCCCGAGGGCGCCGGCGAGGACTCCATGTTCGGCGGAATCGTCGACCTGGCCGACGACCCCGCGGAGCAGAGCGCCTACTGGCTGCCGTACTTCGAGGTCGCCGACGCGGACGCCGCGGTCGCCCTGACCCGCCAGCTGGGTGGCACCGTCCGCGCCCCGGCCATGGACATCGAGGGCGTAGGCCGCATCGCCAAACTGTCCGACCCCTACGGCGCCCGCTTCGCAGTAATCAAGAGCGCCCCGCAGCAGACGTAAGCAGGGGGCGCCGCGTCAGGGGAGCGCCCCTCAGGAGCGCGGGGCACTGCGCGCCCAGCCCCGACGCGACCGCACCCGAAGACGAACCCCAACACGGCACAACCGCACAGCCACAACCACAGCCGCAGCCACAGCCACAGCCCGCACAACCGCCCAACCCGCGGAGCGCTACGCCGAGGCGCGCCGTACCAGCGTGGTAGGCAGCACCACGCTGGACGGCGGGCCCGCCTCCCCCTCCGCAGGGGCCCGCTGCCCGAGCCGCCGCAGCAGCAGCCGGGCCATCAACCGCCCCATCTCCTCGATGTCCTGACGCACGGTCGTCAGCGGCGGATCGCTCTGCTCGGCCACCGGCAGCATGTCGTCGAAGCCGATGACTGCCACGTCCTGCGGCACCCGCCGCCCGTGCTCGCGCAGCACCCGCAGGGCACCCGCGGCGGTCAGGTCGTTGGCGGCGAACACCGCGTCCAAGTCGGGCCGCCGCTCCAGCAGTTCCCGCATGGCCCGCTCGCCCCCGGCCGGCGTGAAGTCGCTCTCCACGACCAGCCGCGGATCGGCGTCGACCCGCGCGTCCCGGAAGCCGTCGAGCCGGTCCGCCGCCGAGGTCTGGTCGAGCGGCCCGGTGATGTGCGCGACCCGGGTGCGGCCGAGGGAGACCAGGTGCTCCACCGCCTCGCGCGCCCCGGCGCGGTTGTCGCAGTCGACGTACACCGCGTCGCTGCGGCCGTCGCTCCAGCCGGGGCGTCCGCCGAACACGGTGGGCACTCCGGCGTGCTGGATCAGCCCGGGCAGCGGGTCGGCGAGGTGCAGCGAGAAGACGAGGGCGCCGTCGACATGGCCGCCCGCCAGGTACCGCCCGACCCGGGCGTGGTCGTCACGGCCCTCGGTGAGCAGCAGCACCAGCTGGTTGTCGTGGGCGGTCAGCTCCTTGCTGATGCCGCGCAGCTGGAGGGCGAAGAAGGGGTCGGCGAAGACGCGGGTCTCCGGTTCGGCGATGACCACGGCGACGGCGTCGTGCCGTCGCGTCACCAGGCTGCGTGCGGCCTGGTTCGGCACGTACCCGAGCTCCTCCACCGCCCGGCGCACCCGCTCGACGAGGGGTTCGCGCACCCCGTCGCCGCCGTTCACCACCCGGGAGACGGTCGCCCGGGACACGCCCGCCCGGGCGGCCACGGCCTCCAGTGTGGGTCGCGGCGCTGTGTCGGTCACTTCGGGCTCCTCATCGGCGGATGCCGATCAGGATAACCCCAGGCGGGCGGCTGGGTGAGAGCGCTCACAGGCCCGCTGCGGGCGGGTGCGGATCAGTGATGATGCGGCTCGTACCCCGGAATCGTCCCGTCCGTCTTCTTCACCAGGAACAGCCCGACCATCCCCATGTCGGAGTGGCTCTGGACGTGGCAGTGGTACATCCACGCGCCGGCCCCGACGCCCTCGCCCGCGAGCACCTGGAAGCCGAAGGAGTCGGCGGGCCCAACGATCTTGTTGTCGACGACCTGGCTGGGGTCGTCCGGCCCGGTCAGCAGGCCGGTGCGGTTGTCCGCCCAGCGGTGACCGTGGAGATGGAAGGTGTGGTAGTACTCGCCGTGCGTGATCATCACGAACTCGACCCGGTCGCCCACGGTCGCCTCGAAGTCGGGTCCGGTGTGCGGCGGCCGGTTGTTGATCGTCATGTCGTTGAAGACGATCGTGTGCGTCGCGTCGGGCAGGACGTCTCCCTTGCGGCGGACGATCACGGGGCCGTAGAGGCCGTTGCGGATGCCGCCGGTGCCGTGCTCCGTGCCGACGACGTGGTCGTGGTAGTGCCAGTAGCCCGCGCTGCCCGCGCGCCAGGTGCCGTCGGGCCGCCTGCCGGGCGCATGGGTGCGCCAGGTGTAGGTGCGGGTGCCGCCGGGCTCGACGTCGCTCTTGTTCAACTTCGTTCCGTCGCTGGAGATTTCGTAGTCCAGGCCGTGGACGTGCAGGCTGGCGGCCACGTCCATGGTGTTCTCGAACTCGATGTGCAGGGTGTCGCCCTCGTTGAGTTCGATGAGCGGCCCGGGGATCGACGCCTTGCCCTTCTCGAAGCCGTAGCCCATCTGCCCGCCGGCGAGCCGCTCGGCGTAGAGCTTGATGTGCCTGACCTCGCCTCCGGCCGGAGCGGTCCTCACCGGCCCGGCGGCGCGTGCGGGCTGCGGTGCCAGGGACAACGATGTCGCCACCGCCGCACCGCCGAGCAGCACTCCGCGCCGGTTGAAACCACGTCTGTCCATGCAGAACTCCCCACCCTGGTACGGAATTTGCCGAGACGAAGCTGTGGTGAACCTGTGAGACGGTACAGCCCCCTCAAGCGTTTATCCACACTCAGGACAAAGTTCGTCCCATTGCGGTCATAGGTATTGGCGAGTTGTGCAAAGGGGTCTAGCTTCCTTGGCGTTGTTGCTGTGACCGAGGAGGTGCCCATGCACTTACGAGGGTTGAGCACAAGGAGCGCGAGACACACGGGCGGACGGGCCTGGGCGGCCACACTGGCGGCAGGGGTGCTCGGCGCCGGACTGCTCTCAGGGCCCGTCGCCCACGCGCGGCCGGCCCCCGACCCATCCCCGACAACGATGTCCGTCAAGTCGCCGCCGGGCGGCGCGAATGTACGGGTGCTGATCTTCTACGGTTCCGCGGCGGCCGGGGACGAGTCGCCGGTCGTGAACGCGGGCATCGAGGCGATCGAGATGATCGGCCTGTCCGGGCCCGCGAAGGAGCGGTTCAAGGTCGAGGCCACCGACGACGCCTCGGTCTTCACCAACGAGACCCGGCTGGGCCGCTACAACGCGATCGTCTTCCTCACCGGCGGCGGCGACGTCCTCGACCCGGACCAGGAGGCGGGTCTCGAGGCCTACATGGAGGCGGGCGGCGGCTTCGTCGGCATCCATGACGCGGCCCGCGCGGAGCCGTACTCGGACTGGTTCACCGGTCTGGTCGGCGCCCGGCCCGCCGCGTCCAGCCCAACTGCCGTACAGCGCGCGGTAGTCGAGGTCGGCGACCGGCAGCACCCGGCGACCAAGGACCTGCCGCTGCAGTGGAAGCGGCCCGACCAGTGGTTCAACTGGGTGAAGAACCCCTCGGGCGACGTGCACACCGTCGCGCGGGTGCGCGAGTCGACGTACCGGCCGGGCACGAGCGCCAACGGCTGGGACCATCCGGTCAGTTGGTGCCGCGACTACGACGGCGGCCGCTCCTTCTACACCGGCATGGGCGGCACGGTGTCCTCGTACGACGAGACCGACTTCCGCGACCATCTGCGCGGCGCCCTGCTGTGGACGACCCGGCTGGCGCAGGCGGACTGCAAGGCGACGATCAACGCCAACTACAAGGCCGAGCGCCTCACCCAGCCCAACCAGCCCGGCCAGAGCGACCAGATCGGCGAACCGCACGGCCTGGTGACCGCCCCCGACGGGCGCGTGCTCTACATCGGCCGCGGCGGCGCCGACTCCTCCCAGCCCGTGATCACCGACTGGAACAACCCCGACGTCGGCAAGGGCAAGGGCCAGATCCACGTCTACGACCCGAAGACCAAGAAGGTCACACTGGCGGGCGAGTTGACCGTCTTCGGCAACAAGGGCGGCGGCGACGAGCTGGTCAAGGTCGAGGAGGGCCTGCTCGGCATCGAGCTCGACCCGGCCTTCGAGCAGAACGGCTGGGTGTACCTGCACTACACGCCGCACTCCCAGCTCAACCGCGACACGCAGATGGCCGAGCGCCGCGTCTCCCGCTTCACCCTCGACCTCGCCACGAACAAGCTGGACCTGAGCAGTGAGAAGGTCCTGCTCAAGTGGCCGGTGCAGGTGCACAGTTGCTGCCACGCGGGCGGCGGGATGGCCTGGGACTCCAAGGGCAACCTGTACATCGCGACCGGCGACAACAACTCCAGCGGTTTCAGCGACGGTTACTCCGGCAACAACCCGCAGCCCAACTACAAGGGCGTCTCCTTCGCCGACGCGCGCCGCACCGCCGGCAACACCCACAACCTCAACGGCAAGATCCTGCGCATCCACCCGGAGCCGGACGGGACGTACACCCTGCCGGAGGGCAACCTCTTCACCGGCAAGGAGAGCGCCGAGGGCGGCGGCAAGACGCGCGGCGAGATCTATGTGATGGGGGTCAGGAACCCCGCGCGGATCTTCGTCGACAAGCGGACCGACATCCTCTACGCGGGCTGGGTGGGCCCGGACGCGGGCGCACCGTCGACGACCTGGGGCCCGGCCAAGTACGACACGTTCGCCGTCATCACCAAGGCGAGCAACCGGGGCTGGCCCTACTGCATGGGCAACAAGCAGCCCTACCGTGACCGCAATCTGCCCGACCCGTCCAAGCCGCTGGGCTGGTACGACTGCGACCACCCGAAGAACGAGTCGCCCAACAACGACGGCCTGGTCAACCTCCCACCGGTCACCGGCAACAACATCTGGTACTCGCCGCAGGGCGGCGCCCCGGACTACCCGCGCGACGCCGACGGCGTCCCGTCGTACAAGCAGGACGAGGCCACCTACCTCCTGCCGTGGCTCAAGGGCGGCGGGCAGGCCGCGATGAACGGCCCGGTCTACCGCTACGACGCGGCGAACCCCAGCGCGGCGAAGTGGCCCTCGTACTGGGACGGAAAGTGGTTCGTCGGCGACTTCTACGACGCCGACCAGCCACGCAACGCGGTGATCACCGACCCGAACACGCAAGGCGACGGCGGTCTGCCGGTGCACTCGGAGTCGCTGAAGAAGATCGTGCCGATCGGCAACGACGGCATCAAGAACCTCATGGACTGGAAGTTCGGCCCGGACGGGGCGCTCTACGTCCTCGACTACGGCCGCGGCTTCTTCACCTCGGACGCAAAGTCGGCGCTGTGGCGGGTCACTTACACCGGTGGCGGGCCGACCCCGGCCGCCGGGCAACTCGCACGGGGAGGGCAGTGATGCGGCAAGGAAGACTCCTGACGGCGCTGCTGGCCGCCGTACTGATGATGCTCGGGCTCCAGTCGACGGCGGGCGCGCAGCCCGAACGGGCCGGGTCGGGGCAGGCCGTCGCGGACCAGGTGCTGACCTGGACGGCCGGTGACGACATCACCAAGTACGGATCCGCGCCCACCACGGCGGTCGCGGGCAGGGCGACGATCGTCTTCGAGAACAGCGCGGCGACCGGCAACACGATGGGCATGCCGCACACGCTGACGTTCGTGACGTCGGACCCGGAGTTCAACAGCGACGTCGAACTCAACATCCTGGCCAACCCGAACGACGCCATGGGCGGCCGGCACACCGCCGAGGTCACACTCACCCCGGGCCGGTACTTCTACCACTGCACGATCCCCGGCCACGGGCAGATGCAGGGCATCCTCACGGTGACCGAGGGCGGCGGCGAGGACACCACCGCGCCCGAGACGTCGGCGGCCGTGAGCGGCACGCAGAACGCCCAGGGCCAGTACGTCGGTTCGGCGAGCGTGGCGGTCACCGCGACCGACCCGGGCGGCTCCGGGGTCGACCGCGTCGAGTACGCCGTCGGGGACGACGGCGCCTGGCAGCCGTACACCGCTCCGGTCGTGGTCGACCAGGTCGGCAGCCACAAGGTCCGCTACCGGGCCACCGACAAGGCGGGCAACACGGCGGCCGAGAAGAGCGTCACGTTCACGGTCGTCGCACCGCCCACGGACGACACGACGCCGCCGGACACCTCGGCGGTGGTCAGCGGGGAGAAGGACGCCGAGGGGAACTACCTCGACATGGCCACGGTCACCGTCTCCGCCTCCGACACCGGGTCCGGGGTCAACACCATCGAGTACGCGGTCGACTCCGGCGCCTGGCAGCCGTACACCACGCCCGTGATGGTGCATCAACTCGGCGCCCACGAGGTCCGTTTCCGGGCCACCGACAAGGCGGGCAACGCGGCGGCCGAGAAGAGCGTCACGTTCACGGTCGTGGCTCCGCCCGCGCAGGACACCACCCCGCCGGTGACGGGTGTGACCGTCGACGGGACGCGGAACTCGGACGGCGCCTACGTCGGCGGCGCCAAGGTGACCGTGAGCGCGGCGGACGAGGGCGGTTCGGGCGTCGAGAAGATCGAGTACTCGCTCGACGGCGGGCCCTACCTCGCGTACACCGCCCCCGTGACCGTCGACCGCACCGGCAGCCACACCGTGGCGTACCGGGCGAGCGACAAGGCGGGCAACACCTCCGCGGCGCGCACCGTCAGCTTCACGGTGGTGCCGGGCGGCGGCGTGCCTCCGCCCAACTGCCCCGAGTACGACGAGCGGTTGACGGTCATCGTCGGCACGGTCGACTCGGGCGTGCCGAACCGGGTCACCGACAACCGGTGCCGTATCAACGAGTTGATCGAGGACGAGAAGGAGTGGACGTCCCAGGCGCTGTTCCTGAAGCACGTGAAGACGGTCCTCGACAAGCTGCTCAGGGAAGGCGTCGTCGACCGGCGCGAGTACAAGGCCGTGCAGAAGGCCGCCCGGCAGTCCGGCATCGGCAGGCCGGGCCAGACCGCGGGCTACCGCACGATCTTCGACGGCACCGCGGCGTCCCTTGCCAAGTGGGAGCAGGTGGGCGGCGGTTCGTTCGGCCTGAACGGTGACGGCTCGATCACCAGCGGCACCACCAGGGACGGCCTGGGCATGCTGTGGTTCCCGCAGCGCAAGTACGGCGACTTCTCGCTCAAGCTCCAGTGGCGGGACGACGCACCGGGCACGGGCAACGCCAACGCCGGTGTGTTCGTGCGCTTCCCGTGGGTCCACGACCATCCGCAGGAGTCACGGCCCGAGTGGGTCGCCATCGAGTACGGGCACGAGGTGCAGGTGCTCGACCGGCCCGACGGCGACATGTACAAGACGGGCTCGATCTACGGCTTCGACCGGGTGGGGCTCGCCGGTGCCGGCGTCACCCAGAAGGGCACCTGGAACGACTACGAGATCCGGGTGGTGGGCCAGCACTACTCGGTCTACCGCAACGGCGTGCTGCTCAACGAGTTCGACAACACCGGCGGCCAGGAGTTCTACCCGCCCCGCTCGGACGACCCGGGCACGGACGGACGCCGCTTCGCCTCCGGCTACGTGGGACTGCAGGTGCACAGCACGACCGACGTGATCTCCTACCGGGACATCCGGATCAAGGAGTTGTAGGTTCCGCGGGCGGAGCAGCCGTCTCCGGCTTCCCAGGAGTCGTCTTCTTCGCCCGGCTCGGCTGGACCCGCTTGGGCTCCCCCGGCATCTTGGGGTACTCGGGCGGGTACGGCAGATCTCCCAGCCCGTGGTCGTGCTCGTCCCGGCGGGCGAGTTCGAGCAGGGACTCCAGGGAGAAGCGCCGCTCGTCCATGTCCGCGTGCACGTCGCCGAGTTCGGCGAAGCGCGCGGGCATGGTCGCGATGTCGAAGTCCTGGGGGTGGGCCACCCCGACCTCGTCCCAGGTCAACGGCGCGGAGACGGGAGCGTGCGGGCGGGGGCGCACGGAGTAGGCGGAGGCGATGGTGCGATCCCGCGCCGTCTGGTTGTAGTCGACGAAGATGCGCTCGCCCCGCTCCTCCTTCCACCACTTGATGGTGACCTGCTCCGGCATCCGCCGCTCCAGCTCGCGGCCCACCGCGATGGCGGCCCGGCGGACCTGGGTGAAGGTCCAGCGCGGCTCGATCGGCACGAACACGTGCAGGCCGCGGCCTCCGGACGTCTTGGGGAAGCCGCGCAGGCCGCCGAACTCGTCGAGGACGGCGCGCAGTTCGTGGGCCGCACGGACGGCGTCGTCGAAGTCGGTGCCGGGCTGCGGGTCGAGGTCGATGCGCAGTTCGTCGGGGCTGTCGACGTCGTCGCGGCGCACCGGCCAGGGGTGGAAGGTGAGCGTGCCGTACTGGGCGGCCCACAGCACGGCGGCCTCCTCGGTCGGGCACATCTCGTCGGCGCTGCGGCCGCTGGGGAAGGTGATGTGGGCGGTCGGGATCCAGTCGGGCATGTTCTTGGGCGCCCGCTTCTGGAAGAAGGACTCGCCGGTCACCCCGTCCGGGTAGCGCTCCAGGGTGGTGGGCCGGTTGCGCAGGGCGCGCAGGATGCCGGGGCCGACCGCGATGTAGTAGCGCGCGAGGTCCAGCTTGGTGAAACCGCGCTCGGGAAAGAAGATCTTGTCCGGGCTGGACAGCCGGACCGTGCGGCCGCCCGCCTCCAGTTCCACCGCTGCACCCATGCGGCAACGGTAGGCGCCTCGTGCACACCTCGCACACCGGGCGGCAGACGGCACTTGCGCGCAGAATCGAAACCATGGATCTGCCGGTGATGCCACCCGTGAAGCCGATGCTCGCCAAGTCGGTGGCGAAGATTCCCGCGGGCATGCAGTACGAGGCGAAGTGGGACGGGTTCCGGGCGATCGTGTTCCGCGACGGCGACCAGGTCGAGCTCGGCAGCCGTACCGGAAAGCCCCTGACCAGGTACTTTCCCGAGCTCGTCGCCGCCCTGAAGGAGCGGGTGCCCGAGCGGTGCGTGCTGGACGGGGAGATCGTGATCGCCCGGGAGGGACGGCTCGACTTCGACGCGCTCACCGAACGCATCCACCCCGCCGACTCCCGGGTGCGCACGCTCGCCGAGCGGACCCCGTCGTCCTTCGTCGCCTTCGACCTGCTGGCCCTGGCCGACGAGTCCCTGCTGGACGTGGAGCTGACCGACCGGCGGGCCCTGCTGGAGCGGGCGCTGGCGGGCGTCACCGCCC